>JBOGGX010000255.1:0-7685 GCA_050744245.1 Acidimicrobiales bacterium
GCGCCGGGGCCGGCGCGGCGTCGGGTTCGGCGAGCTCGGCCGCGGCCTGGCGTCCGGCCTCGATCGCCTTGGCCAGGGCCACCTCCTCGGCCGCGGTCAGGAGCGGGAACGCCCGCAGCTCGTCGAGGTACTGACGGACCAGGTCGCGGTCGCCGGTACGGTCGGCCCGCCCGTCCGCCGTCGTGGTCCGGCCTGCCATGGCACGAAGCTAGTTGCGTCCCTCACGCCAACCGGGGATGGGAGCGATCGGCGGTGCCATGCACTCACCTAGGCTGATGACCCTCGGGCGCTTAGCTCAGCTGGTAGAGCACTTCGCTTACAACGAAGCGGTCGTCGGTTCGAGTCCGGCAGCGCCCACGCGGATCATTCCCCCCCGGCGGGCTGGGCCAACGAGCGCCGAGGGTGCCGCCCGTCGACATAGCCGAGGAACGGCGGGTAGATGTTGTAGCCGAGCAGCTCCTGTAGCCGCTCGGGCAGTTCGGCCACGACCTCGGACGGCACCGCCAGGAGGTGGGTCTCCTGGGGGCGGAGCCACGACACGACGAACTCGAGGATGACCCCCAGCCTCGGTCGATCGGTGCGGTTGGCGCCGCCGCCGTGCCACAGGCTGCCCCGGTAGAACAGCACCGACCCGGCCGGCATCTCCGCCGCCACCGCCTCCTCCTCGACCGGCCGCCGGTCGGGCTCCCACCGGTGCGAGCCGGGCACGAGTCGGGTGGCGCCGTTCGCCTCGGTGAAGTCGCACAGGGCCCACATGGTGTTGAACACCACCTCGTCGTGCGGGCGGGGAAGCGGGTACACGTCCTCGTCGCGGTGGAGCACCTGCGCCGTCTCGTCGGGGCCGATGTGGATGGCGACGGGCGCCGAGAACTGGTACTCCCCGAGGACGCGGTCGAGCACGGCCAGCAGTGTCGGATTGATGGCGGCGGCGTCGAAGGCCCTCGTCTTGGCGAAGAGCGCATAGATGCGCTGGGTGTGGAACCCCTCGAAGTCGTTGCGTCCGGTCGGCGTCCGAGCCAGCACCTCGTCGAGCGCGGTCCGCTTGGTGGCGACCTCGTCGGACGACATGAACCGCTCGAGCAGGGCATACCCCCGCTCGTCGAGCGAGGCCACGACCTCGTCGACGGAGGCGTCAGCCGGGAGTCGGTGCAGGGCCATCGGCCCCGAAGTTAGTCATCAGCTCGACGGTGCGGCCCTCGCGTCGCGAGCGCTCGGCGGCGAAGGCCATGAGGTGGCTCTCGAGGATCTCGTCCGGCGTCGTGTCGATCCTGGACGGGTCGCCCCGCCGGACGGCATCGACAAACGCGAGGAGCAGTCGCTCGTCGCCACCGCCGTGGCCGCCACTGGCCAGCCCGGAGCCGGACGGGGCGGTGTCGATCACCTCGGTCGTCTCGGTCAGGAAGTCGAAGCAACGAAGGCGACGGCCGTCGCCCTCGATGAAGCCTCGGGTGCCGAAGAGGCGGGTCTGCCGGCGGGCGACCGGCGTGAAGGCGGCCAGGGTGAACACCGCCGTCTGGCCCCCGGCGAACTCGATGGCCACCACCTGGTGGTCGACGACGTCGTTGTCGGAGGCGTAGACGCAGCGACCGTACGGCCCGTCCCGCAGGGCCCGCTCGACGCCCTCGGCCGACACGTCCGACGTGACGACCTCTACCCAGTAGCGGAGGTCTGGGTCGGCCACCGCCCTCCGGTAGAAGCGGACCGCGGAGTACGGACAGGACGGCTCGACGACGCAGTCGACGCACCGCTCGCCGGCCCCGGGCGGGGCGTCGGTTGCCGTGAAGTGCGACAGCGAGCCGAAGCTCGACACGCGTCGACACGCGTGCCCGACCACGAAGCGGATCCAGTCGAGGTCGTGGCACGACTTGGCCAGCAGGAGGAACGACGACTCCGCCTCGTTGCGCCAGTTGCCCCGTACATAGGAGTGGGCGAAGTGCCAGTAGCCGACGGGCTCGAGGTGCTGCACGCTCATCACTTCGCCGATGCGGCCGGCGTCGAGCTCCGCCTTGAGCGCCCGCGTGTACGGCGTATACCGCATGACGTGGCCGACGGCGAGGAGCACACCCGTTCGGTGGACTGCGTCGACGACGGCGCGACAGCCGGCTTCGGTGGGCGCCATCGGCTTCTCCAGAAGGATGGCGTAGCCGAGATCGGCCAAGGCCACCGCCGGTTCGACGTGAAGTGCGTCGGGGGTGGCGATGACCACCGCGTCGGCCAGGGGCGGTCGGGCGGCCAGATCCTCCCACGAAGCAAACTGCATGCCTTTGGCAACATTGTGCTCAAGGCAGAATTGCGCTCGATATTCGGGCCGGGGTTCGGCCACGGCAATGACGCTGGCCACATCCGGGTGGGCGGCGGCCCGCCTGGCGTAGGCCCGGCCGCGAGCGCCGGCGCCGACGATGGCGATGCTGACCGGTGCTAGTGCCACGCCGCGAGGTCAGGCAGGTCCGGTCGTGACCAGCGGCCGATGAGCCAGGCCAGGAGGCGGCGATCGCCCAGGTCGGCCCGCAGGGGGGCGATGACGTCGTCGGCATCGTCGGCATCGTCGGCATCGTCGGCATGGTCGGCATGGTCGGCATCGTCGGCATCGTCGGGGCCGAGACGCTCGGGGACTCTGGGCAGCTGCTTGGCCAGCTCGGCGGTCACGTAGGCGTCCGACCAGTCGTCGAAGGTGAACCCAAGGCCTAGGTCGGCGTGGTGGACCTCGACCTCGCGCCACCGCAGGAACGGGAGGTCGCTGACCGGGATCTCCCGGCCGGAGGTCTCCACGCTCCGGCCTTGCCACGCCTCGGTCGAAGCCGTGGCCCACGACTGCTCGAGCCGCCAGATCGTCGCGCGGACCTCGGCCACCAGCTCGGCGGCCGACCGGTCCGCGCCGTCCTCGATGCCGGCGTTCCGCCCCGCCACGCCGCCGGCATAGCGCTCAACCACGAGCCCGTCGCCGGCGGCGGCGAACACCCGGATCATGCTCTCGGCGTTGCGGACGATGTGGTTGAGGACGTGCCCAACCGTCCACTTCGGAAGGAGGCTGGCGGAGCAAACCTGGTCGTCGGTCAGCAGGTCGAGATCGGCCAGCAGCCGCTGATGAGCGGCGGCGCACCCGGTGACCTCGGCGTCGAGGCGGTCGGCGTCCATGGCGCCACGACGTTACCGTCCTCACCGTGCGGCAGCCCCTGGTCGAGCTCACGGTGGCCGCCGACCAGATCGATGCCGGATCCGACGTGCTGTGGGCCAGCGGCGCTTCGGCGATCGAGGAGCGGCTCGCGGTCGACGGGCGGATCGCTCTGGTTGCCGATGCCGAGCCGGCGGCCGTGGAACGGGCCGTCGTGGACCGCTGGCCGATGGTGGTGATCATGGTCGACGCCGACGCCGCCCTCGACGGCTGGCGGGCTCATGCCCGGACCGAGCGGGCGGGCGGCCGCATCGTCATCCGGCCGCCCTGGGTGCCCCTGGTCGCGGAGCCGGACGATCTCGTGCTCCAGATCGATCCAGGCCGCGCCTTCGGCAGCGGGTCCCACCCCTCGACCCGCCTGGCCCTGACGGCCATCGACGTGATCTCCGCCGAGTTGCCCGGCGCCCGGGTGCTCGACGTCGGGTGTGGCAGCGGCGTGCTGGCGGTCGCCGCGGCTCGGCTGGGCGCGGGCGAGGTGCTCGCCATCGACGTCGACGCAACGGCCCCGCCGGTGACCGCGGCCAACGCGGCCCGCAACGGGGTCGCCGACCGGGTCGTCCCGTCCGCCGGCGCGCTGGGCGACGTCGCCGGGCCGTTCGATATCGTGCTGGTCAACATCAGCCGCGCCGCCTCGATCGAGCTGGCCCCGACGGTGAGCTCCATCACCGGACCGGGTGGGTGTGTCGTCCTCTCCGGGTTTCTGGCCGTGCACGGCGACGACGTCGCCGGCGCCTATCCGTGGATGACGCCAGAACACAGGCTCGTGGATGCCGGTTGGGGGGCGCTGGTCATGCGGGCAGCCCGAGCCGTGCGGGCAAGCGAGCCATCTCGCTGACCACCCCCAACGACGCGCCACCCAACTGCTCGGACGGGACCGATCCGGAGAAGCCCACGCTCGCCATGCCGGCGGCGTTGGCCGCCTCGATGCCGAGCGGGCTGTCCTCGATCACGACGCACCGGTCCGCGGCGACGCCCATGGTCGCCGCCGCGTGCCGGAACAGGGCGGGGGCCGGCTTGCCCCTGGTCACATCGGCGGCCGAGAAGATGCGGCCCCTGAACCGGTTCAGAAGGCCGACCCGCGCCAGCGAGCGTCGGATGCGCTCACGGGTGCCGCTCGACGCAACGCAGATCGCGGCCACGGTCGACACGCGATCGAGCACCTCGACCACGCCCGGCGTAGGGGCCAGGCCCCGCTCGAACGCCGAGTACAGGTCGTCGTGGTAGCGAGCGACGAGGTCGTCGGGCAAGGGCCAGCCGGAGGCCGCCGCCCACTCGACCACGCGGGAGAGCGGTCCGCCGAGGAAGCGCTCCATCGGCTCGTCGAGCGGTAGCGGAAGGCCGTGGTCGTCGAGCAGGGTCCCGAGCACGCCGAAGGCCAGGCGCTCGCCGTCGATCAGCACACCGTCGTTGTCGAAGATGACGAGGTCGAACCGCAGCGCGGCGGTCACGTTCCCGAGAGCCGCTCGACCACCGGCGCCAGGGCGTCGACGACCTCGACGTGCACGACCCAGTAGGAGATGCCCCAGCGGTCGCGCCACGTCCGGAGGTCCTCGCAGATCTCGTCGACCGTGCCGACCAGCACGTAGGGCGATCCCATGGCCTGCTCGGCGGTCAGACCGAACGCGGGCGCGGTCGCCTCGAGCAGCTCCATCCGATTGTCGACGACCATGGCGAACTGCACGAGCAGGTTGAGCTCGATGGCGTCGAAGCGGTCGCCGGCGGCGTCGCGCACCCACCCGACCTTCTCGTCCACCCGCTCGGCCACGACGTCGGCCACGGCCTCGGGACCGACCTCACCGGCCCGCAGGCTCGGGTTGATGCCGACGATGTCGGCCTCACGTCCGGCCATCGCCAGCACCCGGGGCCGCCCCCCGCCGATGAGGATCGGAGGGTGGGGTCGCTGCACCGGTTTGGGCTGCCCGTCGAGCTCGGCGACCCGGTAGTGACCGCCGTCGAAGCTGAAGGCACCATCGCCCCACAGCCCGCGGCAGATCTCGAGGGCCTCGCCCATGCGCTCGATCCGGGGACCCGGCGGATCGATGCCGATGCCCGCCTGCCGGTAATCGGTCGTCATCCAACCGGCACCGAGACCGAACTCGACCCGCCCGTCCGAGAGCAGATCGATGGTTGCGATCTCCTTCGCCAGCACCACCGGGTGGCGGTAGTCGTTGCCGAAGACGAGGGCGCCGACCTTGAGGGTCGTGGTCGCCGCGGCGGCGGCGGTCATGGCCGGGACGGGTGCCAACTGGTCGGTGAAGTGGTCGGGAATCGATAGCGAGCTGTACCCAAGCGCCTCGACTCGGCGGGCCAGGTCGGCCCAGTCCCCAGGCTTGGAGGCTCCCGAGAGCCCGGACTGCACACCGAACCGGAACGGCCTGCGACGCGGCATGGCGGCACAGTAAAGCGCGGCGCAACGAATCGGGATCGTCGTGAGTCGGAGGGAGATCAGACGTCGACCCGGTTCGCGATCTGCGCACCCTGGTGCGCGATGCTTGTGCGAGGAGTTCACCCGCTACCGTTGATGGCTTCCGTGCCGAGTTCGAATGCCTCCTCCGTCCTCGTGCGACTCGTCGCGGCCATTGGCGCCGGCGTGGTCGGGATCACGACCGTCGCCTTCGCCCTCCGCCCGGCCGCGGGCCAGATCACCGGCCTGGCCGACGTCGAGTTCGGCGACATCAACCTCGATCCGCTGCCCGAGCGGTCGCTCATGTTCGACCGCAACGGCGGCCTCATGGCCGTGCTCCACGCCGAGCAGAACCGATCGGCGGTCCGCCTGGCCGATGTCCCCCCGCACGTCGTCGATGCCATCCTGGCCGTCGAGGACTGGGACTTCTACGAGCATCGGGGGGTTGACCTCAGGTCGACGGTGAGGGCCTTGTTCGAGAACGTCGAGAGCGGCGAGATCTCCCAGGGCGGCTCCACGATCACCATGCAGGTGGTCAAGCTCTCGCTCCTCACACCGGAGCAGAGCCTCGAGCGCAAGGTGCGGGAGGCGATCCTGGCCCTGCGGCTCGAGGACCAGATGACCAAGGACGAGATCCTCGAGCGCTACCTCAACATCGTCTACTTCGGCAACGGCGCCTACGGGGTGCAGGCCGCGGCCGAGACCTACTTCCAGACGAACGTGCAGAACCTCACGTGGAGCCAGGCCGCGCTGCTGGCCGGTGTCATCCGCGATCCCAACGACTACGACCCGCTGAGGTATCCCGAGGTCGCAGCCGAACGGCGCCGGATCGCGCTCACCCGGCTCCAGCAGGTCGGTCGGCTGACCCAGGCCGATGTCGACGCCGCCCTGCTGGAACCCCTGCCGGTGGCCGGGGCCAGTTTCCTGCCTCCGCCGCTCGACTACTTCCCCGAGGACGTCAAGCAGCAGCTCCTCGACAACCCGGCCTTCGGTCTGGGCGCCACTGCGGCCGAGCGCTACAACAACGTGTTCTACGGCGGCATCCGGGTCATCACCACCTACGACCCGGCGGCGCAACAGGCGGCCCTCCAGGCGCGCGCCGACGTGCTCCCCGGGGACGCGCCCAACAGCTTCATCTACCCCTACAACCGGCAGGACTTCGAGGGCAGCGCGGCGGTGGTGAGCGTCGAACCGTCGACCGGCGCGGTCCGCACCTTGGTCGGCGGGCCCGGCTACGAGCGCTATCAGCACAACATCGCCACCACGGCCCGACGCGACAACGGGTCGTCGTTCAAGATCTTCGTGCTGATCGCGGCCCTCGAGAACGGCTTGGTGCCCAACGACACCATCTCGGGCACCAGCCCGTGCACGTTCAGGAATCCCGGGGGCACGCCGAACCCGTACCGCCTGGTGAACTTCGAGGGTGGTGGCGGCGGCGGTGGCTCCATCACCAGCCAGACCCTGCGCTCGTCGAACTGCGCCTACGTCCGGCTGGGCCAGGTGGTCGGCATCGACACCGTGATCGCCCAGGCCCAGCGGATGGGCGTCACCGTCGAACTTCCGTCGGTCATGTCGCTGCCGCTCGGCGTCGGAGGCGTCCCGGCGTTGCAGATGGCCGGGGCCATGGCCTCGATCGCCAACGACGGCATCTACAACCCGCCCTACTACATCGAGCAGATCCAGGACCGCAACGGCACCGTGATCTACCAGCACACCCCCGGCGGCGTGCGGGCCATGTCGCCCCAGACGGCCAGGCTGGCCATGGACGTGCTGGTGCAGAACGTGCGCAGCGGCACCGGCACCCGGGCCCGGGTCCCGAACCAACCGGCCGGCGGCAAGACCGGGACGGCCAGCGACTACGGCGACGCCTGGTTCGTCGGGGCAACGCCCCAGCTGGCCACGGCCGTGTGGGTGGGGGCGATCGGCGACGTGATCTCGATGCGGCAGGTGCCCGGCACCGGCCGGGTGACGGGGGGCTCGTTACCGGCGCGCATCTGGGGCGCCTACATGACCGCGGCGCTGGCCAACACGCCGGAGGCGGCCTGGCCCGAGCCGGACGGCACGAGGCGAGGGCGAGGTCTGCGGGTGCCGAACGAGGTCACCCCGCCC
>JBOGGX010000256.1:0-13021 GCA_050744245.1 Acidimicrobiales bacterium
CTCGACGCGGCGGCCGCCGCGGGCGCGGTGGCGGTGGTGACCGACGGCCCGCTCGCCAGCCAGCGGGCCAAGGCGCGGGCGCTCGGTCTGCACCGCTGGGCCAACCCGTTGGTGTTCACCGAGGAGCACGGCCCCGACTGGCGCAAGCCCGGCCCGCTCGCCTTCGCCCTGGTCGAGGAGCAGCTGGGCGTTCCTGGTTCGGCGTGCACGTACGTCGCCGACAACCCGGCCAAGGACTTCGGCGGCCCGAGGCCGCGAGGCTGGCGGACGGTGAGGGTGCGCCGCCGGCTCAGCCTGCACGAGGCCGTCGCCAGCGGGACCGACGTCGACCTCGAGCTGCCCGACCTGTCCGGGTTGACCGAGGTGCTCGGTGGCTGACGCCGTTCAGCGGCCGGAGCCCAGCGACGCGGCGAAGCCGGGGTCGGCCGGGTCGAGGTGTCGAAGCCCGCGCACTCGGGCGAAACCGGCGTCGGCCGACGCCAGACCGTCTGCGCCGTGGCGCAGTGCGGTCGCGGCCAGCACGGCGTCGAACGGCCCGAGGGCCTCGGCGCGTTCGAACAGCGTCAGGCCGGCGGTGAGGTCGTCGCGTTCGACAGGGAGCAACGGTGAGAACAGCTCGGCGTAGCTGCGGGCCAGCGTGGCCGCGTCGCGTCTGGGCCGGCTCCGGGCCCGGACGTGGGCGAACTCCTGCACGACCTCGACGATCGTCGTCGCAGTCACGCGACCGGCGTCGACCGCTTCGACGAGGGCGCGGCACGGCGCCCGCAACGGATGGTCGGCGCCGACCGCATACACCAGCACGGTGGTGTCGACCACAATCACCCTCGGCGACCCCGCAGGTCGTCCAGCTCCCGGCGCAGCGCCGGGGGATCGGGCACCGGCATGGGTTCGGCGGCCAGGATGCGGCGGGCGGCGGCCCGCCGGGCCGGGGCGTCGATCGGGTAGGCGGCATCGATCGCGTCGCGCACCAGCACCGACACGGGAACCCTTCTCCGAGCCGCCTCCCGCTCCAGGCGGCGGAGTCGTTCGTCGTCGATGAGGACCTGCAGCCGGCGGGTCAACATGAGCATACAGTAGCATGCTCAGGATGAGGGTCGCCCATCTGACGACGGTCGACTCCAGCCTGTGGTACCTGCTCCGGCCCCAGCTCAGGGCGGCCGTCGACGCCGGCGACGAGGTCTCGGGAATCAGCGCTCCGGGTCCCTGGGTGGGGGTCATCGAGGCCGACGGCGTCCGCCACCTGCCCCTCCGCTCGTCGACCCGCGGGTGGAGCCTGACCGCCGACGCCCGGTCTGCGGTCGAGCTGTGGCGCATCCTGCGGCGCGAGCGCTTCGACGTGCTCCACACCCACAACCCGAAGCCCGGGTTCTACGGGCGGATCGTCGGCCGCCTGGCCGGCGTCCCCATCGTCGTCAACACCAACCACGGGCTCTACTTCGGCTCCGGGAAGCGGGCGCAGAGGGCGGTCGTCCTCGCCATGGAGGGACTGGCCGCCCGGTTCTCCGACGCCGAGCTCATCCAGAACGTCGAGGACATGGAGCTCCTCGTCCGCTGGCGGCTCAACGCCAGGCGGCGGACCCGGCTGCTCGGCAACGGCGTCGACCTGCGCCGGTTCCGGCCGGGCCGCGAGGCCGACCGGGAGGGCATCCGCGCCGAGCTCGGGGTCGGGCCCGACCAGATCGTGGTCGGCATGGTCGGGCGGATGGTGGCCGAGAAGGGCTATCCAGAGCTGTTCGAGGCGGCGGCCGCCCTCGACGACCGGTTCGTCGTCGTCTGCATCGGGCCGGACGATCCGGAGAAGGCCGATGCCATTCCGCGCGCTGCGGTCGACGCCGCCCGGGCGGCCGGGGTCCGGTTCCTCGGCCTGCGGGACGACGTCGACCGGCTGTACCGGGGCATGGACCTGTTCGTGCTGCCGTCGCACCGGGAGGGCTTCCCCCGCGCCGCCATGGAGGCGGGCGCCAGCGGCCTGCCGGTGATCGCCACCGATGTGCGCGGCTGCCGGCAGGTGGTCGAGCACGACGTGACCGGCCTCCTCGTGCCGGTGCGGGCCCCGGACCGCCTGGCCAAGGCCATCACCGTCCTCGGCGACGACCCCGATCGGCGGCGGACGATGGGCCGGGCCGCAGTCGAGCGGGCCGGCCGGCACTTCGACGAGCGCAGGGTGGTCGAGACGGTGCTCGAGACCTACCGGGTGGTCGCCTCGGCCAAGGGGCTGGGTTGATGGTTCGCTCGCCCTGCGGTCTCACTCACGCCGAGCGGCCGAGGTACCTGACCCGGTTGAGCGCCCGACGGGCCCGGTCCTCGAGGGCCATCCCGCCCCTGGCCTTGCGCTCGAAGAACCGCATGCCGTCGCCGCGCTGGATGGCCGACCGCGCCAGCCGGTGCGGGTCGGTGCGGCCGTAGGGGTTGGGCCGATTGCCACCCAGGGCGGCCGAGCGGAACCGCTCACGCACCAGGGCCTCGGCCGCCGGCGAGCCGAGCAGCGCCTTGGGGTAGGCGAAGTGCTCGGCGGCGACCCCGACCCGGTCGGCGATCAGCTGGCGGGACCGGTCGAGCTCGTTGGCCGCGGTCACCGGGTCGACCCGGTCGAGCAGGGCGTGGGTGTGGGTGTGGGAGCCGATGGTGACCAGCCCGGTCGAGCTCGCTTCCCGCGCGCCTGCCCACGACATGGGCCGACCGTCATTGGGGAAGGCGACGCTCCGCTCGACGAAGTCGGTCGACAGGTAGAAGACGGCCGGAACCCGGTGGCGCACGAGGATGGGAAGGGCGAGGTCGATCAGGTCGGCGGTGCCGTCGTCGAAGGTGACCACCACGGCGTCGACCGCCGGCGGCGAACCGGACCGATCGAGGCCGGCGAGCGCGTCGTCGATCGTGGCCGCCAACCGGTTCTCGACCAGCCATGCCATCTGCTCGTCGAAGAGGGAAGCGGGCAGGTCGACCTCGATGTCGGCGCCGCCGCCGACCCGGTGGTAGATGAGCACCACCACCCCCCGCTCGGGCGATCGCACGAGGTCACCGAGCGCGGCCGCCTCCTTGACGGCCCGTCCGGCCGCCGTCCGCAGTCCTGTCACGGCCTACCATCCTGTCGTGGGCGGGACCCTCGTGGGGTGCGTGGCCGAGAACGACGAGCGCTTCTATCTTGAGGCGCGCAACCTGGTGTTGTCCGTGCGCCGGTTCGGCGGCGGCCTGAGCACGGCCCCGTTCGTGGTGAGCTTCGTCGACGCGGTCGAGCCCCGCTACGAGAAGGGCCTGACCGAGCTCGACGCCGAGGTGCAGGTCGTCAAGCGGTTCGATCGCCGGAGCCCGGCCAGCAACAAGCTGCGCATGCTGGAGCTGGCCGGGAGCCACGACTTCGACGTGTTGCTCGCCATCGACACGGACACCGTCGTCATCGGCGACGTCGCCGCCTACGGCGATCCGTCGGCGGTGGCGATCAAGCCGGAGAACATCGACCCGTACACCCCCGACATCTGGCGCCGGTTGTTCGCCGAGCTCGGCATCACCGAACCCAGCCGGTCGATGGTCACGACGTCGACGGCCTCGGTGACGTACCCGTACTTCAACAGCGGGGTGGTGTTCGTGCCCCACGGTCGTTGCCAGCCCTTGTTCGAGAGCTGGGCCGAGCGGGTGTACGAGGTCCTCGACGTCTACGAGCGCCGGCCGGACATCGTCCCCGCCCCGGAGCGACACTGGACCAACCAGCTGGCGCTGGCCCTGGCCGTGGCCGGCGACGGCATCGACGTCGCCCGCCTGCCAGTGGCGGCCAACCTGTCGACCACCGTCCGGGTCCATCCGTTGTTCGCCCACGAGGTCACGCCGCCGTTCGTGCTCCACTACCACAACGAGATGGATGCCGACGGGTTTGTGTTCCGGTCGATCAACGACAACCTCAACCCGTTGATCGACGCCTTCAACCGGGAGCGGGCCGAGGTGTTCGGGCTCGACTACGCCGGGCTGCCGAGCCCGCCGCTGGTGCGCCGGGCGCTGCGCCGGGTCGAGGGCCGTTCGTGGTACGAGGAAGGACTGGTGGCCTACGTCCGCCGCCACCGCCTGCTGGCCCCGGTCCGGCGCCAGGCCAAGCGGCTGGCCCAGGGCCGAGGCGGCTGAGCTTGCCCACCCCCCGGCGACCCCCGTTCTTGCCCTTTAAGGACACAGAGGGTCGCCTGGCGGACCTGAGCGCGCGCAAACGCGCGGCGGCGGCCTTCTTTCCCTTCTTCGTGGGATCGGGGCGGTCGGGCACCACGCTGCTGCGGGCCATCTTCGACTCCCACCCCGACCTGGCCATCCCGGACGAGGTGTCGTTCGTCATCCGGCTGTCGCGGCCGCACTACGCCCGCCGGTACGGCTGGCACCGGCGCTTCGATGCTGAACCGTGCCTCGACCTCCTGCTCGCCAACGGCTCCCTCCAACGGTGGCAGCTGCCCGACGACGAGATCCGCTCGGCCCTGCTCTCGCCGCAGGCCGCGTCGTCGTTCGCCGAGGCCGTCCGGCGGCTGTACCGCCTGTGGGCCGCGCACCAGGGCAAGCCCCGCTACGGCGACAAGACCCCGATGCACGTCCTGTACCTGCCCCGGCTGGCCCGGATGTTCCCCGAGGCCCGGTTCGTCCACCTCGTCCGGGACGGCCGCGATGTGGCCCTGTCGTACCGCACGACGTCGTGGGGGCCGGCCGGCATCGAGGACGCGGCCGTCGAATGGCGGCGGCGGGTGGCCAGGGGTCGCCGCGCCGGGGCTCGACTCGGGCCCGACCGCTACCTCGAGGTCCGCTACGAGGACCTGGTGGCCGAGCCGGAGCCCTTCGTGCGCCGCCTGTGCGAGTTCATCGACCTTCGATGGGACGACGGACTGCTCCGCTACTACGAACGGGCGGGTGACGTGATCGCCGCCACCCGGTTCCCCGAGGCTCACCAGCGGCTGCTGCTCCCGCCGACGGTCGGGTTGCGCGACTGGCGGCGCGACATGGAACCGGCCGACGTGGCCCGGTTCGAGGCCATCGGCGGCCGGCTGCTCGCCGAGCTCGGCTACGAGGTGACCACCCCACCGGCGAACGGGCTCGACCGGCTCCGGGCCGACGCCAAGGTGGCGGCCGCCTTCGCCTCCCGGTCGTGGTCGTCGGCCATCGGCGGCGGCCGGGTCCTCGTCGGCCGATGAGCAATGGCTCGCAGGAACTCGAGCTGCGCCGCTGCGAACCGGGCGACGAGCCGGCGGTTCTCGCGCTCCTGCAGGCGTCGCTCGGCTGGGTGCCCGACGACCAGCACGCCAGGTTCTTCCGCTGGAAGCACGTGGAGAACGCCTTCGGGCCGTCGCCGGCCTGGGTCGCCGTCGACGAAGGCCGGGTCGTGGGCTTCCGCGTCCTCATGCGCTGGGAGTTCGCCTCCGACCGCGCCGACGGCCGGGTCGTGCGGGCGGTGCGGGCGGTCGACACCGCCACCCACCCCGACTACCAGGGCCGGGGGATCTTCTCCCGCCTGACCCTCCATGCCCTCGACGAGCTTCGACACGAGGGCGTCGCCTTCGTGTTCAACACGCCCAACGACCAGAGCCGCCCCGGCTACCTGAAGATGGGCTGGCAGCTCGTCGGCCGCCTGCCGGTGCTGGCCCGGCCGCGGTCGCCCGCGGCCCTGGCCCGCCTGGCCCGAGCCCGCACGCCGGCCGACAAGTGGTCGGAGCCCTCCGACGCCGGATCGCCCGTAGGTCAGGTCCTCGCCGACCCGGCCCCGGTCGAGGCGTTGCTGACCGAGCTGCCGACCGGCGGGATCGCGACCCGCCGCTCGGTCGAGTACCTGCGCTGGCGGTACGGCTTCGGCCCGCTCGCCTACCGGGCCGTGGTCGCCCCGGGCGGGGTGGCCGACGGGGTCGTCATCTTCCGCCTCCGCCGCCGGGGGCCGGCGCTCGAGGCCGCGGTGTGCGAGGAGCTGGCGCCGCCGGCGACGGTCGGCCGGCTGCTGCGGGCCGTGCTGCGGGCCAGCGGCGCCGACCACGCCGTGCGGCTCGGTGGCCCCGACCGGGTCAGGGCCGGGTTCGTCCCGCTCCCCGGCCAGGGCCCGACGCTGGTGTGGCGGGACGTGACCGGGACCGCCGCCGCGGCCAGGCCCGAGCCGGCGCAGTGGCGGCTCGCCCTGGGCGACGTCGAGCTGTTCTGACCGACGTCACTCGCCTCGTAGGAACGCGGCGACCTCCCTCTGAGACTCCTCCGGGCGCTCCAGGTACGAGAAGTGCCCGCACTCGCGCACGACGACCAGACGGGCGTGGTGCAGGGCGGCCACGATCGGGGCGACACAGTCGAGGGGAACGAAGTCGTCCTCGCCGTGCACGACCAGGGTAGGAACATGGAGCTCCTCGAGCTTGGGCAGCAGGTCGTACTCGGTCGACAACCACGTCTCGTCGCGGAGTCGGTCTTCGATCGCCCGGGCCTTTGAGGATGCCCTCCCTCGTGAAGCCCGACCGCAGTCGCTCGACCACGCCGTCGACGAGCTCGGCCCGCCGCAACGCGGGCCGGTAGCGGATCCGGTGTGCGACGCTCCACGGCGAGCGCATCGTGCGGGGCACCCACCGTCGCCGGGTCCATCCGACGCCATGATCGAGCCTGCCGACCGGCGCGTTCGTCCTCGACACCGACGGTCCGGCCCTGGTGGTCGACGACGCCGTGGTGCCGTGGACCGCGGCGGGGTACGGGCCGGCTCGGCGGCGACCGGCGACGGGCGCCATCGACGTCATCACGCCCCCCGCATCGGTGGCGGCGCTGCGGGCGGGCTTCGAGCCCCAGCTCGACCGGGCCGCGTCCGATCGGAGCCATCCGCCACCGGGCGCGCTCCGAAGACCGTGCGGCGCGTCGTAAGGTGGGTTCTGCGCGGCCGGCGGATCCCGAGGTAGGCGGTCGATGGGCGAAGAGCAGCGACAACCGGCAGGCAGCGGGCCACCCAGGCGTCTGACCCGTCGTGAGCTGCTGGTCCTGGCCGGCGCAGGCGGGGCCGCGGCCGCGGGCTACCTCGTCATCCGGTCCCGGTCGGACGACACGGCGGCCCCGAGCGCGACGACGACCACGCCGACGAGCCCGAGCGCCCAGACGGCCAGCACGGTCGAGGCCGCGCCCCCGGTGAGCCTGCGCGACGATCTGCCCACCGCCCTCTGGAGCGACCCGGCGACCTGGGGCGGCGAGGTGCCGGGCCCGGGTGACGTCGCGGCGGTCGACGGGCCCGTCCTGCTCGATGTCGACACCAGCGTCGGAGGGGTGGAGATCGGACCGGCGGGCGACCTCGTCTTCGACCCGACCGCCAGCCGCACGCTGCAGTCGAGCGGCAACCTCGTCGTCAACGGTCGGCTCAGGCTCATCCCCGGCGGCCATCGCTACGTCCATCGGATCGAGTTCATCGACGTCGACGAGAGCCGATTCCTCGGCGGCCACTCCGACGTCCCGTCGGACGCCGATGTTGGGCTCTGGGTGCTCGGGGCGGGCATGCTCGGTCTCCAGGGCACACCGAAGACCTCGTGGACCCATCTGAGCGGCGCCGCCGACCGGGGCGACCGCACGATCACCGTCGACGATGCCAGCGGCTGGCAGGTGGGCGACGAGCTCGTCGTCACCCCGACCGAGCCGACGTCGGTCCCCGACCACTCCGTGCACCACGACCGCCTCGCCATCGTGTCGGTCGACGGGAACCGGATCGAGCTGGAGGAGGGGCTCCGGTACGACCATCCGACGGTCACCGTCCGCCCGGGCGTCACCCACCGGGCCGAGGTGCTCAACCTCACCCGCAACGTCCTCATCCAGGGCACCCCGGAGGGCCGGTCCCACATCCAGCTGCTCGCCACCACCCAGCCCCAGAGCATCGGCTATGCCGGGCTGCGGTACATGGGCCCCCGGCAGGGCGAGGAGGAGGTCCTGGGCCGCTACGCCCTGCACTTCCACGTCGACTACGACGGGTCGCGGGGCACGGTGGTCGAGGGGGTGGTGGCCTACGACTCGACCGGCCACGCCTTCGCCGCCCACCTGTCCGACGGCGTCACGTTCAGGGAGTGCATCGCCCACGACATGGTCGACGACGCGTTCTGGTGGGACCTGAGCCTCGAGGGCGGGCGCGACCTGGTCCCGTCGAACGAGATCACCTACGAGCGCTGCGTCGCCAGCTTCGTGAAGAGCGGCGGCAACAGCCGGTTCAACCTGACCGGGTTCCTGATGGGGGCGGGCGACGGGAACGTCGCCCGGGGCTGCGTGGCCACCGGCATCCAGGGCGAGGCCGAGTCGTCGGCCGGCTACCACTGGCCGTCGCACTCGCGCAACAACCGGGTGTGGACCTTCGAGGACAGCATCGCCCACAACAACGCGCACAGCGGCGTCTACTTCTGGCAGAACGGCGCCCCGCGCACGATCGTCGACCGGTTCACCGCCTTCCACAACGACCTCGGGATCTTCGCCGGTTCCTACGCCAACCTGGTGTCGTACCGCGACTGCACGCTCTACGCCAACGCCAACTCCGGGCTCGTCATCTCCGCCCTGCCCGCTCGCCGGGGGCGCCAGACGGGCGAGACCATCACCTACGAGGGGATGTACGTCGACCAGGCCAACCTGACCGACTATGCGGTCGAGATCAGCAAGCACCTCTCGGAGGGCGCCGACGACCGGGTCACGCTCATCTCGGGGGGCATGTTCATGGGCGGGCGCCGCGCTCAGGTCGCCATCCCCAAGGGCGGCAACAACGCCCAGCTCTATGACTTCGTCGACTGCACCTTCGACGGCAACGAGTTCTGGCTGGCCGACGACGTTCCGGCCGACACGCTCCTCACCGTCGAGGGCGGCCAGCACGGGTCGCTGATCGTCCGCCGGGCCGACCAGCCGGGCGAACCCCGCCCGCAGTGGAACGCCAGCGTCACCCAGGGCTGAGGGGGATCCCGGCGCCAAGTTGTCATAACTGACTTGACGTCGTTGACGCGAGACGGCGTCGTCTTCCTCGATCGGTCGGACCCGGTCGGCAGCTACCAGCGGGGGGCGTCGGCGCCGAGGAGATCGGCGAGCATGGCGTTGGGTTCTGCGAACACGGCCCGCAGTCGCTCCTCGCTCTCCTGCGGCAGCCCGGTGGCGCTCGGCCGGCCCTGGAGCCGGCTCTCGTTCGAGAAGGCGGGGGGCAGCCTGCGCTCGAGCCCGAGAAAGTCGACGATGCGGGCGAAGGAGGTCGAGGCGTCCCGGAAGAGGTCCTCGCTGCGGATCACGAGGAACCGATCGGGTGCGAACTCCGCCAGCCACCGGTCGAGCTGCTCGGCGTAGCGGCCCCGGGCGGCGTAGGAGTAGCGCAGCAGCGCCTTGGCGTCGTGGCTCGGGTCGGCGGCCAGGGCGGCCAGATCCGGTGCGCACCGCTCCTCCTCGGCGTCGAGGGCGGCCTCGAACGGGAGCGTCTCGTAGCCCAGGGTCACCATGTGCTGGTGGTGCGACCAGGCCCGGGCCACGGGGTCGCGCAGCAACACGACCAGCCGGGCCTCCGGCAGGAGCTTCGCCGCCCGACCCGGCGCCAGCGGGTGGAACAGGTAGTCGGGCGTCGCCTCGAACCGCAGGTGCCGGCGGCCGCGCTCGAGCTCGAAATGGGCCCGGTACCAGGTCTCGCCCCGGTCGTGGTAGCGGCTGAAGTACTCCACCTCCTTCCGGAACGAGGGGGCGACCCCGGGATGGCCCCCGAGCCACCGGTACAGCGAGCTGGTGCCCGACCGCTGGGCGCCGATGACGAGGGCGTCGGGCAGCGCCCTGAACCGTCCCGTCGGCACCCGGTAGCGGAGCCGGGTGCGCGCCACCCGATGACGCACGCCGAGCGGCACCCGGCGGCGGAGCTCCGACAGCACGGTCACCTCCTCACCTTTGCACCTATACCAGGCGCCCGGCCTTCGCTACAGTGGTCGCCGCTTCTCCGAACGAAGGCGGGTGAGTGGCGGAATGGGGTACGACGACCGGGCGGCGATCGACGCCCGGGTGAAGGCGTTGCTGGTCGAGCGGCTGCAGGTCGCGACCGACGCCGGGTACATCGACGATGCGGCAACGCTCACCGACCTCGGGCTCGACTCCACCGCCATCCTGAGCCTGGTCGTCGGGCTCGAGGACACCTTCGGCATCGAGATCCCCGACCGAGAGATCAGCCCAGACAACTTCGGCCGCGTCGACGACATCAGCCGTTACGTCGCCAGCCGGCTCGACAGGATCGACCGGTGACGACAACCCTCCCGGCGATGCTGGTCGGGACGGCGGCCCGCTTCGGCGACCGGCCGGCGGTGATCTCGAACGCCGGCCGCCGGTCATGGTCCGAGCTCGTCGACGACGTCAGGCGGCGGGCCGGCGGGCTGGCGCACCGCGGGATCGGGCCGGGCGACGCGGTGGCGATCGTCCTCCCGAACGACCACGACTTCGTCACCACGTTCCTGGGGACGTTGTGGCTCGGCGCGGTGGCGGTGCCCCTCAACCCGCTGTTCACCGTGGCCGAGCTCGGCCTCCACCTCCAGCACGGCCACGTGTCCGGCATCGTGACCACGGACGGCCTGGCCCCGCCGATCCGGGAGTGGACGACGCACGCCCGCGCCGGTCAGGGCGTATGGGTGGCCGAACCGACCGCGCTCGACGCGGCCGCGCCCGAGGCGTCGGGCACCGACGGTCTCCCGGCCGACGCCAGTCGACCGGAGGCCCCGGCGCTGTACGCGTTCTCGTCCGGGTCGACGGGCACGCCGAAGGGCATGCTCAGAACCCAGGCCAACCTGGCCAACGAGGCCGACCACTTCTTCGACACGGTCGGCGTCGGCGAGCACGACGTCATCCTGACCGTTGTGGCCCTGTTCCACGCCCATGGGCTGGGCAACTGCCTCCAGGCCTCGGTGCGCAGCGGCGCGGCGATGGTCCTGGTCGAGCAGTTCCAGCGGGAGGCGGTGCTCGAGGCGATCGAGCGGGAGCGGGTCACCGTGTTCCCCTCCGTCCCGTTCATCTGCCAGACCCTCGCCGAGACCAGGCGGGCCGACCGCTACGACACCAGCTCGTTGCGGCTCTGCCTCACCGCCGGCGCCCCGCTCGCACGTGAGACGTTCGAGCTGTTCCTGGAGCGGTTCGGGCTTCCGATCCGCCAGCTCTACGGGTGCAGCGAGGCCGGGTCGGTCACGGTCAACCTCGACGAGGGCGCCAGCGCGACCGCGGCGTCGGTCGGCCGGCCCATGAAGGGCATCGAGCTCGGCGTGATCGGCGACAGCGGCGAGTCGCGCGGTCCGGGCGAGACCGGGGAGATCTGCTTCTCCAGCCCCGCGCTCACCTCGGGCTACGTCGGTGTCGAGCCGGAGGCCAACGGGGTGTTCAACGACGGCTGGTTCCGCACCGGCGACGTCGGCCACCTCGACGAGTCTGGCAATCTCTACGTGACCGGACGAACCAAGCTGTTCATCTCGACCAGCGGCTACAAGGTCGACCCCTTCGAGGTCGAGAACGTGCTGCGGCAGCACGCCGGCGTGGCCGATGTCGTGGTGGTCGGGAGCAGGGGCGCGCTAGGCGAGGAGGTGGTCAAGGCCGTGGTCGTCCGCACCGACGGCGACGGCGACAGTCGCCCACTGCGACGCGAGCTGCTGTCGATCTGCCGGTCGCAGCTCGCGGTCTACAAGGTGCCGCGGGTGGTCGAGTTCCGCGCCGAGATCCCCAAGAGCCCGTTGGGCAAGATCCTCAGGAAGTACCTGGTCTGACGCCGTGGCCGACGTCGTCGATCTCGCCCAGCTGCTCGGCAAGATCCAGGGGTTCACCCCGCTGCGGCGGGTGCTCCTCGCCACCGCCGGCACCCTGCAGGGGACGCTGTCGGCGTATTTCGGCGCCCCGGTGACCATCGAGGTGGTGTCGCAGCGGGTCGACGGCGCCGCCGTGCACCGCCGGGTCAACCTGGTGTGCAAGGAGCGGCGGTTGGTCGCGTGCCAGGCCGACGCCGTCGTCCACGTCGAGGATCCCAGGATGCGCGAGCTCATCATCGAGCGCAGCATCGGCCTCGGCCAGATCGCAGCCCTGCTCGGCGTGCGCACCAGCTTCGAGCTCGACCACGTCGGGGAGGACGAGTCGTCGTTCTGGCGCCACTATCGCCTGTGGGGCGACGGGTTCGAGTACCGGATCACCGAGACGTTCGACCAGCACCTGTACACCAACGGCTACCAGCCCGAGCCGCCGCGTGGGTGAACCGGCGGCGGTTGCTCCGTTCCCGTTCCTGGTCGGGTGCGGGCGCTCGGGGACGACACTGCTGCGGGCCATGGTCGACGCCCATCCCGACATCGCGGTGCCGCCCGAGTCGCACTTCATCGTGACCCTCTCCCGCGGGTCCTTCGATCGTCAAAGCTTTCTCGATCGGCTCTACGCCAGCAGCCGCTTCGAGTTGTGGGAGCTTGATCGCCCGGTCCTCGAGACCGAGCTGGACCGGGTTGCGCCGGCGGCCTACCCGGACGCGGTGCGGGCCGTGTTCGCCGCATGGGCCACGCGCAGGGGCAAGCACCGCTGGGCCGACAAGACGCCTGGTTACGTGCTGCACATCCGACGGCTGGCGGAGCTGTTCCCCGAGGCGGTGTTCGTCCATCTGGTGCGCGACGGACGCGACGTCGCCGCCTCGTTTCTCGAGCTCGGGTGGGCGGGCACGATCGAGGAGGCGGCCCTGCACTGGAAGCTCAGGGTGCGCCGGGGCCGGCGGGCCGGCGCCCGCCTGCCGGCCGGCCGCTATCAGGAGCTGCGCTACGAGGAGCTGGTGGCCGATCCCGGACCATCGCTGCGCCTGGTGTGCGCCGCCGCCGGTCTGCGGTTCGAGCCGGCCATGCTCGACCACCACGACCGGGCGGCCGAGGTGGTCCGCACGACCAGCCATCCGACCTATCACCGCCACCTCAGCGCGCCGGTCACCTCCGATCTGCGCAACTGGCGGCGCGACATCGCCGCCGACGACGTGGCCCGGTTCGAGCTGGTCGCGGGCGACCTGCTCGCCGAGCTGGGCTATGAACGAGGAAGTCGCCGACCGTCGACCCGACTACGGGTCGACGTGGCC
>JBOGGX010000257.1:0-25326 GCA_050744245.1 Acidimicrobiales bacterium
GCCGCCCGCCCGCTGGGTCCGCTACGAGGCACCGGTGGTGCAGGACCTGACCCTGAGCGAGGCGGCCCGGCTCGCCGCGTTCTACCGGGCGTGGCCTGACCTCATCGACGAGGAGTTGGAGGGAACGCCCCACCTCGGCCCGCCCGCCCTCGAGAGCGAGCTGCCGTTCATGACCGATCGCGCCCAGGCCCTCAGGGCGTCGGTCGGCGGCGGGATCATCCCCGTCGCGGTGGCCGCCGTGTTGGCGTCGGCCGGGATGGTGGGCGCCGCCGCCGCCCTGTGGGTCGACCGCAAGCAGCGGGAGCTGGCGCTCCTGGTCGCCCGCGGCGTCGGACCGGGCGCGATCGGCGTGAAGGCCGCCCTCGAGCACTCGTCGGCCATCGTGGTGGGCACGCTCGCCGGGTTCGGCGCCGCCTATGCCGCGGTGGACGGCATCGACGTCGAGTTCCCCGACGGCCGGGTGACGGCCATCGCCGGCCCGTCGGGCAGCGGGAAGTCGTCGCTCCTCCGCATCCTCGCCGGGCTCCAGGCGCCGACGTCGGGGACGGTCGAGATCGGCGGACGGCTCATCAGCCGGATGGGCGCCCGCCGGGCCCGGCGGGTGCGGCGGCGCCTGATCGGCTATGTGTTCCAGCGGCCCTCGGACAACCTGCTCCCCTACCTGTCGTCCCGCGAGCAGATCGAGTTCGCGGCCAGGATACGCGGCGCAGGCGCGGGCGAGGCCGACGGGTTGCTCGAGACGCTCGGCATCGCCCATCGGGCCGATGCCATGCCGGGCGAGCTCTCCGGGGGTGAGCAGGCCAGGCTGGCCCTGGCCGCCGCCGTGGTCGGGCGGCCGGCGGTTGTGCTCGCCGACGAGCCGACGGCCCAGCTCGACGACCGCTCCGAGACCCAGGTGGTCGCGGCCCTGCGGTCGCTCACCGACCAAGGGGTCGCGGTGGTGGTCGCCACCCACGACGCCGCGGTCGTCGACGCGGCCGACCGCGTCTTGCGTATCCACACCGGCCGGATCGATCGGGTGGAGGACCGACGCCGATGACGACCGGCGAGCCGCTGCTGTCGCTGCGGGACGTGGCCAAGAGCTTCCGGTCGGGCGCGCTGCCGGTGCGGGTGCTCCGCCGGGTGGCGCTCGACCTGTTCCCCGGCGACCTGGTCGCGCTGGTCGGACGGTCAGGATCGGGCAAGACCACCCTCCTCTCGTTGATCATCGGCTGGGACACCGACGACCGGGGCGAGTTGGCGTGGCGGGGCGAGGCCCGCGACCTCGGCGCCGTCCCATGGCGCGAGCTGGCCATGCCCCGGGCCCTCGGGCTGCTCCCCGAGCTGACGATCGAGGAGAACATCACCGCGCCGGTCTTCCTCGACCCGGCCCACGCCGGCCAGGATCACCGCCGGCTCATGGACGACCTCGGCCTCGGCCATCTGGCCGCCCGCGACCCGGCCGAGACCTCGCTCGGCGAACAGCAGCGGACGGCCGTGGCCCGGGCCCTCGTCCTCCGCCCCACCGTGGTGCTGGCCGACGAGCCCCTCGCCCACCAGAACGGCGAGTGGACCGAGGTCTGTCTCGGGCTGTTCGCCGAGCTCGCCGTGGGCGGCACCGCGTTCCTCGTCGCCACGCACGACCTGGCCGTCCTGCACGCCGCCGACCGGGCCCTCGAGCTCCACGACGGTCGGCTCCAGCCGCTGCGACCGGGCGAGCCGGGCGGGGCCGAGGTCCGCCGCCGCACGCCTGCGTCCTGAACCCCTGGCCCGCCACTACCCTCGCCGTCATGACCGCGAGCCCGTACGACCTGCTCGACCTGGCGATCGACGAGCTGCAGGCGCGGGCCAGGGAGCTCCGCGATCGCACCACCGGCACGCGGGTCACTTACTCGCCCAAGGTCTTCATCCCGCTCACCATGCTGTGCCGCGACCGCTGCGGCTACTGCACGTTCGCCCAACCCCCGGCGCGGCTGGCGTCGCCGTACATGACCCCGGACGAGGTGGTTGCCGTGGCCAGACGGGGCGCCGCCGCCGGCTGCCACGAGGCCCTGTTCACCCTGGGCGAACGGCCCGAGGAGCGCTACCCGGTGGCCAGGGCCTGGCTCGACGAGCACGGCTACGCCTCGACCGTCGACTACCTGGCGGCCATGTGTCGGCTCGTGGTCGAGGAGACCGGCCTCCTGCCCCACGCCAACGCCGGGGCCCTGTTCCCCGACGAGCTGGCCGCGTTGCGAGCGGTGGCGCCGTCGCAGGGGATGATGGTCGAGTCGCTCAACCCCGACCTCGACTGCCACCGCGGGGCACCCGACAAGACGCCGGAGCGGCGGCTGGCCACGCTCGACGCCGCCGGCGCGCTGGCCATCCCGTTCACCACCGGCATCCTCGTCGGCATCGGGGAGAGCCGGGCTGACCGGGTCGCGGCGCTGGTGGCCATCGCCGACGCCCACCGCCGGCACGGTCACGTGCAGGAGGTGATCGTCCAGAACTTTCTGCCCAAGCCGGGCACGGCCATGCACGCCGCGGCTCCATGCCCGGCCGACGACCACCTCGAGGCCATCGCCCTGGCCCGCCTGATCCTGCCCGCCTCGGTCCACGTCCAGGCGCCGCCCAACCTCTCGACCGACTTCGGTGTGCTGCTCGACGCCGGCATCGACGACTGGGGCGGCGTCTCGCCGATCACCGCCGACTTCGTCAACCCTGAGCGGCCGTGGCCCGCCCTCGACCGGTTGCGTCAGGTGACCGAGGAGCGGGGGCTGGTCGCCGCCCCCCGGCTCACCGCCTACCCGGAGTTCGTGCTCGATCCCGATCGGTGGATCGACCCGGGCCTGCGGTTCGCCGTCCTCGACCGCTCCGACGCCGAAGGTCTCGGCCGCGACGACCCTGGCGCCTTACTGCCGCAACACTTCGGCCCGGCCGTCGACGTCGGCACCGGGGCCGAGATGGTGGTCATCGGCCACAAGTCGACGGCCTGGTACTCAGGCGGTGACGGCGTTCCCCCCACGCTGGTGCCGGGCCGGGCGTCGGGCCCGGTGGGCGTGGTCGGCGCGGTGGGCGAGGTCCTCGACGGCGTGCTCGCCGGCCACGAGGTCGGTGAGGACGAGATCGTCACGCTGTTCTCGGCCCGCGGGCCGGAGATGGCGGCGGTGGCGGCGGTGGCCGACGAGCTGCGCCGGCGGACCGTCGGCGACGCGGTCACGTGGGTCCACAACCGCAACATCAACTACACCAACGTGTGCACGTTCAAGTGCCGGTTCTGCGGGTTCTCGAAGGGGCCGCTGTCGCTGAACCTGCGGGGCCAGCCGTATCTGCTCACCCTTGACGACATCGCCCGACGAGCGGCCGAGGCGTGGGCCACGGGCGCCACCGAGGTGTGCCTCCAGGGTGGAATCCACCCCAGCTTCGACGGCGACTACTACGTCGACGTGGCCGAGGCGGTCCGGAGCGCCGTGCCCGGCATCCACATCCACGCGTTCACCGCGCTCGAGGTGACCGAGGGGGCAAAACGGCTGGGCGAGCCGCTCGACGCCTACCTGCGCCGGTTGATGGATGCCGGCCTGCGCAGCCTGCCGGGGACCGCGGCCGAGATCCTCGACAACGAGGTGCGGGCGGTGTTGTGCCCGGACAAGATCGACACCGACGAGTGGCTCGAGTGCCACCGGGTCGCCCACGGTCTCGGGTTGCGCTCCAACGTGACGATCATGTTCGGCGCCATCGAGCAGCCCCGGGCGTGGGCCAGGCACATGATCCGCACGCGGGCGCTGCAGCAGGCGACCGGCGGGTTCACCGAGTTCGTGCCCCTGCCGTTCGTGCACATGGCCGCGCCGATGTACCTGCAACACAAGGCGCGGCGGGGCCCGACCTTCCGGGAGGCGCTGCTCATGCACGCCGTCGGCCGCGTCGCGTACACCGGCTGGATCGACAACATCCAGGTGTCGTGGGTGAAGATGGGCCGCCTCGGCGTGGTCCAGGCGCTCCAGGCCGGGTGCAACGATCTCGGCGGCACCCTCATCAACGAGAACATCTCGCGGGCCGCCGGCGCCAACCACGGCCAGGAGATGACCGAGGCCGACTTCCGGTCGTGGGTCGAGCCGCTGGGCCGCCCCCTGGAGCGGCGGACCACGCTCTATGGCCGGGCCGGCCTCGCCCCCGTCTAGCAGCCCCGAGACCCGTTCTGAGGTGAGTTGCGCGGGATATCCCTGCACAAGTCGCCTGATTTCAGCCTCGGTACAGGCCGAGGACCAAGTCGATCGTGTCGGCCTCGTCGGCCCGCTTGTCGTCCCTGTAGCGCACCACCCGGGCGAACCGGAGGGCGACCCCGCCGGGGTACCGGGGGCTGGTCTGCACACCGTCGAACGCGATCTCGACCACCTGCTCCGGGCGGACGTACACCGTCCAGTCGTCGCGCTCGACCTCGAGCTCGAGGAACCGCGTGGTCTGCCAGGCGAGCAGCTCGTCGGTCAGCCCCTTGAACGTTTTGCCCAGCATTACGAACCCGCCGGCCGGATCGCGGGCGCCGAGGTGGAGGTTCGACAGCCATCCCTTGCGCCGGCCGTGCCCCCACTCCACGGCGAGCACCACCAGGTCGAGGCTGTGGCGAGGCTTGACCTTGAGCCAGCCGCCGCCCCGCCGGCCGGCCTCGTACGGGACATCGAGCGACTTGACCACGACGCCCTCGTGATCCAGGTCGAGCGCGGCGGCGTAGACGGCCTCGGCCGCCTCGACCTCGGCGGCCACCACCCGCGGGACCCGATCCCTCTCGTCGGGGACCGCCCGCCGGAGGGCGAGGTCGCGCTCCCGCCCCGGGGCATCGAGCAGATCGTCGCCGTCGAGATGGAGGACGTCGAAGAACACCGCGGACAGCGGTACCCGGGGTCCCGGTCGGCTGCGCTCGAGCTTGGTGCCCACCCGGCTGGCCGTGGCCTGGAACAGCCGCGGCCGACCCGTCTCGTCGAGGGCGATGGCCTCGCCGTCGAGCACCACCGAGCGCAACGGGAGGCGCAGGACCGACTCGACCACCTCGGGCAGGCGAGCGGTGATGTCGTCGAGGCTGCGGGTGAACACGGCCACCTGGTCGCCGTCCCGATGGACCTGGACCCGTACGCCGTCGAGCTTCCACTCGACCGCGGCCGGCGCGATCTTGGCCATCGCCGCCGCCACGCCGTTGGCCGTCTGGGCCAGCATCGGCGCCAGCGGCCGCCCGACGACGAGACGGAACGCGGCCAGGCCGGCCTGGCCGTCGGTCATCGCTGCGACCGCCACCGCCCGCAGATCCCCGGCCAGGAGCAGCGCCCGGCGGACGTCGCCCGCGGGCACCCCGCCCGCCGTGCCGACGGCGTCGACCATGACGCCGGCCTGGGCGCCCTGCCGCAGCTCGCCGGACAGCAGTCCGATCAGGAACCGTTGCTCGGCGTCGGTGGCCCGCCCGAACAGATCGGCCAGCAGCGCCCGCCGGGCGCCTTGGGAGCCGGTCCCGGACTGCCCGCCGATCGTCTCGAAGAAGGCGTCGACCTCGGCCACGCCGAGGCTGGGCTCAGCCGCCGGGTCGGGACGGTCGCGCAGGCTGGCGTACCCCACCCCGATCTGGCGCTGGCGCAGCTCGCCGGTGAGCCACGCCACCGTCGGCACCAGCTCGCCCCGCGGCGTGGCCCGCAGCAGCGTGGCCAGCCGCTCGACCTTGGCCTTCCTCGACGAGGTGGCGGCCACGTCGGAGGAGGCGGCGACAACATCGGCGAGCAACATCCGCCCCAGGATGGCAGCCGTCGCCGGAAGGAACGCGTTCTCGACGCATTTGAGGTCGAATTCCGACCATGGCTGCGTCGAGTTTGTCGTTCCTCGGGCAGGATCCTTGCGGGGGTACCCTCCGAGGGGTGAGCGACGACGGCGGTGTCTTTCCTCCCGATGCCGTCATCCGCCGGGTCGACGGCGAGGCCGCCCTCCTGTTCGGTGCCGGGCGGGCGCTGCTGCTCCAGCTCGCCCATCCGTCGGTCGCCCGAGCCGTCGTCGAGCACTCGGCCTTCGAGTGCGATCCCCTCGCCCGGCTCCAGGGGACGCTCAATGCCAGCTACACCGTCGTCTTCGGCGCTCGCGACGAAGCCCAGCAGATGGCGGCCTCGATCCGCCGGGTCCACGAGCGCGTCGCGGGTGACGGCTATGCCGCCACCGACCCTTCGTTGCTCATGTGGGTCCACGCCACGCTCGTCGATACCGCCCTCCTCGTGTATCCGGCACTGGTCGCCCCGCTCGGTCGGGCCGACGAGGAGGAGTACTACCGCCAGTCGATGGTCGTGGCCGAGATGCTCGGGTGCCCACGCGCCAGCCAGCCCGCCGACCTCGCCGCCTTCCGCGTCTACCTGCGCGACACGGTCTGCATGCTCGAGGTGACACCCGAAGCCAAGCGGGCGGCCGGTGTCGTCCTCCATCCGCGCCTGCTGGCCGGCGGCATCCCCGTGTCGTGGGCCGCCGGGCCGGCGCTGAGCCTGGCCCGCTTCATCACCGTCGGCACCCTCCCGGAACCGATCCGAACCCAGTACGGCTTCGCCTGGGACGGGCGGCGCGACGTCGCCCTGCGGCTCGGCGCCGAGATGGCCCGCCGGGCGCTGGCCGTGGTGCCGTCGTCCATGCGCAGGGTGGCGTGATGGCCAAGACGGCGCGCTCCGATCGGCAGACGCCGACCCGCTACCGAACCGGCAACCCCGAGGTCGACCGCCGCCTACTGGAGTTGCTGGCGCAGGTCGCTCCGACCGATGACCGCGACCAGCTCTGGGAGATCCTCGTGTCCGGCGTGCGCCTGGCCGCCGACGACGCCGACCGCCTCGACCTCAAAATCACTAACGCGGCCCTCAAGGAGATGCGCAACGCCTTTAGGATGTTCGCTCCCTACCGCGACATCCCAAAGGTCACGATCTTCGGCTCGGCCCGCATCGACGCCGGCGACCCGCTCTACCAGCAGGGCCGGGCCCTGGCCGAGCTGCTGGCCGACCGAGGGTGGATGGTGGTCACCGGGGCCGGCCCCGGGATCATGGCCGCCGGCCTGGAGGGGGCCGGCCGCGAACGCTCGATCGGGGTGAACATTCGGCTGCCGTTCGAGCAGGGCGCCAACGAGTTCATCGCGGGCGACGACAAGCTGATCTCGATGAAGTACTTCTTCACCCGCAAGCTCATGCTGATGAAGGAGTCGCGGGGATTCGTCTCGCTCCCAGGCGGCTTCGGCACGCTCGACGAGACCTTCGAGCTCCTCACCCTGCAGCAGACGGGCAAGGCGGAGCCGTCGCCCATCGTCCTCCTCGACGAGCCGGGCGGCGGCTACTGGTCCGGCCTGGTCGACTTCATCACCGAGCAGGTGGCGGCCAAGGGTCTGATCGACTCGGACGACGCCGGACTGTTCGTCGTCACCGACGACGTCGAGGAGGCGTGCGGCGCCATCGTCGGCTTCTACCGCAACTTCAACTCGATCCGGTGGGTCGGTGACCGGATGGTCATCCGGCTCGAGGCGCCGCCGACCGACGATGAGCTCGACGATCTCAACCGGCGATTCGCCGACGTCTGCCTGTCGGGCCGGATCGAGCGGGCCGAACCCCTGCCGGCCGAGGTGGCCAACGACGACCGGCTCGACAAGCCGCGGATCGTGCTCGCGTTCGACATCTTCAAACAGGCCAGGCTGCGGGCGCTGATCGACGCCCTCAACGAGCTCGGGAGCGCCCCGCCCGAGGCGACACCGCCCCCGGCGCAGGCCCAGGACATCGACTGACCGCCGCCCAAGCGGGCGATAGCGTCACGACCGGCTGCGTTCGCACGTCGCTTCGATCCGGGGACCATCGCGGTGCCGGCCGGCGGCGCGCAGCTCTCGTTCTGGGTCGACCGGGACACGGAGTTCGACTGGGACTTCGTGTTCGTCGAGGCCCGCCCGGCCGGGACCGACGGCTGGACGACGCTGCCCGACCTCAACGGGCACACCGATCAGTCGACCGGGAGCTCGTGTCCGTCGTGGCACGATAACCACCCCTCCTGGGCCACTACCAGACCGACAACGGCGACGACACCGGCACACGCACCGGCACCACCGGCTCGTGGTGGGCGGCCAGCGGGAGCAGCGTCGGCTACGAACAATGGGCCGTCGACCTCTCGGGCTACGCAGGAGCCCAGGTCGAGGTGTCGATCAGCTATGCCAGTGACTCCAGCGGTCTGGGCGCCGGCGCCTTCGTCGACGATGTCGTGGTGTCGACCGGCGAGGGCTCGACGTCGTTCGAGGACGACGGCGACACCTTCGACGGGTGGACGGTTCCCGGCGCCCCCGATGGCAGCGCCCCCAACCCCAACGACTGGTTCGAGGGCACCGTCGACGACACGCCGCCGACCCTGGGCGAGGTCGCCGAGGGATCGCTGGCCCGCCAGCCGGAGGTCATCGAGTTCCTGGCGTCGATCGCGGGTTCTTACCCGTTTTCGTCGGCCGGTGGCATCGTCGACGACGAGGACGCCTTGGGCTTCGCCCTGGAGAACCAGACCCGCCCGATCTATGCGACGAGCTTCTTCGGCGACTCGATCTCGGGCGACAGCGTCGTCGTCCACGAGCTGGCGCACCAGTGGTACGGCGACGGCCCGGCCCTGGCCGGGTGGCAGCACACCTGGCTGAACGAGGGCTTCGCCGCGTACCGAGTGGCTGTGGAGCGAGAGGGAGGGGCTGGCCACGGCCCAGGAGATCTTCGACGACGTTGCCGGGATCCCGGCCGGGAACCCGTTCTGGTCGCTCACCATCGGCGATCCTGGGCCGGACCGCCTGTTCGACAGCCCGGTGTATTTCCGCGGCGCCATTACGCTGCACGCGTTGCGGCTCACCGTCGGCGACAACGCCTTCTTCCGCATCCTGCGCCGGTGGGCCATCTCGCAGGCGGGGGCAACGTGACCACCGACGAGTTCATCGCCCTGGCCGAGGGCATCTCGGGCCGGCAGCTCGACCAGCTGTTCGAGGTCTGGCTGTTCACCCCTTCGAAGCCGGGGCCGCTCGCTGGTGGACCACGGTCCCCGGCCCGGCCGGCCGCAGCTCGAGCGCACGGGCGCGGCGCAGCCGTAGTCGTCGGATCAGCGCCGAGGGCACATCGCGCGCTTTTTGCAGGCCTTCACCTCGGCCGGGACCGGTTCTCCGGTGAGTTACGCGGGCTACACCCGCCCAAGTCGACACAGAGGTGACTCGGTGTCGTCCGCTTGGCTCACTCCTCCTCGGCCAGGACCGCGATCGCCTTTTCGACGGCCCGACGGGCCCGCGTCAGCCGGCGCTCGTCGACGGGGAGCTCGGTACCGCCGGCGTCGATCGACTCCCGCAGCCGCTCGATGGCCAGGTCGGCCAGCTCCTCGCTGATCCCCTCGAGCCGTCTCCTGATGTCGTCGAACTCGCCGGCCATGAGGAGCAAGCTTCGCACCTGTACGGTTGGCTCAATGGCGACGCCCCCGCCGACGCCGGACGACCTGCACGAATGGGTGTCGTTCGCCGACCCGGACGAGGATCGCACGTGGGTCTTCGACGTCACGTTCCTCACCAGCGCGTGGACCTGCATCTTCGGCCGGGGCTGCCTCGGGGTGCTCACCGCGCCGGCGCCCGAGCTCGACCACGGCTGCTGCGACTACGGCGCCCACTTCACCGGCGACGACGACGCCCGGCGGGTCGACGCACGGGCGGCCGGGCTCACCGCCGACCAGTGGCAGTGGAAGCGGACGGCGAAGGCCAGGGGCGGGCCGATCCGCCAGAAGAAGTCGGGCGAGTGGGTGACCCGGCTGGTCGACCACGCCTGCGTGTTCCTGAACCGACCCGGGTTTGCCGGCGGTCCCGGCTGCGCCCTGCATCGCGCCGCGCTCGCCGCCGGTGAGCGCCCGCTCGACTGGAAGCCGGACGTGTGCTGGCAGCTGCCGCTCCGCCGGGTCGACGAGACCGACACGTTCGGTCATGTCACTTCGACGGTGCGCGAGTGGAAGCGGCGCGACTGGGGCGCCGGGGGGGCCGAGTTCCACTGGTGGTGCACCGAATCACACGACGCGTTCGTCGGCCGTGACCCGGTGTACCTGACGATGGGACAGGAGCTGCGCGAGCTAGTAGGTGACCCGCCCTATGAGCTGCTGGTCGAGCACCTCCGGTCGAGGAACGGGGCCTGGCTCCCTCATCCCGCCGTGCGTCGCCGCTGAAGCCGCCGACGCCGCCTCAGTTGCGGTCGGCCTCGGCCTCGACCTCCGCCTCTTCGTCGTCGTCGCCGAGGGCCTCGACCATGCACCACGCCGCGTGCGAGGCGCCCGGCTCGGCGCCGCACTCGGCACACGGTTCGGCGTCCTCCGGCTCGAAGAGGGCGTCGAAGTTGTCGCTCATCTGCTTGAGCGCACGCGCTTCTTCGAAGCGCCGATGACGACCCTTCTTCACGGGTCAACTCCCGGGGAGCGGCGGTGGATGTCGGGGGTGCATTGTACCGCCCAACCAGGGCCGCACCACGTCTCGGGACCACGTCCCTCCGGCCTCGGGTCGGCCGGGCCACCCCAAATGAGCCCGTCCCTACTCCAGCGGGCGGCGGGAGCGCTCCTCGAGCACGATCGCCGCCGCCCCGTCGATGGCGAGGGCGGCGTCACCGGCCACCAGCCGGCGGAGCCGGTCGCCGACGGCGTCCTTGCGCCACCCGTGCCGGAGGCGGGCGTCGGGCTCGTCGAGCAGGAACTCCTCGATGTCGGTCCGGGTGGCGAGCAGGCTGGTGTCGACGTCGAGGTCGCGGGCCAACTGGGCCACCCACGCCGAGGCCACGGTGGCCGCCGGCCGCAGGTCACGGTCGAGCTCGTGGCGCGACTCCGGCAGCCGCAGGGCCGACGCTGGCATCGACGACGCCAGCTCGACCGCGGCCAGGATGGCTTCGCCCTGGCCGGCCCGCAGGTGCCGACCGTCGAGCCCGCGGACCTTCCGCAGCTCGTCGGGGCTGCGGGGCGGGCGCTGGGCGATGCCGACCAGGGCCAGATCGGGGAGCACGAACCGGGCCGGCTGGTCGCTCTCGACCGCCTGCCGCTCACGCCACGCGGCCAGCGTCTGGGCCACCCGGGCGGCCCGGCCCCTGAGCTGGCGGGCCTCCTTGATCCGCCACCACGCCTCGTCCGGGTCGCGCCGGGCCGGCCACCGGCGGCGCAGCGCCTCGCACTCGTCCTCGGCCCAGGCCCGTCGGCCCCGCTCGCCGAGCTTGGACCGGAGACTGGCGGCCACGTCCAGGAGATGGGCCACGTCGGCCGCGGCATAGCGGAGCGACGTCGGGTCGAGCGGGCGGCGCAGCCAGTCGGTGAGCCGGTCGGCCTTGGGCAGCCGGACCCCGAGCTCCCGCTCGACCAGCGTGGACAACGACGGCCCCCGGTAGCCGACGAACCCGGCCGCCAGCTGGGTGTCGAACAGCCGAGCGGGCACGGCGCCGCACACCCGGTCGAGCGCCTCCAGGTCCTGGGTCGCGGCGTGCATCACGATCGTGGCCGGACCGGTCAGCAGGGCGGCCAGCGGCGCCGGATCGACCGCGACCGGGTCGACCAGCGCCGTCGACCCCGGCCCGGCGATCTGGATCAGCCCGACGTGGGGAAAGTAGCTGCGCTCGCGGTGGAACTCGGTGTCGAGCGCGACAAACGGCTCGTCGACCAGCCGCCCGATCATTCGCTCGAGGGCGGGTGCGGTGTCGATCCAGTCGAACTCGATCGGGACTTAACTTCCGTGCTCGACCGGATGACCGGCGTCGCGCCAGGCCTTGCTCCCTCCGGTCACGTTGACCGTGTCGTGGCCCTGCGCGTTGAGGAACTGCACCGCCCGGGCGCTGCGCCCGCCGCTGCCGCAGATCACGTACACCGTGGTGTCGGCCGGCACCTCGCCGATCCGGTCGGGAATGTCCATGAGGGGGATGAGGCGGGCCCCGGGGACGTGGAAGTCGTCGTACTCGTCCGGTTGGCGCACGTCGACCAGCGGGGCGCCCTCGGCCAGCCGATCGGCCAGCTCTTCGACCTCGATCGCGGGGACCTCGTCCACGAAGCGGGAGGCTACCGCCTGCGGTCAGGGCCGGCGGTGCCGGGAGGGAGCTCTTCGACCGTGTCGGCATCGGCGACGGCGGCGGCCGGCAGGTCGGCCACGTCGACCACTTCGAGGTCGGACGCCTCGACGGCCCGGTGCACCGCCCGCTCGCCCGACTCGAGCGCACGCTCGAGCCTGGTCCGGGCCCGACGCCGCCAGGCGGCGTGGAGCCACTGGCGTCGGCCGTCGACCATGGGCACGACGAGGTCGGCCGTCGGCGTGTCGTGCAGGGCCGCGACCACCCGCTCGATCGACCGGGGGTCGGGCGCGACGAGATCGCAGGCCAGGACGGCCACCAGCTCGGTGTCTGCGTCGGCCAGCGCGGTGGCGATCCCCCCGAGGGGTCCGGCGCCGGGCCAGAGGTCGGCGACCGGGACGACCCCGAGCTCGCCCAGCATCCGAGGGTCGCCGCCGACCACCATCGTCGTGGTCGCGCCGGCCGCGACCAGCGCGTCGACCACCCGGCTGACCAGCGCCCGCCCGTCGACCAGCAGGGCGGCCTTGTCGACCCCCATCCGGCGGCTGGTCCCCCCGGCCAGCACCGCGCCGGCGAACGAGGTCGAGGTCGCGTTCACCCGCCGTAGTTCATCCTGGTGTCCTCCATGCGGAGCACCTCGGTCGCCTCGTCGGCCTGGAAGGCGGCCTTCACCACCTCCCCGATGAACAGGCTGTGGTCGCCGCACTCGACCCGCTGGCGGACCTCGCACTCGACGAACGCCGCGGCCTGGTCGAGGATCGGCGCGCCGGTGGCCGGCCCGTCGTGGTAGCCGAATCCGTTGAGCGTGTGCGCCTCGGCGTCGACATCGACCGGCTTGGTGAACTTGCGGACGATGGCCCGGTCGTCGCGGCGCACGACATTCACCGCGAACGCCCCACCGGCCGCGATGAGCTCATGGGTGAGCGCCGCCTGCTCGACCGCGATCGCGAGCAGCTTCGGGTCGAACGACACCTGGGTGCACCAGTTGAGGGTCATGCCGTTGCGCCGGTCGCCGTGGCGGCTCCCGATCACGAAGAGACCGGACGGGAACGACCAGAGCACCCGCCGCCGCAGCCGGTCGTACGTCTCCCTGGACTCCTCGTCGGCGCCGACGCTCGCCGGGTACGGGCCGATCGGCCCGGTTCCTCCTGGGGCAGCCATCGATGCGGAACCTAGCGCTGTCGTCCGAGATCGCTCGGCGGCCACCCCGGGTCGAGCTGGGCGAGGAAGGTGGCGCACCGCTCGGCCTCGTCGGTTTCGCCGATCTCCTCGGCCGACCGCCGCAACCCGTCGAGCGCCCGCAGGAAGCCCCGGTTCTCTGGGTGCTCCCACCGGACATAGCCCGAGCCCCTCCAGCCGTTGGCCCGCAACCGGTCGAGGCCCCTGTGGTAGCCGACTCGGTAGGCGGCATAGGCGTCGATCGAGTCCGACGTGAGGTCGCCGAGCCTCGCCCACGCCTCGAGGTCTCTCGGCCAGCGCCGGACCACGGCCGCGACGGCGGTCCGCCGGTCGGCCTCCGGGCGCTCCATGGCGTCGGCCAGGGCGGTGACGGCTTCGGACGGCTCCGGGTCGAGCACGGTCTCGGGGGGTCCTGACGGCGTGAGCGAAATCGAGGAATCCGGCACGACCAGGAACCTAGCGATCGGCGTCGGCGGCCAGCACCGCGGCGGTCGCCGCGTGGGCGGCCGCGATCATGTCGGCCGTCCTGGTGAAGTCGAAGATGCCGATGTCCCCGGTCGAGCCGGTGGGCAGGACGACGGCCTCGACGCCGTCGGGCAGCGAGGCCAGGTCGCGGCGGAACCGGTGGCGACGGGCGATGAGGAACGCCTGCACGAGCATGTCGATCGGGCGGCGGGCCTGGCGGTGGGGCCGGTCGTACAGGCCGACGTGGAGCACATAGAGCCGCCTGGCACCGAGCTCGACGGCGCGGGAGATCGGGATCTCGTTGACGACGCCGCCGTCCATGTAGCGGCGGTGCTCGATCTCGACCGGTGGGAACACCGCGGGGATGGCGGCCGACGCCAGGATCGGATCGACGAGCGGGCCGTCGGCAAACCACACCTCGTCGCCGTCCTCGACCTCGGTGGCCACGCACTGGAACCGCACGGCCAGGGCCGCGAACGTGTCGAGCGGCCCGAGGAACTCCTCGACCAGCTGCCGCAGCGGCGCCGGCGAATGGATGGTCTCGCCCTTCCTCGCCAGCCCGATCGCCGAGGGCAGGAAGCCGGACGGCAACACACCCTTGTCGGCCACCCCGTGCCACAACGTTTCCAGCCGGGCCACGCTGACCAGGTCGGGGCGGGCGGCGAAGGCGGCGCCGTTGAGCGCGCCGACCGAACAGCCGACGATCAGTTCGGGGCGGATGCCGGCCTCGACCAGTGCCCGCAGCATCCCGACCTGGATCGCACCCAGGTTGCCCCCGCCGGCCAACACGAAGGCGACCGGCCCCGGACGCCGGCGGAGGCGGTCGACAAGGCTCGGCATGGTGCGGCCGAGGCTACGCGCGCCCCAGAACCTCCGAAATCTGGCGACTTCCGCGGGCTGGCGGCCCCCAACGTCACCTCTGTGTCGGGTTGGGGCGTATATCGAGCGTATTACGCCCCAGAATCTCGTTTCATGGAACTGCTGCTGGTCAGGCATGCCCTCCCCGATCGGGTCGAGCGCGACGACGGAACGCCGGCCGACCCCGGTCTGTCCGCGCGTGGTCGCGACCAGGCCGACGCCCTCGCCGCGTTCGTGGCCGGCGGACGTCCCCCGCCCGTCGCGGTCTACACCAGCCCCATGCGCCGGGCGGTGGCCACGGCCGAACCGGTGGCCGCCCGCATCGGCGTCGACGTGCAGGTCGTGGACGACCTGGCAGAGTTCGACCGCGACGCCGGGTCCTACGTCCCCATCGAGGAGCTACGGGCCAGCGGCCATCCACTGTGGACGGCGATGACCGACGGGAGCTACTGGGAGTCGATCGACCTGGCCGCGTTCCAGGCCGAGGTGACCACCGCCGTCGAGAAGATCATCGAGGCCAGGGCGGGTGACTCGGTGATGGTCGTGACCCACGGCGGCGTGATCAACGTCTACGTCGCCGGACTCCTCGGCATAGGCGCTGCCGTCATCTTCGACCCGGCGTACGCCAGCATCAGCCGGATCCTCGCCTCCCGAGGCGGCCGACGAGCCGTGGGATCGCTCAACGAGACCGGCCACCTCCGCGCCCTCTCGCCGTGAGACGGCCAGGTAGGGTCCCGTCATGTACCCGGGAGCACATGCCGCGGCGACGCCGGACAAGGCCGCGGTCATCATGGGCGCGACCGGTGAGGTCGTCACCTACCGCCAGCTCGACGACGACTCGAACCGCCTGGCCCAGCTGCTCAGCGCGGCCGGCCTCCGCCCCGGCGACCACATCGCGCTCCTCGTCGAAAACCATCCGAGCTTCTTCACGATCGCATGGGCCGCCCTCCGTTCCGGTCTGTACTACACGGCCATCAGCACCCGGCTGACGCCCGAGGAGGCGGCCTACATCGTCAACGACTGCGGCACCACCGTCTTCGTTGCTACCGCCGCCACCGGTGCGGTCGCCGAGGCCGTCGTGGCCGAGACGCCGAAGGTCGATCTGCGACTCATGCTCGACGGCACCACCAACCACTTCGAGTCGTTCGAGGAGGCCATCGCCCGCTGTCCCGCCGAGGTCCTGCCCGAGGAGCGGGAGGGCTCCGACATGCTGTACTCGTCGGGCACCACCGGCCGGCCGAAGGGCATCAAGCCGGTGCTCCCCGAGGGCGGGATGGGGGCGGGAGGTGGGCTGGCGATCCTGTGTCGGCTGCTTTTCGGGTTCGAGCCGGACATGGTCTATCTGTCGGCCGCGCCGCTCTACCACGCCGCCCCGCTGCGCTTCTCGCTCGCCACCCAGCGCCTCGGCGGCACGGTGGTCGTGATGGAGCACTGGGACCCGGTCGACACCCTGCGCCTCGTCGAGCGGTACCACGTGACCCACGCCCAGTTCGTCCCGACCATGTTCATCCGGATGTTGAAGCTGCCCGCCGACGGACGAACCGGCTACGACCTGTCGAGCCTGCGGGCCGTCATCCACGCCGCCGCGCCGTGCCCGGTGCCGATCAAGGAGCAGATGATCGAGTGGCTGGGCCCGATCATCCACGAGTACTACGCCGGCACCGAGGCCAACGGGCTCACCCACTGCACGTCCGAAGAGTGGCTGGCGCACAAGGGCTCGGTCGGCAAACCGTTGGTCGGCACCGTCCACATCCTCGACGACGACGGCAACGAGGTCCCGCCCGGCGGCACGGGCACCGTGTACTTCGAGAGCCCGACGGAGTTCGAGTACCACAACGATCCCGACAAGACGGAGCGATCACGCGACGTGCTCGGTCGGGGCTGGACCACGCTGGGCGACGTCGGGCATCTCGACGAAGAAGGGTTCCTCTACCTCACCGACCGCAAGGCGTTCATGATCATCACGGGCGGGATCAACGTGTACCCGCAGGAGGTCGAGAACGTGCTCGCCGTGCACCCGCGGGTGGCCGACGTGGCCGTGCTCGGCGTGCCCGACGACGAACTGGGCGAGGCGGTCAAGGCCGTCGTCGAGCCGACTGCGTGGGACGACGTCTCCCCCGCGCTCGAGCGCGAGCTGCTCGACTACTGCCGCCGACACCTCTCCCCGGTGAAGTGCCCGCGCTCGCTCGACTTCGAACGGGAGCTGCCGAGACACCCGACGGGCAAGCTGTACAAGCGGCTCTTGCGCGACCGCTACTGGGCCGGCCGCGAGAGCAAGATCATCTGAAAGGTCGAGGTCCGATGCGCGTCGCCCGATTCCTTCTGCTCAGCGTGCTCGGTGTGGCGGCCGTGGCCGTTTCGGCCTTCATGTCGTGGATCGGTGACCGCGCCGCCACCTCCGTCCCGGTCAGGGACCTCTTCGGCTTCACCCGCGACACCGCCGGTTTCTTCGTGTCCATCGGCCTGGTGCTGCTGCTGGTGGCGCTGGTCGGGCTGGTGGCCACGGTGTCGGTGTCGCGCGGGCTGCTGACCGTGGCCGGCGTCGTCGGCCTGGGCGTCGCCGTGACCTGGATCGTCCAGGCCCTGCTGGACGACGTCTCGCCGAGCGACCTCCAGGTCGGCGGGTGGCTGGCCCTGGCCGGGTCGGCCCTCATGCTTCTCTCGGCCTGGCTGGGCCGGGCGCCGCGGCCCAAGAAGACGGCAGCGACCACGGCCCGATGACCACGTTCTGATGACCACGGCCCGACCCAAGCCAACCTTCCGGTTCCTCGACTGGCCCGGCCCGATCCCCTTCGCCCACCGCGGGGGTGCGCTCGAGAACCCGGAGAACACCATGAGGGCGTTCGAACACGCAGTCTCGCTCGGCTACCGCTTCGTCGAGACCGACGTCCAGCTCACCGCGGACGGTGTCCTCGTCGTGTTCCACGACGACACCCTCGATCGGGTCACCGACCGGCTGGGCCGCATCTCGGAGATGACCTGGGCCGAGGTCAGCCGGGCCCGGGTCGCCGGTACCGAACCGATCCCCCGGTTCGACGACCTGCTGGGGGCCTGGCCTGATCTCCGGGTGAACATCGAGCCGAAGCGGGAGGCGTCGGTCGAAGCCCTGGCCGACACCATCCGCCGCGCCGGTGCCGTCGACCGGGTGTGCGCCGGCTCGTTCATCGACGCCAGGGTGACCCGCATGCGCCGGCTGCTCGGGCCCCGGCTGTGCACCTCGGCCGGGATCGGCGAGACCCTCAGGGTCAAGGCCGCCTCCTTCGGTTTGCCCGTCGGCAACGTGGCCACCGCTTGCCTCCAGGTGTCGGTGAAGTACAAGGGCATACCCGTGGTCGACGCCCGCTTCATCAGGGCCGCCCATCGGCTGGCCCTTCCCGTCCATGTCTGGACGATCGACGGCCCGGCGCAGATGCACCGTCTGCTCGAGCTCGGAGTCGACGGGATCATGACCGATCGGCCGACCGTCCTGCGTCGGGTGCTCGAGGAACGAGGCGAGTGGGTCGACTGATCACGACGCCGGCGTCGCCGCGGCCGCCGATTCGAAGCCGTCGACGAAGCGGTCGAAGACGGCCTCGACGTCGCTCCGGTCGTCGACCGGGCCCAACGCCAGCAGCATGAACAGCTGACTGCCGACCAGCAGGCTGCGTCCGAAACCGACGATGGCATCGTCGCCCCTGGTCCCGGTGAACTCGGCGTCGACGGCCGGAAAGGGGCTGTCCTCGACGACCTCGTTGGTCACGACCGACCCGCCGACGCCCCCGGCGGCGCCCTCGTTCGTCTCGGTCAGCACCGACTCACCGGCGAGTGCGACCGTTTGCTCAGCGCGGCGTGTAGCGGCAGGTGGTGCCGGTCTCGACCTCGGCGCCCAGCCGGACCCCGAGGTCCTGGTCGAGCCCGGTGATGGTGTCGATGGCCCGCTTGATCGCCTTGCGGACGGCGGTGCGGGCCCGCTCGCCGGCCGAAGCGAACGCGCGCGGCCGTCCTCCGAGCCCCACCGCACTCGACACCTCCTCCACCAGGACGTCGCGCTCGTCCCGCAGCCGTTCGGCTCGAGCCAGGTCGGCGTCGGCCTCGGCCGCGGCGATGTCGGCGTCCAGGTCGCGCGCCCGGCGGCGGTAGGCGGCGATGGCCGCCTCGTCGAGCACCTCGTGCCGCCCGGCGTCGACACCCGCCGCGCCACACAGCTCGAGCGCGCTGACGTCCTGTCCGGGCCGGTCGAGCAGGGTCGCCAGATACCGCAGGCCGACCAGGTCGGGCACCACCACCCGCCGGTCACCCGCGGTGAGGATCCAGCGGTGGCCGTCGGCTCGCATGACGATCTCCGGCCTCCGGAGGTCGGTCCCCGCCCGCCGGCGGCGCACGGCGTCGGCCCGGCCGGCCCAGGTCGCGGCCCGCTCGACCATGCCGATGCCGGATGCCTCGGCGACCGCCGTCTCCAGCAGCGCCAGGGCCCGGTCGGCGTCGTCGGCTTCGCCCCGGGCGGCCAGCGCTTCGGCCAGGTCCGCCCGGGTCACCGCCGCGATCGGCCGGTTCCCGAGCCGCCGGTTGGCCGCCAACACCCGTTCGAGGTGGGCGATCGCCGCGGCCTGATCACCGAAGGTGAGCGCGGCGAGGCCGAGGAATCGCTCGACCGATCCCAGGCAGGTGATGGCGAAGGACGGCATCACGGGCAGACGGGCGAACGGCGCCAGCAGGGCGTGCGCCTGCTCGGCCAGGCCGGCGTCGCCGAGGGTGCGAGCCGCCTCGATGATGCAGCACATCCCCGAGAGCCAGGTGCTGGAGCGCGGGAGTTCGTCGAGGCGGTCGGCCGCGAGCGCGTCGAGGGCGCGGCGGGCCTCGTCGAACCGGCCGGCCCGCGCCGCCACCAACGCCACCGAGGCCCGGAAGGTGAACTCGGGCAGCACCAGGGTCGTGGAGCCGGCCACCTCGGTGACCAGGTCGAACATCTCCTCGTCGCGGTCCTGCAGCCAGCGCAGCGTGAGGAGCTGACCACCGTAGTAGCCGATGGCGTCGGGATCGCCGACCTCGGTGCCGAGCTCCAGGGCGGCCGCGGCCGCCGCCTCGGCCTCGTCGAGCCGCCCGGCGCGTACGAGCCGCATGACCTGCATGCATTCGGCAACATAGAGAATGCTCCGGCAGGCGAGCGCATCGGCCCGCTCGTGCAGCTCGGCCAGCGACCGGTCGGCCAACGGGTCGCCCAGGTGGTACAGGTCGACGGTGCGCCACATCAGCCCGAGCAGGACCAGGAGTCCCTCGCCGGCCGCGGCGGCCACGTCGATCTGCTCCTCGGCCAGGGGCAGGCGGTCGGCGACGTGCTCGGGGGCCAGGAGGGCGTTGTGGGTGACCGACAGGGCCTCGGCCAGCGCCGCCGGATCGTCGAGCCGCCGCACCGCGGCCAGCGCCTCGAGGACCGGTTCGACCGAACCGCCGACGTACACCGCCTCGGCCAGCAGCCGCAGCCGCAGCCGGCCGCGCAGGCCCGCCTGCTCGTCGGGCAGCACGGCGATGGCCCGACGCTGGAGGGCGAGGGCCCGGCGCCGGTCGACCGCGGCCCGGTCCTCGTTGAGCCAGATCCCGGCCAGACCGAGGGCGGCGCGGGCCATCAGCACCGGGTCGCCGGCCGCCTCGGCCGCATCGACGGCCCGGTTGAACGTGGCCCTGGCCTCGGTCAGCCGACCACAGGCGCGGATGGCCTCGGCCCACTCGATGAGCACCTCGGCCCGCGTCGTCCGGTCCGTCTGCTCGGCGTCTGATCGACGCTCCACCAGATCGGCGGCGGCGCCCAGCAGTTCGGCCGCCCGTTCGTCGTCGTAGCCCCGGCGCACGGCTCTGGCCGCAGCCCGGCAGGCGTCGACCGCCAGCACCGCATCGGCGTCCGACCTGACCGCGGCGGCCAGGGCATGGTGGGCGAACCGTGTGAGCTGCTCGGGGCGTTGATCGCCCCGTAGCCGCGCCGCCGCCCCGGCGTGGACGTCGAGCCGCTCCGCCGGGTCGAGGACCACGAGCGCCGCCTGCCGCACCAGCTCGTGGCCGAAGGTGATGGCTCCCGGCGGCTCGATCACGACGACGCCGGCCATCGCGGCGTCGGTCATGGCGTCGATCACCTCGGGCACGGGGCGCCTCGACACGGCCGCGATCTCCGACGCCGACGGGCTCGATCCCAGCACCGCGGCCTGGCCCAGGAGGCGGCGGGTCGCCGGCGCCAGGTCACCCAGCGCGGCGCCGATCGCCTGCTCGACGCCGACGACCCCGTCGCACTCCTTGGCGACGGAGAGCACGCGGGCGAGATGGAGCGGGAGGCCGCCGCTCACCCTGACCAGGGTCAGCACGAGGGTCCTGTCGAGGTCGTCACACCCGCACGCGGCCAGGAAGGCCGCGGTTTCGGCCACGTCGAACCGGCGCAGCACCAGCGTCGTCGCGTCGCGTTCGATCTCGGCCAGCAGGCGGGCGACCGCCGGCTCGACGTTCCCGTTTCCGCCTTCCGGGGTTGGGCGGCGCGCCGCGACCAGGACGAAGGGCACCCGATCGAGCGATCTGGCGAAAAACCTCGCCAGCAGGAGCGTGCCCGGGTCGGCGGCGTGGATGTCGTCGATCACCACCATCGTCGGGTGCTCGGCGCACGCGTCGATGAGCCGATCGGCGAGGGCCGCGAACCGACCGAACCGCTCCGGCTCGACGTCGTCGGAACCGGGTTCGTCGACGAGCAGCCGGACGGCATCTTCGCCCAGCAGCTGGCGCAGGACGCCGTGCCACGGCCACAGGGGCGGCGCGCCCCCGTCCGGCCAGCAGCGGCCCCACACGACGGTGAACCCGACCCGTTCCGCCCGGATCGTGGCCTCGTCGCAGAGGGAGGACTTGCCGATGCCAGGCTCACCGGACACGACGATGATCTGCCGACGACCGGTGGCGGCCGCGGCGCAGGCGGCGGCGATGACGTTGAGCTCGTGCTCACGCCCGACGAACCGGCCGGCCCCCGTGGTCGTCACGGCCACCTGCGGAGGATAGGGCGCGCGCGTGCTGGGGCCCACCGGGATTCCTGGGCGGACGACGGCGCGGCGACGGGTCGGGCCCATCGATCAACCGAGTCGCGAACACCGCCCCGGATACGTCCGCGTTGGCTGCCCGGCCCGACCGGCCGCAGCCCTCGGGCGGTCAGCGGTCGATGAGGGCCTTGGCTAGGATGTCGAGCCCGAAGTCGAGCTCGTCGTCGGTGATGGTGAGGGCGGGAACGAGGCGGAGCACGCGGTCGCCCGGTCCGCAGGAGAGCACGATGAGCCCGTCGTCGAGGCACCGGCGCTGGACGGCGTCGGCCACGTCGCCGTCCCGCAGCTCGACCCCGATCATGAGCCCGATGCCGCGCACGTCGACGATGGCGTCGGTGTCGCGCGCGACGTCACGAAGCCGGCCCATCGCCCGTTCGCCGAGCTCGGTGGCCCGCTCGTACAGTCCACCCTCCTCCAGCACGTCGAGCGTGGCCAGGGCGGCGGCGCACGACACCGGGTTGCCGCCGAACGTCGTGCCGTGCGCGGCGTTGGGCCAGCGGTCCATCAGCGCCCTGGGCGCCATGATCCCCCCGAGGGGCAGCCCGGATGCCACCCCCTTGGCGAACAGGACCACGTCGGGGGTCACGCCGTAGGTCTCGGCCGCGAACGGCCGGCCGGTGTGACCGATGCCGGTCTGCACCTCGTCGAACACGAGGAGCATGCCCGCGGCGTCGCACCGCGCACGGAGGCCCCGCAGCCACTCGACCGGCGGGGGCACGTAGCCGCCCTCGCCCAGCACGGGTTCGACGACCATGGCCGCCACGTTCCCGGGCGGCGCCGTCGTCGCCAGCACCTCGTCGAGCTCGGCCAGCGCCGCCGCACACGCGGCGGCGGCGTCGTTGCCGTGGTCGAACGGGATGCAGTAGGGCGCGGTGTAGACCGACGGAAGCAGCGGCTCGTAGCCGTCGCGGTACCTGGCCTTGGCGGTGGTGAGCGACGTGCCGCCGATGGTCCGGCCGTGGAACCCGCGCCGGAAGGCGATCACGCCCGGCCGACCGGTGAGCCGGCGGGCCATCTTGATCGCCCCGTCGACCGCCTCGGCCCCAGAGTTGCAGAAGAACACCGTGGGTTGATCGATGAACGGCGCCAAGCCACCCAGCCGCTCGGCGAGCTCGATGTAGGGACGGTGCCGGAACACGACCGAGGTGTGGAGCAGGGTGGCGGCCTGCGCCTGGATGGCGGCCACCACTCGGGGGTGACAATGGCCGGTGACGGTGACGGCGATGCCGGTCCCGAAGTCGAGATAGCGCCGGCCGTCGACGTCCCAGATCCAGCTGCCCTCGGCCCGCTCGGCGACGACATCGAAGTAGGCGGGCAGCACTGCGGCGACGGCGCCGTCGTAGCGGTCGAGCCAGGCCCGGGTGGCGGTCGTGGTCATGGCGCTCCTGTCACCCGTCGAGGGGGTGGGTGTCGATCTGGGCCCTCTGCAGCCGGCCCGAGTAGTCGATGTAGACCGTCTTGATCTGGCTGAACTGCTCGATGCCGCGGGCGCCGGCCTCCCGGAATCCGTTGCCGGTGTGCTTGGTCCCGCCGAAGGGCAGCGGGATCTCGGCGCCGATGGTGGGGGCGTTCACGTAGACGATGCCGGTGTCGATGCCGTCGACCGCCCGGAGGGCGGTGTTGATGTCGCGGGTGTAGACCGCGGCCGACAGGCCGAACTCGACACTGTTGACGACGGCGACGGCCTCGTCCATGGCCCCGACCTCGATGACCGACAGGACCGGGCCGAAGACCTCGTCGCGCGCGATGCGGTGCTCGGGCTTGACCCCGGCGAGGATCGTCGGCTCGAAGAACGTCGCTCCGTCGCAGCCGGGCACATCGGTTCGGACCCGCCCGCCGCACACGATCTCGGCGCCCTCGGCCACGGCGGCGTCGACCATCCCCTGGATGCGGGCGGCCGACTCGGCGGTGATCACAGGGCCGACGTCGGTACCGGGTCTGGTCGGGTCGCCGAGGGTGAGGCCGGCCGTGGTGGCCGACACCCGCCGGACGACCTCGTCGGCGACCTCGGGGTGGACGACAAGGCGCGACGTCGAGGTACAGCGCTGACCGGCCGTGCCGAAGGCGCCGAACACCGCCCCCTCGGTGACGAGGTCGAGATCGGCGTCGCGCCACACGATCACGGCGTTCTTGCCGCCCAGCTCGAGCGAGACGAGCCTGGGCCCGGTCGCCATGGCCGCGGCGGCCACCTTGCGCCCGGTCGGGACCGACCCCGTGAAGCTCACCGCGCCGACGCCCGGGTGGGTGATCAGGGCCTGGGCCGGCTCGGCGTAGCCGTGCACGATCCGGATGAGCCCGTCGGGTGCGCCGGCCTCGATGCAGCAGGCCACGAACTCCTCGCAGCACTTCGGGCTGTGCTCGGACGGCTTGATGACCACGCCGTTGCCCGCCAGCAGGGCGGGGAAGATCTTCCACGACGGGATGGCGACCGGGAAGTTCCACGGGGTGACCATGCCGACGACGCCGACGGGGATCCGCGTCGTGTACGCCATCTTGTCCGGCAGCTCCGACTTGACCGTGTCGCCCCACGGCTGGCGGCCCTGGCCGGCCACGAAGAGGGCCATGTCGACCGCCTCCTGGACGTCGCCGCCGGCTTCGACCAGGACCTTGCCGCACTCCCGGCTCACCAGCTCGGACAGCTCCGTCTTGCGCCGGGCGATCACCGCGGCGGCCGACGCGATCACGTCGGCCCTGGCCGGCGGGGGCACGGCGGCCCACCGGCGTTGGGCCTCTGCCGCGCCTTCGACGGCCCGATCGACGTCGGCTGCGGTGTGCTGGGGAAAGGTGCCGATCACCTCGGCCGGGCGGGCCGGATTGACCGAATCAAACGTCGCCATGACGGAGCTCCTTGGAACGGCCGTTTCGTTGATCGGCACGATAGTAACGTTTGTTCGGTGCAGACGGTGGTCGACAGGATCGTGGACGATGGCGCCGAGCTGACGCCGGCCGAACGGCGGGTGGGCCAGGTCATCCTCGACGACCCGGAGATCGTGGCGTTCGGCACGGTCGCCGAGCTGGCCCGGCGAGCCGAGACCAGTGGCGCCACGGTCGTGCGGTTCGCGGGCCGCATCGGCTACGAGGGCTTCGTCGGACTGCAGGCCGCGGTGCAGGAGGAGCTCGCCCTCCGGCTGCGGCCGGCGACCGAGCGCATCCGCCAGCGCGCGCCTTCCGATGTGGCCGGTCGAACACTGGCGGTCGAGCTGAAGAACCTCCAGGCCACCCTCGGGCGGGTCGATCGGGTCGAGTTGGACGCCGCGGTTGCCCTCCTCGCCCGGCGGCGGTCTCCCGTCTACGTGCTCTCCGGGCAGGCGTTCCTGGGTACGGCCACGACCCTCGCCCGCGAGCTCGGGATGCTCCGCCCCAGCGTCGAGTTGGTCAACGGGACCCCCGTGGCCGTCGCCGCGATGCTGGCGCACGTCGCTCCGGACGATGCGGTGGTGGCCGTCGATCTCCGCCGCTACGACCGGTGGGTGCTCGACAGCGTGGTTCGGGTCCGGGCGGCCGGCGCTCGGGTGGTGGCCGTCACCGACAGCCGCCTGTCCCCCCTGGCCGAGGGGGCGGACGTGGCGTTCGCAGTGGCGGCCGACGGCGCCGGACCGTTCGACAGCCAGGTCGGCGTCCTGGCCCTGGCCAACGCCCTCGTGAACGGCGTGGCGGCCCGGCTGCGGACCAGCGCCACCGAGCGCCTCGACCGGATCGAGGCCGCCTGGCGGGCCGCGGACGCCCTCACCGACCGCTGACCGACCGTCGACAACTCGAATGTT
>JBOGGX010000258.1:0-18648 GCA_050744245.1 Acidimicrobiales bacterium
GTCCAGACGGTGATCGACGCCCTGGTGGCCGAGGCCACGGCCAGGATCGACGAGGCGGTGGCCGACGGCGACCTGACCGAGGAGGAGGCCACCGAGCGCACGGCCGGTCTCGTCGAGCGGGTCACCGCGCTGGTGAACGACTGAGCAATCTGCGCCACTCGGCCTTTCGGCCTCGCCGGCGCGGCCTTCGGCAACCGAGTGGCGAGTCGTCGGCTGCTCCGCCTGGCGGCTGCGCAGCTTCAGTACGACTGATCGGCCGGCGCGCCTGCGGTCGCCCTGATTCGGGCGGCGGTCGGCTCCGGCTGGCTACGTTGAGGTGGGCCCGCACCCACGGGCCCCAGCCAGCAGGAGAGTGACCGGTGAGCAGCGACGTGTGGATCATCGATGCCGTCCGTACACCGATCGGCCGGGCCGGCGGCGCCTTGGCGACGGTCCGCCCGGACGACCTGGCCGCCACCGCCGTCGCCGCCCTGGTGGCCCGGGTGCCGGAGCTCGATCCCGCCGATATCGACGACGTCTACCTCGGCGACGCCAACGGCGCCGGCGAGGACAACCGCGACGTGGCCCGCATGGCCGCCCTGCTGGCCGGGCTGCCGACCTCCGTTCCCGGCGCCACCGTCAACCGGCTGTGCGGCTCGGGCATGGAGGCCGCGGCCGATGCCAGCCGCGCCATCGCGGTGGGCGACGCCGACGTGTGCATCGCCGGCGGGGTCGAGTCGATGTCGAGAGCGCCCTGGGTCGTCCTCAAGCCCGAGGTCGCCTTCCCCCGCCAGCACGAGACGATGTGGTCGACCACCCTGGGCTGGCGGATGACCAACCCGAGGATGTCGGACGACTGGACGGTCACGCTCGGCGAGGGCGCCGAACTGCTGGCCGACCGGTTCTCGATCGGGCGTGACGAGCAGGACGCCTTCGCCGCGGCCAGCCACCACAAGGCCGCGGCCGCCTGGGATGCCGGCCGGTACACGGCCGAGGCGGTCGCGGTTCGCGGCGACGACGGCACCGATCTTCTGGCCCGCGACGAGTCGATCCGGGCCGACACCTCGGTCGAGAAGCTGGCTCGGCTGCGACCCGCGTTCCGGACCGACGGCTCGGTCACCGCGGGCAACTCGTCGCCGCTCAACGACGGGGCATCGGCCCTGCTGCTCGCGGGCGACGAGGCCATGCGGCGGCTCGACCGCAAACCGTTGGCGCGCATCGTTGCGCGAGCCGTCGCCGCGGTCGAACCCCAGTGGTATGGCATCGGCCCCGTGCCCGCGACCGAGCGGGCCATCAAGCGGGCCGGGATCGGTTGGCCCGACCTTCGGGCGGTCGAGCTCAACGAGGCCTTTGCCGCTCAGGCGCTCGCCTGCCTGCGCCAGTGGCCCGAGGTCGATCCCGCGGTGGTCAACCCGAACGGCGGGGCCATCGCCATCGGGCACCCGCTCGGGTGCTCGGGGGCCAGGCTGCTCACCTCGCTGGCGTGGGAGCTCCACCGGCGGGGCGGCGGGTACGGGCTGGCCACCATGTGCATCGGTGTCGGCCAAGGGATCGCGGTCGTGCTCGAGGCGGCCTGATGGCGCTCGACCTCGCCGGCTACCGCCCGCCCGACGCCGACGGCCGGCCGCCGCTGCTCTGGCCCGAGTACCGCTCGACGGTCCTCCGGGCGCCCCTCCGACCCCCCCTGGTGCTGCCGCCGACGGTCACCGAGGTCACCGGGCCGATGTTCGGCGACCGGGCCGTGACACCGGGTGAGGAAGACCTGACCCGCCAGCACCCGGGCGAACCACTCGGGGAGCGGATCATCGTGACCGGACGGGTGCTCGACGCCGACGCCCGACCCGTGCCCGGCACCCTGATCGAGCTGTGGCAGGCCAACGCGGCCGGGCGGTACGCGTTGCCGGCCGACAGCCATCCGGCCCCGATCGACCCGAACTTCACCGGTGCCGGGCGCGGCCTCACCGACGACGACGGCGTCTACCGGTTCGTCACCGTCAAACCCGGCGCCTACCCGTGGCGCAACCACGTCAACGCCTGGCGGCCGGCCCACATCCACTTCTCGCTGTTCGGCCCGTCGTTCTCCACCCGGCTGGTCACCCAGATGTACTTCCCCGGCGACCCCCTCATCGCCCACGACCCCATCGTCGCCGCGGTCCGGGAACCGGCCGCCCGCCAGCGCATGGTGTCCGCGTTCGACCTGTCGGTCACGGAGCCCGAATGGGCGTTGGGGTACCGCTTCGACATCGTGCTGCGGGGCCGCCAGGCCACGCCCATGGGCTTCTGACGTGGCCCCGTCGACCACGCCATCGCAGACCGTCGGGCCGTTCTTCCAGTTCCTCGTCCGACCGGGCGAGGAACGCATCGTCGCGCCCGACCATCCGGAGGCGATCCGGCTGGAGGGGCGCGTCACCGACGGCGAAGGGGCGCCGGTCCCCGACGCCATGATCGAGCTCTGGCAGGCCGACGCCGCCGGTCGCTACGCCCACCCCGAAGATCCACGCCACGACGAGTGCGATCCGTCCTTCACGGGCTTCGCTCGCGCCGGGACCGATGCCGAGGGCCGCTACCGCTTCGTGACGGTGCGACCGGGCGCGGTGGCCGCGCCCGGCGGCGGGCGGCAGGCCCCCCACATCGCCATGTCGGTCTTCGCCCGAGGGCTCGTCGACCGGGTCACGACCCGCGTCTACCTTCCGAACCACGACGACGTGCTGGCGGCCGACGCCGTGCTGGCCCGGGTCGACGAGGAGCGCCGCTCGACCCTGGTCGCCATCGTCTCCCCCCACGACCCGGGCCGCCTCCTGTTCGACATCCGCCTGCAGGGCGACGGGGAGACCGTGTTCTTCGATGTCTGACGACCTGTTCGCCGCGCTCACCTCCACCGGTGCGATGCGAGCGGCGGTAGCGGGGCCGGCGTGGCTGCACGCCATGCTGGACGCGGAGGTCGCGCTGGCCGAGGCCGCGGCGGCGGTGGGCCTGGTCGACGCGGCATCGGCTCGGGCCGTCCGCGCCGCGGCCCTGGGAGACGACTTCGATCTTCCCGCCATCGCCGAGGCCGCGGTCGATGGCGGCAACCCGGTCATCCCGCTCGTGGCGGAGCTGCGGGCCAGGGTTCCCGAGTCGGCCGCCGACGCCGTCCACATTGGAGCAACGAGTCAGGACATCCTCGATACCGCACTCGTGCTCGTCGTGCGGCGGGCGTGGTCGGTCCTCGACGGCCATCTCACCGAGGCGTGCGGGGCCGCGGCCGAGCTGGCCGCGACCCATCGAACCACCTTGATGGCGGCCAGGACCCTGCTGCAGCAGGCCCTCCCGACCACCTTCGGGCTCAAGGCCGCCGGCTGGCTGGTGGCCCTGGTCGAGGCCGGGCAGGCCCTGGTCGACCTGTGCGAACGTCGACTCGCCGGCCAGCTGGGCGGGGCGGCCGGCACCCTGGCCGCCTTCGGCGACCGCGGCCTCGAGGTGACCGCCGCCTTCGCCGCCGCCCTCGGCCTCCCCGAGCCGGTCCTGCCCTGGCACACGGCCCGGGGGCGCATCGGCGAGCTGGCCGGCGCCCTGGGCGTCGTCGCCGGCGTCTGCGACAAGATCGCGCTCGACGTCGGGCTGCTGGCCCAGACCGAGGTCGGCGAGGTTCGGGAGGCCAGAGCCGAGGGTCGCGGCGGATCGTCGACGTTGCCCCACAAGCGGAACCCGGTCGGCGTGGCGGGGGTGCGGGCCGCCGCCCTTCGAGCGCGGGGGCAGGTGTCGGTGCTGCTGGCCGCCATGGCCCAGGAGCACGAGCGGGCGCTGGGCGCCTGGCCGGCCGAGTGGACCGCCGTCACCGACGTGCTGGTCGCGGTCGACGCCGGTGTCGCCGGCGTGGCCGACGTGCTCGGCGGCCTCGAGGTCGACGCCGATCGCATGGCCGCCAACCTCGAGCTGACGCATGGCCTGATCTTGGCCGAGGCCGTCGTCGGTGCCCTCGCGCCGACGCTGGGCGGGCGCCGGGCGCGCGACGTCGTCGAGGGTGCGGCCCGGCGGGCGCTCGACCGCTCGGTCCCGTTCCTTGACGAGCTGGTCCAGGCCGTCGACGTGGCGGCCGTGCTCGACGAGGCATCGATCGATCGACTCCTCGATCCCGCCGGGTATCTCGGATCGACGGACGCGCTGATCGATCGCGCCCTGGCCGTATGGAAGGAGACCAATCTGTGACCGCCATCGACGTCCATCACCGGGTCGAAGGCCCGTCCGACGCGCCGGTCATCGTGCTGTCCAACTCGCTCGGCACCGACCTGCGGGTGTGGGAACCGCAGGCACCCGAGTTGTCCGAACGGTTCCGCGTCGTCCGCTACGACCATCGGGGCCACGGCCGATCCCCGGTGCCGGCCGGCCCCTACACGATGGCCGACCTGGCCGGCGACGTCATCGCCCTGCTCGACCGGCTCGGTGTCGAGCGGGCCTCCTTCTGCGGCGTGTCGATGGGCGGCATGGTGGGGATGGCGCTGGCCACGGCCGCACCCGAACGGGTCGACCGCCTCGTCCTGTGCTGCACCTCGGCCCACATGCCGCCCCCCGAGCTGTGGGACGAGCGGATCGCGTCGGTCACGGCCCACGGCACCGCCGCCATGGTCGACGGCACGATCGCCAGGTGGTTCACCGAGTCGTTCCGCGCCACCGATCCCCCGGCCGTGGCCCTGGCCCGCGACATGATCGGGTCGACACCCGCCGCCGGCTACGCCGCCTGCTGCGCCGCGATCAGGGACATGGACCAGCGCGCCACGATCGGCGCCATCACGTCGCCCACGCTCGTCATCGCGGGCGAGCACGACCCGGCCACACCCCCGGAGCACGGCGAGCTGATCCGCGACCGGATCGCCGGTTCGTCGATGGAGGTGATCCCGGCCGCTTCCCATCTCGCCGTGCTGGAACGCCCGGAGGCGGTTCGGGCTGCGATCCGCAGCCATATGACAAAGGCACAGATATGACTGATGCATATTCCTGCGGGATGCAGGTGCGTCGGGAAGTGCTGGGCGATGCCCACGTCGACCGGACGATCAAGGCGACCACGCCGCTGACCGAGGCGTTCCAGGATCTCATCACCCGGTACGCATGGGGCGACGTGTGGGGCAGACCGGGGCTCGATCGACGCACCCGCAGCGCCATCACCGTCGCCATGCTCGTCGCGCTGGGGCGGCCCGAGGAGCTGGCCATGCATCTGCGGGGCGCCATCACCAACGGGCTCACCCGGGAGGAGATCGCCGAGATCCTTTTGCAGACGGCCGTCTACTGCGGTGTACCCGCGGCCAACCATGCATTCCGCGTGGCGGGCGACGTGCTGAACGCCGAGGGATGATCGAAGTGATCGAGCCGTACACGCTGGAGGTGCCCAGCCGGCCCGATCCCTACCCGTACTACGCCAGGCTGCGGGCCGAGGAGCCGGCCCACTACTCGCCGATCGAGGACGTCTGGGTCCTGACCAGGTTCGACGACTGCCTGGCCGCGTTGAGCGACCCGGACCGATGGTCGTCCGAGCGTCGGGGCAACCTGCTCAACGACCTGCCCGACCGCATCGGTCGCACCCTCGGCACCACCGACCCGCCGCGTCACACCATGCTCCGGCGGCTGGTGAGCAAGGCGTTCACGCCGAGGACCGTGGCCGGGCTGGAGCCGCTCGTGCGGGCGACGTCGAAGCGGTTGCACGACGCCGCGTTCGAGAGCGACCCGATCGAGTACGTGGCCGACATCTCCGCCCCGCTCAACGCCCACATCCTCGGCGCCATGTTCGGCGTGCCCGACGACGACTTCATCCACCTGCGGCGCTGGCTCGACGACTTCTTCGTCAGGGAGAAGCCGGGGCCCGACCGTGAACCGGCCCAGGTGGTGGCCATGAGGGAGCTGCACGCCTACATCGACCAACTGGTCGCCGAGCGCGCCGCCCGACCGGCCGATGAGCTCATCTCGGCCATGCTCTCGGCCCAGGAGGAAGGGGCGGCCCTGACCCACGATCAGGTGGCGGTGACGACCATGACGTTCCTCACCGCCGGGTTCGAAAGCGTCAACAACCTGTTCACCAACGTGATCGTCGCCCTGGCCCGGCACCATGCGTTGCTCGATCGGCTGAGGGACGAACCACCGGCCGTCGCCGCGTTCGTGGAGGAGACCATGCGGTGGGACGCCCCGGCCCAGGGCTTCGTGCGCACCCCCACCAGCCGCGTCGAGGTGGGTGGAGCCACGATCCCCGAGGGAGCACAGGTGCTGGTCCACATCGGGGCGGCCAACCGTGATCCCGAGGCGTTCCCCGACGCCGACCGGTTCGACATCAACCGGCAGGGCGGCCGCCACCTCGGGCTCGGCCACGGCGCCCACTTCTGCGTCGGCGCCGCCTTGGGTCGGCTGCTGGGCCGGGTGGCCCTGGAGGATCTGGCGGCCCGGGCCCGAAGCATCGACGTCGACCTCGACCGGTCGGTGCGGGTGACGACCCCGAATTTCCGGGGGTTCCAGCGGCTCCACCTCTCGGTCGACGCGTCCTGAGCGGTGGTCGCCCAGTTCGCCCTCACCGGGCTCGACCGGTCCGCCGCCGACCGCCTGGTGGCCGAGTGGCAGCGATCTCCGCTGAGCTACGCCGAGGTCGGTGCCACGAGAGGCGGCGCGGGCGCCATGCCGTCCGGGTACCACCATGATGATCAGGAGCTCGTGCTGGGCCGCGACGGCGAGGTGTTTGAGCGGGCCAAGGAGGGCCTGCGCCGCTGGAAGGCGCACGAGGGCGCCGGCGTCGGCGTCCACCCGGCGGACGCCCCGCTCACGCCCGGGACCACGGTGCTGGTCCTGGCCAGGATCGGCCCGATCCAGACCAGAGCGATGTGCCGGATCGTCTACACGGTCGACGACGAGGCCGCGTTCGGTTTCGCCTACGGCACGCTCGACCTCCATCCGGTGCGGGGGGAGGAGTCGTTCGTCGTCGAGCGCCGCCCCGGCGGCGAGGTGGTGTTCCACATCAGCGCCTTCTCGCGGCCCCGCCACCCGTTGGCCCGGCTCGGCGGCCCCGTCGGTCGCCGCCGCCAGCGCCGGATGACCGGCGGCTATCTCGAGTCGCTCCACGTGTTCGTGACCGAGGCTCGAACCTAGGAAACACCCGATCTTCGGGTGGTTATCGCGCCCATAGCCGCGATAACCACCCCACATTCGGTGTTGCGGTCGGCGGTCGGCGTCAGCGTCAGCCGGCGCCGGCGCCCAGGCTGCCGCGGCCCTCGAACGACGGGCAGTCGGCGGGGCAGCCGAGCGGGCCGGCCAGGTCGAGCCGGCAGCGGGGGACGACGTCGCCCGATGGAAGAGTCCGGCTGCGATAGTGATCGCAGTCGGTGCGCCAGGTGACGGGGCCGGGTTCGGCCAGGAGCCGCTCGAGCTCGTCGTCGAGATGGTGGGCCGCGGCCAACTCGGCCAGGGCCCGGTCGTCGGCGGCCCGGCGCCGCTCATCCTGACGGACCCGCTTCCGGGAGCGTTTGGCCATCGCCCCATCGTAGGCGTGATCAGATGAGCCGATGACCGTCGAGCTGACGTGGGACCAGGCCCTCGCCTGGCGGGTCGACCGGCATCACCTGGCGGCCCGCAGGCGGGCCACCGATCCCGTGGCCCTGGTGGGCGAACTCGGCGGGGTGCAGGCGCAGGTCCTCCCGTCGGCCAAGCAGGTGATCGGGATCAGGAGCGACGCGACGCCGGAGATGGTCGAACGCCTCCTCTGGACCGAGCGCCGGCTGGTCAAGACGTGGGCCATGCGGGGGACGCTGCACCTGCTCCCGAGCGACGAGCTCGACCTCTGGGCCGCGGTGCTCAGGACCCGGGAGACCCGCATCACGCCGGGCTGGGAGAAGTACCACGGCGTCACCGGGGCCGAGCTGCATGCCATCACCGATGCCGTGCCCGGTGCGCTCGACGACGAGCCGATCACCCGGGACGAGCTGGCCGGCAGGATCGCGGCCCGACTCCGGCAGCCGAGGCTGGCCGAGGTGTTGCGGTCCGGCTGGGCCGCGGTGCTCAAGCCGGCGGCCAACCAGGGTCTGCTCGTGCAGGGTCCACCGGTCGGTGGCAACGTCACCTTCGTCGATCCCTCCCGGTGGCTCGGTCGTCCGATCACCGCGGCCGATCCGCACGCATCCATGGCCACGGTCGTCGACCGGTTCCTCGACGTCAACGGGCCGGCGACGCACGAGGATCTGGCGCGCTGGCTCGGGGTCCAGCCCAAGCAGGCCCGCCAGATCATCGGCGAGCACGCCGACCGGGTCGAGGCGGTCTCGGTCGACGGCCCCAAGGCGTGGATGACGGCCCGCGGTGCCGCCGCGGCCGGGGCCGTCCGACCGAAGCGCTCGGTCTACCTGCTGCCCGGCTTCGACCCGTACGTGCTCGCACCCATCAGCCACCGCCGGCACACCATCCCCGACGGCCGGATCGACGAGGTGTCGCGGCGCGCGGGCTGGATCTCCGCCGTCCTGCTCGTCGACGGCCGGATCGCCGGAACGTGGACCACCGAGCCGGCCGGCACCGAGGGCGGGCCCGCGACCGTCACCGTCACGCCCTTCGTCGAGCTGCGGGACGACGTGGCCGACGCGGCCGCCCGCCACCTGGCCACGCGGTACCGGCACCTCCTGGGCCCGGCCACCCTCGTGGTCGGCTGAGGTTCAGACCGGCGCGTCGAGGTAGGCCTCGGTCAGCCACGCGACCACGTCGTCGTCCACCTCGTCGGGGCCCCGCAGGTTGACCACGTGGACCGTCCTGGACCCGGTGCGGATCCGGCGGGCGATCCGGTCGCTCTCGATCACCCGCGACACCCCGAACCACAACCCGACCCACTTCGCCATCGGGTGGAGCTCGGCGAACGACCTGGACCGCTTGAGCAGGATCCCGACCGACACCGGCTCGACGTGCACGGGTCCGAGCGATTCGAGGTGACCGAGCACGGCGTCGAAGATCGGCCGCTCGAAGGGCGGTCCCGTGGCGAAGTACTCGTCGAGCGACATCGCCGGTGCGCACTCGTGGCTCTGGTTGCGTCGTCCGAACCGGCGGCGACACGCCGGGCAGGTCCACGCGGCCATCCAACCGCCTCCCTCAGCGGCGCGACCGCAGGTCGGTGTTGATGCGCCCGGCCGTGTCCAGCACCCTGGGCAGGAACGTCCGCCGGAGCGTCTCGAGGGTGACGCGGGTCGCGTGGCCGGACACGTTCAGGGCGGCCACCACCCGGCCGTCTGCGTTGACCAGCGGCGCAGCCACCGATCGCACCCCTTCCTCCAGCTCCTGGTCGACGATGGCCCACCCCTGCTCGCGCACCTCGTCGATCACCGACCGCAGCCGACCCTCGTCGGTGACGGTCCGCTCGGTCAGCGGTTCGAGCTCGACCCGGTCGAAGAAGCCGTCGAGCTCCTGCGGCGCCAGGCCGGCGAGCAGGACCCGACCCATCGATGTGGGGTAGGCCGGGAGCCGGCTGCCGACGACCAGGTTGATGGTCATGATCCGCTTGGTCGGCACCCGGGCGACGTAGACGATCTCGTCGTCGTCGAGCACCGAGGACGACGACGACTCGTGGAGCTGTTCGACCAGATCGCGCATGTGCGGCGCCGCCAACTCCCAGATCGGCAGCGAGGCCAGGTAGGCGTAGCCGAGCTCCAACACCCGGGGCCGGAGCGAGAAAAGCCGGCCGTCGAACGCGACGTAGCCGAGCCGTTCGAGCGTGAGCAGGAACCGGCGGGCGGCGGCCCGGGTCAGGCCGCTTTGGAGGGCGGCCTCGCTCAGCGTCATCGACGGCCGGTCAGGTCCGAACGACCGCAGGACGGCCAGCCCGCGTTCGAAGGACTGCACGAAGTCGCCGTTGCGTCCCGTTTCCCGGCCCGTCGCGGCGGAGCGATCGATCATCGCGGGCCGTCGCGCTCGACTTCGGTCATCCGCGGCCACCCTACGTAGCGCACATGTGTTCGTCAAGCGAACATGGTACCTTCGGCGCGACACCGTGCCGAGGGAGAGGGGCCGATGGTCGACTCGCCGCCGTTCCGCGCCGACCACGTCGGCAGCCTGCTCCGTCCGATGCGCCTGCTCCAGGCGCGCGCCGACCTGGCCGACGGCCGGATGGACGATCCGGAGCAGCTGCGTCGGATCGAGGACGACGCCATCAGGGAGGCGGTCGCGCTGCAGGAACGGGTCGGTCTGCGCTCGGCGACCGACGGCGAGTTCCGGCGGGCGTCGTGGCACATGGACTTCATCTACCAGCTCGGCGGGGTCCACCAGGCCGACGAGCGCCTCACCGTCCACTTCCACAACGAGCAGGGGGATCTCGAGTTCCAGTCGGCCCTGAGGGTCGACGGCCGGGTCACCCTCGATCAACTGATCTTCGCCGACGCCTTCGCCTTCCTGGGCTCGGTGACGACCACCGCGGTCCCCAAGCTCACCATCCCGTCGCCGAGCATGGTCCACTACCGGGGCGGCCGGGCCGCCATCGACGATGCCGTGTACCCGGACCTCGACGGGTTCTGGGACGACCTGAGCGCGGCGTACGCCGCCGAGGTGCAGGGTCTCGGCCGGCTGGACTGCACCTACCTGCAGTTCGACGACACGAGCCTGGCCTACCTCAACGACCCGGTGCAGCGGGACCTCATCGCCGGGCTGGGCGGCGACCCCGAGCACCAGCACGAGCGCTACATCCGCCAGATCAACGCCGCGCTCAGGGTTCGGCCGGGCGGCATGCGCGTGACCACCCACATGTGCCGCGGCAACTTCCGGTCGTCGTGGGTGGCCGAGGGCGGTTACGACTTCGTGGCCGAGGCCCTGTTCAACGACCTCGAGGTCGACGGCTTTTTCCTCGAGTACGACGACGCCCGCTCTGGTGGCTTCGAGCCGCTGCGGTTCGTCCCCAAGGGCAAGAGGGTGGTGCTCGGGCTGGTCACTACGAAGCGGGGCGAGCTGGAGGACAAGGACGACCTCAAGCGCCGAATCGACGAGGCGGCCAGGTTCGTCCCCCTCGACCAGCTGTGCCTCTCGGGCCAATGCGGGTTCGCTTCGACCATGGAGGGCAACAACCTCACCTTCGAGCAGCAGGAGGCCAAGCTCCGCCTGATCGTCGAGACCGCGGCCGAGGTGTGGGGGGACTCGTAGCGGCTCTCGGGCGCCTCCTAGGCTGCTACGTGTGGCCGAGTCGATCGAGATCACCGACGAGATGCGGGCGGCCGTCGGGCGCCAGTCGGACCCGTGGCCCTACGAGGTGACCACGACCGGCATCCGGTCCTTCGCCCGCGGTGTCGGGTACACCGATCCCGTCTACTTCGACGCCGCGGCCGCCGCCGACGCCGGGTACGACGCCCTGCCCGCCCCGGTGTGCTATCTCGGCACCCCGATGTACCTGCCCGGCCGGTCCAACGAACGGTTCTCGACGCCGGTGTTCAGCCGGCGCGGGCTGGGCCACGGGCTCAAGGACGTGCTCGACGGCGGGACCGACACGGTCTACGAGCGGCCGTTGCGGGCGGGCGACGAGCTGACGGCCAGGACCGCCGTCGTCGACCTCGAGGTGAAACAGAGCAAGGCCCTCGGGGCGTTCCTTCTCGTCACCTCAGAGACCGTGTTCACCGATGACGCGGGTCTGGTCGCGGCCCGTCAGCGCTCGCAGGCGATCTTCTACTGATGCGCCTCTCCTTCACCCCGACCGTCGGTGACGAGCTGTCACCGCTGACCAAGACACCCGATCGCGAGCAGCTGGTGAAGTACGCCGCCGGGTCGGGCGACTTCAATCCGCTCCACTACGACGCCGACTTCCCCCAGGCGGTGGCCATCGGCGACAACATCGTCCACGGTCGGATGAAGTACGCGGCGATGGGCCAGCTCGTGTCGGACTGGCTCGGCCACCGCGGCTGGATCAGGCGCATCACCGCCCAGTACCGGGGCATGGACAAGCGGGGCGACACGTTCACGTGCCGCGGCCGGGTCACCGGTGTGCACGACGAGGCGGGGGTGCCCATCGTCGAGGTCGAGGTGTGGACGGAGAACGCTGACGGCCAAGCGACGACCAAGGGGCAGGCCGAGGTGGTGCTGGCGTGACGGAGGTCGCGGCGGGCGACCGGATCGTCTCGTTGTCCGACAACGATCTCGTCGATCTCTACGGCGAGCTCCTCCTGCCCCGCCTGATCGAGGAGAAGATGCTGCGGCTGCTGCGCCAGGGCCGGCTGTCGAAGTGGTTCTCCGGCATCGGGCAGGAGGCCATCGCCGTCGGCGTGGCCTGGGCGCTCCAGCCCGACGACTGGATCCTCCCCATGCACCGCAACCTCGGCGTCTGGACGACCCGCGGCGTCGATCTCGACCGCTTGTTCCGCCAGCTCCTGGCCCGCGACGGCGGGTTCACCAAGGGGCGCGATCGCACCTTCCACTTTGGGACACCGAGCAACCGGGTCGTCGGCATGATCAGCCACCTGGGCGCCATGCAGCCGGTGGCCGACGGGTTGGCCCTGGCCGCGACGCTGCGGGGCGAGCGCCGGGTGGCGGCCACGTTCCTGGGCGAGGGGGCGACGAGCGAGGGTGACGTCCACGAGGCGATGAACCTGGCCGCGGTGTGGAAGCTGCCCGTCCTGTTCGTCCTCGAGAACAACGGGTACGGGCTCTCGACGCCGACCAACGAGCAGTACGCCTGCGTCGACCTGGCCGACCGGGGGGTCGGCTACGGCATCCCCGGCGTGGTCTGCGACGGGAACGACATCACCGCGGTCGTCGAGGTCGTGGCCGAGGCCGCGGCCCGGGCCCGGGCCGGAGACGGCCCGTCGCTGCTCGAGTTCAAGACGTTCCGAATGCGGGGTCACGAGGAGGCGTCGGGTACGGCCTACGTGCCGCCTGAGCTGTTCGACGAGTGGGCCAGGCGCGACCCGATCGTCCGGCTGGAGGCGGTGCTCGACGAGCGCGGCCTGCTGTCCGGGTCCGAGCGGCAGGAGCTGCGCGACGAGATGAAGGCCGACATCGACGAGCTGGTGGCGGCGGCCCTGCTGGCCCCGGCGCCGACCTCCACCGCCGATCGGGAGTCGGGTGACGTGTTCACGGTCGCCCCAGCGACCTCGGGGCCGGCACCCCGCCCGATGCCAGGGCCGGAGCGGGAGCTGCGCTACCTCGACGCCATCACCGAGGGGCTACGGGAGGCGATGCGGGCCGATCCCTCGATCGTGCTCATCGGCCAGGACATCGCCGAGTACGGCGGGGCGTTCAAGGCCACCCTCGGGTTTCTCGACGAGTTCGGCCGGGCCCGCGTGCGCAACACCCCGATCATCGAGTCGGCCGCGCTCGGTGCGGCCCTGGGGTTGGCGCTCGACGGCTTCCGGCCCATGATCGAGCTGCAGTTCGGCGACTTCATCACCTGCGGGTTCAACCAGATCGTGAACAACCTGGCCACGACGCACTATCGGTGGGGCGCCGCCGTGCCGGTCGTGATCCGGGCGCCGGTCGGCGGGGGCATGGGCGCAGGCCCGTTCCACTCCCAGGACATCGAGGGCTGGTTCACCCACGTCGCCGGGCTCAAGGTGGTCGCCCCCGCCACCCCGGCCGACGCCAAGGGCCTGCTGCTGTCGGCGTTCGGCGACGGCAACCCCGTGCTCTACCTCGAGCACAAGTACCTCTACCGCAGCGCCTCAGGGCCGGTGCCCGAGGGCTGGCACACCGTCCCCATCGGCCGGGCCGCCATCGCCCGGGCCGGCACGGACGCGACCGTCGTCACCTACGGGGTCGGCGTGGTCTGGGCGGTCGAGGCGGCCGACCGCCTGGCCCGTGACGACGGCGTCGAGGTCGAGGTCATCGACCTGCGCTCGCTGCGGCCGTGGGACACCGACACGGTGCTCGGGTCGGTCGAGCGCACCGGGCGGGCCCTGGTCCTCCACGAGGCGCCGGTCACCGGCGGCTTCGGCGGAGAGGTGGCCGCGACCATCGGCGAGCGGGCGTTCTCGGCGCTGGATGCGCCGGTGCTCCGCCTCGGCGCCCTCGACACCCCCGTGCCCTTCGCCAAGACGCTCGAGGCCGTCCACTCACCCAGGGACCGGGTGGCGTCGACCCTCCGGGATCTCCTGGCCTACTGAGACGGCTCGGCCGATGGCGGCTCGAAGCGGTAGCCCATCCCCGGCTCGGTGACGAAGTAGCGCGGCCGAGACGGATCAGGCTCGAGCTTCCGCCGCACGTGGGCCATGTGCACCCTCGGGTAGTTGGTCTCCTCGCCACACCTCCCGCAGCACCTGCCGCTGGGTCACCAGCCGGCCCACGTTGCGCACCAGCACCTCGACCAGCCCCCACTCGGTCGGCGTGAGCCGCCGTTCACCATCGGCGCCGGTGACGCGCTTGGCCGCCAGATCGACGCTGAAGTCTGGCGTCGTCACCACGGCCACCTCCGGGACGTGGGGTGCCGCGACGTTCCGCCGCCCGGAGGCGGGCCAGGAGCTCGTCCATCCCGAAGGGCTTGGTGACGTAGTCGTCGGCGCCGGCGTCGAGGGCGGCGACCTTGGCCGCCTCGGCGTCACGGGCGGAGAGGATGATGATCGGGACCGCGGTCCAGCCCCGATGGCCCTCGATGACGTCGATGCCCCCTATGCCGGGCAGGCCGAGGTCGAGGATCACGACGTCTGGATCGTGGGTGGCGGCCAGGCGGAGGCCCTCCGCACCCGTTCGAGCCAGATCGACGTCGTAGCCGCGCGCTCGGAGATTGATGCCGAGGGCCCGCAGGATCTGCGGCTCGTCGTCGACGACCAGGATTCGACTCAAGCGTTGTCCCCGTGCCGGACGGGACCGGCGGACAGCGCCGCGCCCACCTGATCGGCGATCGCCACCGCGACCACCCGCTGTTCGAGGGTGACGCCGGCGCCGGACGACGGGTCGAGCACGAACCGTCCCACCCGCTGGCCGTGGGCCAGCACCGGGAGCTCGACGCCCTCCTCGGGCAGCTCGAAGCCGCGGCCCGCCACTCGCCGATGGGTCTGGCCCGAGATCGTCCCCGAGCGTTCGAGGCGGGGCCGGGGCAGGCTGAACGGCGGCGCCTCGAACCGGCAGTTGCGCAGGCCGAGCAGCTCGGTCAGCTCCTGTTGGGCGGCGGCGATGACGTCGGCCGCCTCGCGGCCCTGGGCCGCCATCTCGGCCACCCGGTGGATGCTGGCGATCTCGCTGCGGCCGGCCTCGGCCCTCGCGGCTGCGCTGGGCTCGCCGGGCGAGCTGACCGACGAGCACACCGACCAGCAGGAGCAGGAGCGTCGTCTCGACATCCTCCGCCGAGTCGATGGTGAGCGACAGGTAGGGCACGGTGTGGAAGAAGTCGAAGGAGAGGGCGGCCATCACGGCCGCCAGGGCCCCGCCGGCGCGTCCACCGGCGACACCGGCCAGCACCACGACGACCACCAGGACGAGGGCGACGCTCGAGTTCACGAGCGTGTCTCGCAGGGGCACCAGGGCGGCGGCCACGACGATGGGCCCGAGCCCGCCCACCAGGAGGCCGAGGGCCGCCGGCGCACGATCCGGGTTCACACACCGGTTCTACATTCCGGGCGCCGAGGTGCGCGTCGGTCTTGACGGATCCTTAGCGCGACCGGTGCGAGGCGTGGCGCGCGTGTACCACCCCGGCCAACTCGGTGCGTTGGCGGGCCCGGGCCACCACCGGAGATTCGCCGAGCGCCCAGCGCAGCACGGTGCCTGCGGTCCAGGTCGGCAGGCGGAAGGCCTCGCCCACCACGATGGGCTGGGGCAGACCGAGCATCGGCCGGGCCCAGTGGGGGAGAACGGCGATGGCCGCCTGGACCAATAAGCCGTAGATCGACCGCTCGCTCAGGGTGGCGCCCTTCGGCTCGGTCAGGAACCCGACCGCCTCGATGGCCTGCTCCGTGCCCGTCAGTGCGGGCCTGACCCTGCGGTAGTAGTCACGCACCTCGGCCGCGCTGGTCGGCACCCGCCGGGCGCCGAGCCGCCGTGCGACCTCGGCCACCTCGGCGTAGTACCGGTCGACATCGCGGGCCGAGAGCCGGCCGGGGCCATAGCGCTGGTAGCTACGCAGGAACTGGCCGACCTCGGCGACGTGGACCCACGTCAGGAGCTCGGGATCGTTGGCGTCATAGGGGATGCCGTCGGGCCGAACGCCGTTCACCCGATCGTGGATCCGCCGCACCGCGTCGATGGCGCGTTCGGCCTCCCTGGTGCTCCCGTAGGTGGTGTTGACGATGAAGGCCCCCGTCCGGTGCAGGCGCCCGGTCGGATCGCGGCGGTAGTCCGAGTGGTCGGCGACGCCGGCCATCGCCCCGGGGTGGAGGGTCTGGAGCAGCAGGGCGCTGATCCCGCCGGTGAGCATCGAGGTCAGGTCGGCATGCACCTTCCACGCCACCGAGTCGGGTCCGAACAGACCGGGGTCGCCGGCGTCACCGAGCAGCCAGTCGTCGTCGGGCGGCGTCCGACGGGACCCGAGCATGCGCAGCACCGACCCGGCCACCGCCCGCTTGACGGGCTCGCCGACCACCCGGTCAACCGTCCGGTCGAGCCGGATCACCCGGTCACCACCTCGCCGCCGGCTCCGGCCTACTCGGTGATCGACCGGATGCGGGCGTTGATCTCCCCGACCACGGGATCGACCGTCTGGGCCACCTGCTGGAAGGCCATCAGCTTGGTGAGGTCGCCGTCGACCTTGATCTTGCCTGACATGAAGTCCTGCATGGCGACCTGGAAGTCGCCGTCGATGATGACCGCCTTGGCCGTGGCGTAGGGGAGGGTGACGGTGGTGTCGGCGTTGTCGAGATGGCCGATGTCGGTCTCGACCGTCCCCGACGACGTGTCCGTGTGGGCCTTGACCGCGCCGTTCCCGAACGGCACGTCGGTGATCAGATGGTTGATCCGGATGCTCGGTAGCTTGCCATCGCCGGCCGACGACCGGCCCTTGTACTCGTCTCTGATCCTGCGGGCCTCCTCGACCCATTCATCGGAGAGGAAGGGATGAGGCACGTCAGGCGATGGTGATCTCGGGATCGAGGTAGACGTCCTGGATCGCGTTGAGCAGCTCGACCCCTTCCTCGGTCGGCCGCTGGAACGCCTTGCGCCCGCTGATAAGCCCGGCCCCGCCGGCCCGCTTGTTGATCACCGCGGTGCGTACCGCCTCGGCCAGGTCGCTCTCGCCCTTGGAATCACCACCGGAGTTGATGAGCGGCGCCCGACCCATGTAGCAGTTGGCCAGCTGCCAGCGGGTGAGGTCGATCGGGTGATCGGTGGTGAGCGTGTCGTACACGATCGGGCTGGTCTTGCCGAACTTGAGGGCGGTGTAGCCGCCGTTGCGCACCGGCAGCTTCTGCTTGATGATGTCGGCCTCGATGGTGACGCCCAGGTGGTTGGCCTGGGCGGTGAGGTCGGCGGCATCGTGGTAGTCGACGCCATCCTGCACGAAGCCCGGGTTGCGGATGTAGCACCACAGGATGGTCGCCATCCCGAGATCGTGGGCCTCGGCGAACGCGTGGCTGATCTCCTGGAGCTGGCGGGTCGACTCGGCCGAACCGAAGTAGATGGTGGCGCCGACCGCCGCCGCACCCAGGTCGAAGGCCTGGGTGACCGAGCCGAACAGCACCTGGTCGTACGTGGTCGGCAGGCTCAGCAGCTCGTTGTGGTTGATCTTCACCACGAAGGGGATCTTGTGGGCGTACCTGCGGGAGCCGGCGGCGAGGACGCCGAAGGTCGAGGCCACCGCGCTGCAGCCGCCCTCGATGGCGAGCTCGATGATGTTGAGCGGATCGAAGTAGCGGGGGTTCGGCGCGAACGACGCCGCCGCCGAGTGCTCGATGCCCTGATCGACGGGCAGGATCGACATGTAGCCCGTGCCACCAAGGCGCCCGTGGTCGAGGATCGCCTGGATGTTCCGCAGCACCTGGGGCGAACGGTCGGAGATCGCGACGGTGCGATCGATGAAGTCTGGGCCAGGAAGGATGAGGTCGTCCTTCGGGATGCCCTTGCATTCGTAGTCGAGTAGCGATTCGGCATCGTCGCCGAGCAAGGCCTGGATGTCCACGGTCGCTCTCCTTGTTCGTTCGGTGCGGCCAAACTACCCCCGTGACGCTCGACGAACTCATCGAGCTGGGTGACCTCGACGAGCTGGTCAGGGAGATCGACCGCCTGGGCGAGCGGCGCGACTGGTCTGGGCTGGTGCGTCTACGCGACCGGAGCCGGGCCGCTCTGGCCCGAGGCAAGCAGCTCTGGCCGGCGGCGTCGCTGGCGGAGTATCGGCTGGCGCTCGACGCGCCCGGTCGGTTCGCGGGGCCGGTCGTCGCCGAGGGGGCGGGCCGGTTCGCGCTCGGACCGCTGCCCGAGGTGGCGGCGTCGACCCACTCGTGGGCCGAGCTCGCCCCGAACCTGGACGGTGGGCCGCCGGCCGCGGCCGTGGCCCACGAGCGGGTGGTGCGGGGCGAGGACCTGGTCGGGGATGTGCGTGTTCCTGACGGCGTCTTTTCGCCGCTGCCCCTGGCCCTGCAGCCGTGGGAGCCGGCCGCCTATCCGGTGGCGACGTACGCGGCGGACCGGTTGGACGCCCCGATGCCGTCGCTGCCGCCGCCCGCGCCGGTCGAGTTGCCGACGCGGTCGCCGGTCGAGCGGTTGCCGTCGGTCGTCGAGGCCCAGGCGCTGACCCAGCTGGCCGACGCCTGGGTCACCGGGTCGAACGGCCGGGCCTCGGCCGTGGCCGTCGCGGGC
>JBOGGX010000259.1:0-31992 GCA_050744245.1 Acidimicrobiales bacterium
ACGTTCCGATGGATGGGGCCGACCGGCCCCGTCGCCGCCACCGATGGCTACCGGGCCACCCCGCGCGGGGCCCGCACCCGACAGCGCCGCCGCCTGACCCGCCCGACGGTTCGACGCGCTCGCTCACGCCGAACCGTTCAAGAGAAAGGGCCAGACGAACTCAACGGAAGCCGCGACCAGCGGCGCACGAGGAACCGGCGGCAGTCACCCGGCCTGCGGCCCCGAGTTCTTCAGGTCGAAGTAGTTAGCGACCTCGGGCTCCCGACTGATGTGATCGAACGCGGACCGGCTACGCCGGGTCGGCGCGTCAGGTGGGAGGGCGTTGAGCTTCCGACCCCTGGCCCGCTGAGCGCGCGGATCACTCAGCACACGGAGCAACACAAGCGTGCCGACGCCGACGATTGGATGAACAACATCACCGTCCAGGCCAGGGGCGACGGCGGCTTCGATCTCAGGGGATCGCCCTCGAAGCCAAGCGGCTCACGCCTCCGGGGGCTCTTCAAGCGGGGCAAGTAGCACCCAGTCGCCTGCGCTCCGCTACAGCTCGTGGCCAAGCCCCCGTTCAAGCCCTCCCTCGGCTGTTCGCTCAAGGTCGCGGGTCATCACTCGCTCCAGCCGCTCGGTGATATCGATCTGACGGTCGAGGTCTCGTACGCGGTCGAGACCGGACTGGTTGCTGCTCCCAGGCGGTGCGGGCCTTCATCGAAGGTTCCAGCTCCACCAACTCGCGCCGTAGGGAAGCGAGCTTGTCGTCGTATCCCGCGACGTCGGCCTCGAAGCCAGCCATGCGACGTTCGAGTTCTCGTCGCTGCGTGCGATGCGTTCGGCGACCGATTGGGCCGAGCTTCTCAAGGTCCTTCCGCGCTGTCTCGAGCCGCCACTGCGCGCCATCCCGGTAGTGCTGCTCGCGTGTGAGAGCCTCCGCCAACCGCCGATGCTCCCACGACGGGTCGGGCGGTCCATCGCCCAGGCGGAGTCGCAGGTCGTCGCGTTCGCGCCGCAGCTCATCGAGCGACGAGGGCTGCGGTTGCTCGACTTGGTCGAGTGCCAACTGCTTGCCGGCACATCGCCGGATCGCCGCTCGCAGGTCGTAGAGCGGGTCGCGCTCGATCTCGGCGGCGTGTCGTTCGTCGACGCGGCGGTCCTCGGTAGCGACGAATAGGTCATTGCCTCGGCGGCCGCGGGACAGCGCTGTGTAGGCGTGCTCGCGAGGAGTCGTGTCATCGAGAAGCACGAGGCAGCGGTCGACCGTGGCTCCTTGGGCCTTGTGGATCGTGGTGGCGTAACCGTGGGTGAGGTGGCCCTCGGAGGCATAGGCGAACGGGATGAGCAGCTGGTCGCCGGTGTCGGTAGCGACGACCATCCGGTGCCGGCTGGTGTCGATCTGCTCGATGACACCGCGCGTGCCGTTGAGGATGCGGGTGCGGTACTCGTTGCGCAGAGCGAGTACCTGATCGCCTTCGGTGAACCCGCGTCCAGCGAGCACGACGCGGTCGTCGGCGAGGTAGCCCTCGTCGCGCAGCACGGCACGCGCTCGCCGGTTGAGGTCATCGACATCGGCGAGACGAGCAGCGACCATGAGGACGTCCTCGTCCTCGACCCAGGAGTTCATCCACTCCTCGACCAGGAGTGCTCGGGCGTCCGGCCCTGTGGACGCTTCGTGGATGCGTTCGTGGTCGAGGTAGGCCTCGACACCTCGGTCCGGGTCGCCCGCGCGCAGCTCGGCGAGGGCGTCGCGCTCCCAGGCCTCGGCTTGCCGGCGGTTCTCGGTGAGATGACTGGCCCCCAGGCGAGCGCGCAGGCCTCGGAAGGCGCCGCCGGCGTCGATCTCGGGAAGCTGGCAGGGGTCACCGACAAGGACGACCTTCGAGCCTGCGGCGTCGGCGTGGTCGAGCAGGCGAGCGAGCTTGCGGGTGCCCACCATCGCGGCCTCATCGACGACGACCACGGTGGTGCCGTCGAGTGTCGTCTCGTGCCGGTCGATGCCGGCGAGGAGCCGAACGATGGTCGAGGCAGGGATGCCGGCGTCGTCCTGGAGGTGCTTGGCGGCGCGGGCGGCGAGCGAGCAGCCGATCACGCGCCAGCCCGATGCCTCCCACGCGTCGCGGGCGGCGGCGAGGGCGAACGTCTTGCCGGCACCTGCGACACCTTCGACGATCTCGATCCCGTCACCGGAAGAGCAGATCGCGCGCACCATCTGCTCCTGCTCCACGCTCAGGGACGCCCGAGTTGCGACGGCGGCGTCGACAGCCACCCCACCGGCGACGCCGACACCGATGTGGCGGCGCCGGACCGCTTGCTCGACGAGCTGGGCCTCGAGCTCGAGCATCTCCGGCGTCGTGAAGCGACCCTCGTCGGTGCGGGCGGGGACGGCCCTGCCGTCGGCGCGGTGGATCGCCGCAGCCTTGCCGTCGGCTCGCACTGCGAGGACGTGCTCGGATGCGAGAAAGCCGTCGACGAGGTCGAGCACGTGGTTGACGGGCGCGCCGGCGGGCAAGGCGTTGCAGATCGCCTTGATGGCGTCTCGCTCACCGAACGTGCTTGCCCTCGCGGTGAGCCCGTCCGGGCTGGCCAGCCACGTGTACAGCTGCTCGGCCTCGAGGCTGCCGAGCCCGGGCGGGTCGACTGCTGCCGAGCGATCCACGACTGCGGCGAGCGCCCGGGCGTCGAACCCAAGAGCTTCAGCGCGCGCCCGCCATCCCGGCAGGAGCCCTTCGGCGTCGAGCTCTCCGTTCTTGGGCTGGCGGGTGGCGTAGGTGGCGACCTGCGCGGCGCGGGCCGACTGCTGGCCGTGCGCGTCGAGGTGGGCTTCGATCTCCTTGCGCCGAGTAGAGAACTCCCGCAGCACCGGGCGTGGGATGCCGGCGAAGTCGGCGATGCCATTGCGGACCGGGCCCCACTCGACACCGAGGCGTCGGGTCAGCTCCCCGCGCAGGTGGGCCTCGTAGAGGTACCCGACCGGTGACAGCCAGGCGTAGAGCGGCCGTCCGTCGAGAGCGGTCCAGCGGTCATCGGCCGGTGCGTGCGCGAGGTTGGCGATCACGACGTGGGTGTGCAGGTGCGGGTCGCCAGCCCGGGAGGTGCGGTGCCGGAACGCGGCGGCAACGAACCCGTCGCCCTCCAGCATGGTGTGACCGCCCTTGCCCCGGCGGACGCGGCAGGCGGCCTGCTCGAGGACCTGCAGCGACGCGCTGACCGCGGCGTCGGCGGCGTTGCGGACCGCGTTGGACACCTCCGGCGCCCCGAGGGCGAACAGCAGGGATACGGACTTGGGCGCGCAGAACGTGGCGTCGAACCCGGCGACGGTCGGAACGGAGTGGGCGGCGGTCAGCCGGTAGGCGCCGGTTGGATCGACGTGCTCGAGGATGCGCGCGAGCGCTTCGGCGTCGACCTCGCCAGCGAGTCCGAGCCGCGGTGCAGCGGCGCCGATCCACTGGCCGGGCGCTTCCTTGGCGCCGGTGTAGTACTCCTCGGCGCCGCGGGCGACGGTGTCGAGGTAGTACTGCTGCTGGCCCGGCGCCAGCTTCCCGAGGCTCAACACGGCCTGACCGCCAACGACGCGTGCCGACGGACGATCCGGCAGCACCCGGCAGGTGCAAGTGCGTCACAGTTCTTGGTCAGGGTGGTGATGACCGATGTGAGGGGGAGCATGCGGGTCAGCCGGTGAAGGGCAGGGTGTGGCCTGGCTGTCGCGCGAGGAGCGGTTGGGCTTGGCGGTGGGAGCGGATGACGGGCTCCGGGTCCGGCCGATGCGCAGGATCCGCGCCGCCTCCTCGACGGTGAAGAAGTCCGGAGCAGCCACGGATCACCTCCTGTCCGGCGGTCTGACAGGAAGCAGACCCTCCGGAACCAGACAGATTACACCCCTGGCATTCGTTGTCAAGTCTGATGTTGACCGATCGTGCTAGAGTTGACGACCGTGGCCAGGAAGAGAGCAGCCGCTAGCGACGAGGTCCCGCTGTACTTCGGGCTGACCCCGAACCAGGTGATCGCGTTCAACCTCGCCCAGGCCCGCCTCGAGAAGGGCTGGACCCAGGATCAGGCGTGCGACGCGCTGGAGCCCTACCTCGGCAGCCGCTGGTCCAAGGCCAACTACAGCGCCGCAGAGCGCTCGGTCGACGGCAACCGGGTCCGGCAGTTCGACGCCGACGAGATCGTGGCCTTCGCTCGCGCCTTCGACCTGCCGGTGACCTGGTTCTTCATGCCACCGCCGCCGTGGGCCTCCCCCGGCGTCCCGGCCAAGCTGCGCACGCCCGACGCCGAGCGGTTCGGCGCGCCGCTCGCACTACTCGCCGATCTCATCTTCGGCGCCGACTACCCGCGGGCACTGATGCAGCTCCGCTTCCAGGCGTTCCTCGACGAGCTCGGACCGAACCCCCTCAGCGACGCGCAGGCTCGCGTCGTCGAGGCCGTCGATGCTTGCAAGGCGCAGCTCGTGCGCCATGCCCTCGGCGACCTGCAGCAGTGGCAGACCCAGCTGCGCGCCCTCGCCAACCACCTTGAGGACCTCGAGGCCCGCTCCGCCCGGGAGAGTGACAGCTGATGGCGAAGGACGCCGGACCGCGCAAGGACACGAGCACCGGAACGTGGTGGTTCGTCGTCGACCTCGCACCGGGGCCGGACGGGCGCCGCCGGCAGGCCAAGCGCCGCGGCTTCAAGACCAAGGCCGAGGCCCAGGCCGCACTCGACGAGCTGCGGGTAGCCGGCCGTCAGGGCGCCTACGTCCCGCCGGCTCGGCAACGCCTGGGCGACTACCTCGTCGACGAGTGGCTGCCGGCGATCAAGGTCACGATCGAAGAGTCGACGTGGGCGTCGTACGAGCGGTACCTCCGCCTGCACGTGATCCCGCACCTCGGCGGTGTGCGACTGGAAGCCGTCGACGCCGGCATGCTCAACCGGCTGTATGCCGACCTACTCGACCACGGCCGCTCGACGGCAAGCCCGGTGGGCTGTCCCGCCAGTCGGTGCGCTACGTCCACACCGTGCTCGGGCGGGCCCTCGGCGACGCCGTTCGCTGGGGCCGGCTCGTGCGGAACCCGGCTCAGGCAGCGACACCGCCCCGGGCGGCCCGGACGAAGACGAAGGCGCCGGAGATGCGGACCTGGGATGCGGACACGCTCGCCCGCTTCCTCGAGGCGGAACGTGGAACTCGCTACCACGTCGCTTTCCTGTTCCTTGCGACGACCGAGTGCCGGCGTGGTGAGGCGCTCGGCCTGCGATGGAGCGACGTCGACCTCGACGCCGACACCGTCGCCGCGCTACGCACGTGGCGGACCCGGCAGGCGGAGGAGCGTCTGCTCCTCGGTCCCACCTACGACGACCGCGCGCTCGTGTTCTGCCATCCAGACGGCCGCCCATACCACCCGGACCGCTTCTCTCGTGAGTTCGATCGGCGTGTCGCACGCCACCGCGTCCCTCGGATCCGACTGCACGACCTCCGCCACACGTGGGCGACCCTCGCGCTCCAGGCCGGCGTCGACGTCAAGATCGTCTCGGAGCGGCTCGGCCACGCCAGCGCCACGATCACGTGGGACATCTACCAACACGTCACGCCGGCGATGCAGTCGGACGCCGCCGAGCGCGTCGCCAACCTGATCTTCCGGCCGCGGGCGTCGAGCTGACGTGCCGCGCCTCAGCTTCTTCTACGGCATCGCGATCTACCTGTACTACGAGGACCACCCGCCGCCGCACATCCATGCCCGGTACGGCGGCGACGAAGCGAAGGTGTCGATCACGAGCGGGGAGATCCTTGAAGGATCGCTCCCGCGGCGTGCCGCTCGGCTCGTCGCTGAGTGGGTTGGCGAGCACGGCGACGAGCTCGCCACCTGCTGGCAGAAGGCCATCAGCGGCGAGGAGCCCGGTACCATCGAGCCACTGCAGTAGGAGCGAGGCCATGGACATCACACACGTCGAAGTCCTGCATGACCACGTCGTCCGGTTGCGCTTCGCGGACGGCCTCGAGAAGTCGATCGACCTCGAGCCCTACCTGCACGGGCCCGTGTTCGCCGAGATCCACAGCGACCCAGCCGTGTTCGCGTCCATCAAAGTCGACTCCGAAGCCGGCACGATCGTCTGGTCCAACGGCGCCGACCTCGCCCCCGATGTTCTCTACGAGGGCCGGCGCTCGGCTCGAATGGAGTCCGAAGCTCGAGCGAGCTAAACGCTTTGGTGAAGTTCGGCGCTGATTGGAAGGACACGTTGACCGCTCATGGACTCCGTGCGGGGCCAGCAGTGCCGGACGAACGACTCGCCGCGTGCGAGACGCAGTTGGGCCGGCCCTGGCCACGCGACCTCCGGCTGCTCTATGCGATGGTCGATGGGCTCTATGACACGTCGGGCCAGTGGTGTGGGTTGTGTGGCCCGTGGAGCGAGTCGTGCGCGACAACACGCTGGCTTGGGGCAGCGGGGAACTCGCCCACGAGTTGCTCGCCTTCGGTGATGATGGGACGGGCAACCCGTTCTGCATTCAGAACGGCGCGCGCGTCGTTCGCTGGAGCTGGATCGACGCGGCAATCGAGCAGGACATCGGCGATCTCGGCATCTTCCTAGCCGAGTGGACAGGCATCGACGTCTCTTGAACGGGGCGCATGCCGCGCTCGCTACGAGAGCCCGAGGTAGTTCCTCACCTGTTCCTTGCCGGACCAGCCGACCGGCGGTTTCTGCGCGCCACCGGACCACGGCGCCCGTGCGTGAGCCAGCACGAACGCCAGCCGTGGTAGAAGGCGTCGTCGCGCCCGCCCTTCGCCTTCGAGTCCTGATACCCGAACTGGAGCCCGCACGACGGGCAGATCTCATCGGAGAGGCACCCGTCGACCCACGGGGGATCACCAAGGTCGAAGCCACAAGCGGGGCACAGCGACTCCGTGTCCTCCATGCGCAACAGCATCGCAGCCCGACCTGAGTCCACGTCAGCGTCCGCCGAGACACGTCGCGCGACCACGCCTCGGTCATCGTGGCCAAGTTGTGACCACAGGCCAGTTCCGAGTCCAAGAACGAACGAAGCTCAGGCCGGTGACCTGGGCTTACGACTGCTTCTCAGCGTGTCGGAGGGGGGACTTGAACCCCCACGTCCTTTACGGACACCAGGCCCTCAACCTGGCGCGTCTGCCATTTCCGCCACTCCGACGTGGTGACCCGGCGCGAGCCGAAGGGACAGCAACTGTAGCGCGCCCTCTCCCCGGCGATGTTGCCGCGCTGAGCTACCGCAGCGGTACCTGAGCGCGGCAACATGGACGCGAAGCGCGTGCCAGCCGCCCGGACACACCAGGCGATGCCGCGCTCGGCTCAGCTGAGCAGCAGGCCGAAGGCGATCGTGGTGAGCACGAACATGAGCGCGGCGACAACCGTGATGCGGTCGAGGTTGCGTTCGACCACGGTCGAGCCGGCGGCGGTGGCGCCGAGGCTGCCGCCGAACATGTCGGAGAGGCCCCCGCCCCGGCCGCTGTGGAGCAGCACGAGGAACACCATCATGAGGCCGGTGAGCACCTGGACGGCACCCACGATCCAGATCAGCAACGTTCCACTCCGACGGTCAGGTCTCGGACAGCCCAGTTACGTTAGCCGGTCAGACGACCTTCTCGACCTCGGCGAAGTGGCACGCCACCGGGTGGCCGTTGCCCCGGTCGACGAGCAGGGGTTCCTGCTCGGCGCAGATGTCCTGGGCCTTCCAGCAGCGGGTGCGGAACCGGCAACCGGACGGCGGGTTGACCGGGCTGGGCACGTCGCCGGTGAGGACCCGGCGCCGGCGGGCCCGCTCCTTCTTGGGGTCGGGCACGGGCACGGCCGACAGCAGGGCCTGGGTGTAGGGGTGGGCCGGCTCCTCGTAGATCTGCCGGCGGGTGCCGACCTCGACCATCTTGCCGAGGTACATGACCGCCACCCGGTCGGAGATGTGGCGCACCACCGACAGGTCGTGGGCGATGAACATGTACGACAGCTGCAGCCGCGCCTGCAGGTCCTCGAGCAGGTTGATGACGCCGGCCTGGATCGACACGTCGAGCGCCGACACCGGCTCGTCGAGGACGAGCAGCCTGGGCTCGAGGGCCAGGGCCCGGGCCACGCCGACCCGCTGACGCTGGCCGCCGGAGAACTCGTGGGGATACCGGTTGGCGTGCTCCGGGTTGAGCCCGACCAGGCGCATCAGCTCCTGCACCCTGGCCTTGCCTGCGGCCTTCGACTTCCACAGCCCGTGGATCTTCAGCGGCTCGCCGACGATCTCGGCGACCGGCAGCCGGGGATTGAGCGATGCGTACGGGTCCTGGAAGACGATCTGGATGTCGCGGCGCATCTTGCGCAGGGCGTCGCCCTTGAGCGTGGTCAGCTCCTTGCCGTCGTAGTTCACCGAGCCGGACGTCGCCGGCAGGAGCTGGAGCAGCGTGCGCCCGAGCGTCGACTTCCCGCATCCAGACTCGCCCACGACCCCAAGGGTCTCGCCCGCGAAGATGTCGAAGGTGACGTCGCTCACCGCCTGCACGGTGGCGACCGTGCGCCGGATGATGCCGCCGCCCCGGACCGGGAACTCCTTGACCAGGTTGCGCACGGCGAGAAGGACGTCCCGGTCCTCGTAGCCCGGGGGGCGGATCTCAACCGGCGACCCGGCGACCGGTTCGGCGAAGGTCGCCGTTGCCGTCGCGTCGTTGGGGGCGCTGGGCCGGTGCGGATCCTTCTGGTGGGTTTCCGTGGCGAAGGAGCTGTCCTGGTCGGGCGACACGGCCAGGCCGGGCGCCGCCGCCTGGCCGGGGATCCCCTCCTCGACCCCGGTGCGGTCGACGGCCGCGTCGGTGGTGCCGTACCTGCGGGCAGCGGCGCGATCCAATCGCCGCTGCTGCCGGCTCGTCATGGGGTCTCCTCCTGCGCCTGCGCCACCTCGATCTCGGCCACCGGCTCGGCGTCGTCGGCCGTGATCTCGAACACGTCCTCGGCCGAGACGTCGCCGGCGAGCTCCTTCCAGAAGTGGCAGGCGGCGGTGTGCTCGGCCAGCTCGGTGGGCACCAGGTCGGGTTCGACCTCGTTGCAGAGCTGGCGGGCCAGCGGGCACCGAGGCTGGAACGGGCAACCGGCCGGAAGGTTGATGAGCGACGGTGGCGCCCCCTTGATCGGCACCAACCGCTCCGACCCGTCGGAGTCGAGCCTGGGCAGAGCACCGATGAGCCCGAGGGTGTACGGCATGCGGGGGTGTTCGTAGACCTGGTCGACCCCGCCGAACTCCACCGGACGGCCGGCGTACATGACCAGCAGGCGGTCGGCCATCCCCGCCACCACCCCCAGGTCGTGGGTGATGAGGATGATCGCCGAGTTGAACTCCTCCTTGACGTCCTTGAGCACCTCGAGCACCTGGGCCTGGACGGTCACGTCGAGGGCGGTGGTCGGTTCGTCGGCGATGACCACGTCGGGGTCGTTGGCCATGGCCATGGCGATCATGGCCCGCTGGCGCATGCCGCCGGAGAACTCGTGGGGGTACATCCTGGCCCGGTCCTTGGCCTTCGGGATGCCGACCAGGTCGAGCATCTCGACCGCCCGCTTCATGGCCTCGTCGTCGTCGGCGTCCTGATGGGCCAGGACCCCCTCGGCGATCTGGAAGCCGACCCGGTGCACCGGGTTGAGCGAGGTCATCGGGTCCTGGAAGATCATGGCGATCTTGGCCCCGCGGATCCGGTTGAACGACTTCTCGGGCAGGCCGAGCAGCTCCCGGCCGCGATACCGGATGGAGCCGTTGATGTCGGCCGACCTGGGCAACAGCCCCATGATCGCCATGCACGACACCGACTTGCCCGACCCGGACTCGCCCACGATGCCGAGCACCTCGCCCGAGCGCAGCTCGTAGGACACGCCCCGGACGGCGTGGACCACCCCGTCCTCGGTCGGGAAGTCGACGCTCAGGTTCTCGACGGCCAGCACCACGCCCTCGGCATCGGCCACGGTGCCGACCTCGTCGGCCGTGATGTCCTCCAGCGCGTCGTCCGTAGGGCTCACTGCCGCACCCGCTGCTGCTTCGGATCGAACGCGTCACGCAGGCCGTCGCCGACGAAGTTCACGCACAACGCGATGATGACGACGAACACCCCCGGGATGTAGAAGAGCCACGGCCGGGTGGTCGAGGCCGCCTGGTAGCGGGCCACCAGCAACCCGAGCGACGTGTCGGGGGCCCTGATGCCGAGGCCGAGGAACGACAACGCGGTCTCGAGCAGGATGGCCGTGGCCATGGTGAGGGTGGCGCTGACGATGATGGTGCCGACGATGTTGGGGAGGATGTGCCGGAAGATGATCCGGGCGTCACCGGCCCCCAGGGCTCGGGCCGCCTCGACGAACTCCTTCTCCCGCAACGACAGGAACTCGGCCCGGACCAGACGGGCCAGGGTGAACCACACGAAGAACCCGAGGAGCAGGGCGACGAACAGCCAGCTGCCGCTGCCCTCGATCCGTCTCGACAGGACGATGAGGATGGCCAGCAGGGGGATGGTGAACAGCACGTCGAGGATGCGCATCAAGACGCCGTCGATGCGGCCCCTGTAGTAGCCGGACACGGCCCCGTACACGATGCCGATGGCGGTGGAGAGGAACGCCACCAGGAGCATGATCTGCACCGACTTCTGGGCGCCGCGCAGGATGAGGGCCATGAAGTCGTGGCCCTCGGTGTCGGTGCCCATGGGGTGCTGCGCCGACCAGACGAGATCGCCGTTCTCGTCGAGGGCACGGAACGGCGGGGTGTTGAACGAGTTGGTGATCTCCTGGTAGCTGTAGGTCCAGAGCCGCCCGCCGATCAACGAGAACAGCACCACGATCGTCAGCACGATGAGGCAGGCCATGGCCAGGCGGTGGTGCAGGAAGCGCCCGATCACCATCTGGCTCTGGCTGCGGGACTCGACCGTGAACTCCCGCTCCGGACCGCCGGGGGTCGATTCGCCCGCGGCACCCTTGAGCTTCTTGTCGGCCGCCGGCGGGGCGGTGGCGTCAGTCAAGGCGGATCCTCGGGTCGAGGTAGGCGTAGATCACGTCGGCGACGATGTTGAACACGATCACCAGCGTCGCGGTGACAAGGAGCCAGGCCTGCACCGTGGGCACGTCGAGTTGGCGGATGTTGTTGATCAGCATGGTGCCCATGCCCTGCCACTGGAACACGTTCTCGGTGATGATGGCGCCGCCCATCACCGCCCCGAAGTCGAGGGCGATGATCGTGGTGACCGGGATGAGCGCGTTGCGCAGGGCGTGGTGGACGATGACCTTGCGCCGGGGCACGCCCTTGGCCGTCGCCGTGCGCACATAGTCGGCCTTGAGCGTGTCGAGCATCGACGCCCGGGTGTACCGGCTGTACTGGGCGTAGCTGATCACGATGAGCGTGATGGCGGGCAGGATCAGGTGCCCGATGGTGTCGTACAGGTGATCGAAGAAGTTGCCCTCGAGCCCGGGCGTCGAGTGTTGGACGGTGCCGAAGAACCGTCCCAGGCCGACGCTCTCGAGGGCGTCGTTCACCGGGATGGCGACGAACTGCTTCAGCAGCACGGCCAGCCAGAAGACCGGCAGCGAGAAGAAGACGAACGCGGTGAACGTGGTCGAGTAGTCGAAGAACGAGTACTGGCGTAGGGCACTGATCACCCCCACGCCCAGCCCGAGGATCACCGAGATGATGAGGGCGGCGACCACCAGCCGGCCGGTGACGAGCAGGGCCCGTTGCAGCTGCGGCCCGATGGCGTTGCCGTTGTAGTCGGTGCCGAAGGTCCGCTCGAACACGAGATCCTGGACCCAGTCGCCGTAGCGCTGGTACCACGGCTTGTCGAGACCGAGGCTCCGTTCCATCGCCTCGATCTGCGCCTCGCTGGCTGGTGGCTGGCGCAGCCGGAGATCTTCGATCGGCTGCGGGGTCCCGGCGTTGGCCACCAGGGCGAACACCAGGAACGAGGACGCAATGAGCAGCGGTATCCCGATCAACAGCCTGCGTACGACGAATGGCAGCATCGCGTGTCGAGCCTCCTAGTTCCCTCGACTGGCGGCCGCCAGCCACCCGCCAGCCACACTACTCCTCGGTCGTCTTCTCCGAATCGACGGCGGGCCCGACCCAGAATGGGCCGGCCCCGCCGTCACGTTCACTTCGAGCCGGATCGGCTCAGTTGGCGACGGTTCCCCACTGGGGCATGTTCCAGGTGAAGCTGTTGCCGTAGCCGTTGTAGATGACGTTCCCGACCTCCTGATCGTTGGCCAGCAGCTCGGGGACCTGGAACAACGGGAGGTTGTGCAGGTCCTGCCACAGCAGCGCGTCGACCTGGTTCATCAGGTCGACCCGGGTGTCGGCATCGAGCTCGACGTTGGCCTGGTCGTACAGGGCGTCGATCTCGGGGTTGACGTTGTTGCTGAAGTTTTGACCGCCGGTGCTCCGGTAGATCGAGTCGGTCGACGACTGGACCGAGCCGCCGGTCCAACCGAACAGGGCCAGGTCGAAGTTGCCGGTGTCGAGGAACTCGAAGTCGGGCTGCGGGGCAAAGACGATCTCGATCCCCGCCTCCTGGGCCTGGGCCTGGATCAGCTGGGCCGTCGACTGCCGCCGCTCGTTCGGGTCACGCCAGGTGATCCTGACCGACAGGCGGCCCCGCTCGGGGTGCTCGTAGATCCCGTCGGCTCCGGCCACGTAGCCGGCGCCCTCAAGGGCGGCCCGAGCCCCGTCGACGTTCTGCTCGGCGTAGTCGCCGGCCTGGTCGATGTACCGCGGGTCGGCCGGGAAGTAGATGCGGTTGTTGAGCACCTGGGCCGACGGGTCGAACTGGGCCGGGAGCCGCTCCACGATCTCGGCCCGGTCGAGGGCCAGGGCGATGCCCGAGCGCACGGCCTGGTCGGCCAGGTGGGCGTTGTCCTGGTTGAAGTCGACGTGCTCCCAGAACGTGCCGAACCCGATGAACGTGGTCGCCGTCGGGATCGCCCGCACCTGCTGGACCAGGTCGAGCTGGGCCTGCGGGAAGATCACGTCGACCTCACCGTTCTGCAGCGCCGGGGCCTGCTGGGTGCCCTCGGCGATCCACCGGACCAGAAGGGTGTCGACCTTGGCCGAGTTCTCGCCCCAGTAGTCGGGGTTGCGCTCGAGCGTCATGCTCACGCCCGGCTGGTAGCCGGTGACGATGAACTGGGCGCCCGACACCACGAAGTCGGTGATGGCGTCGCCGGCGGGCAGGTTCTCGATCTTGAACCCGGTGTTGAACCCGGCCACCGGGTCGCCGTTGCCGGCGGCCTCGAAGGCGTGCCGCGGGAAGATCGGGCTGAACAGCGCGATCCAGTCGGCGTAGGGCTCGGCGAAGGTGACGGTGACGGTCTTGTTGCTGTCGCCGGAACCCTCGACGCTCTCGATCACGTCGTAGCCCTGGCAGCCCGCCGCGTTGTACACGGTGTTGGGGTCGGCCGCCTCGGCCGCCTCGTCACAGGCGTTCTGCGCTTCCCAGGTGAAGATGAAGTCGTCGGCCGTGATCGGCGTGCCGTCGCTCCAGACCGCATCCTCGTTGATCGTGTACTCGATCGTCTGCGGGTCCTCGCTGGTCAGCTCGTAGGTCCCGAAGTCGTCGTGGGGGATGAAGCTGCCGTCGGGCAGTTGGAGCTGTGGCGCGGGCCACACGTGCTGCATGATGTTGGCCGTCCAGGCCGCGTTGTCCTCGGCCTGGAGCCAGTTCAGGCCGGTCGGCTCCTGCTCGCCGGCCAGGACGACGGTGCCGCCCTCCTGGACCTCGACCGTGTCGACGGCGCCCTCGCTCACACCGCCTTCGCCGGTGTCGATGCCGGCGTCGTCGTCGTCATCGCCGCCGCAGGCGGCGGCGATCAACGCCAGGCTGAAGATGCCGGCCAGGAGCTTGAAGCTCCTTCTGTGTCTCACGTAAGAGTCCTCCTCGTAGTCGCGGTCAGGTACCGGCCCGAAGGTCGGGTGGGTGCGGAAACGCTTCGTGACGCGCCAGGTTCGCGGTCGGCAGCGGGTGTAACTGTCGGATGTCGTGGCCTCTCATCGGTCAGGTCAGACCGTCCTCCCCGCCCGGCAGGAACCCCCACCGGCCGCTGGCGCCGCTCTCCCTGAAGCGCCCGGCTGACAAGACCACGCCCGGCGGTCTGGTTCAGCCGGGTCGGGACCCTAGCCAGTTCCGTTCGGGGTCGCCATCACCTCAGGCCGGATCGGCCGATGTTTCACACATTCGCAAAACGACATGCGCCGTCCGTAACACGATCGGTTGGGCAAAGTGCTCGTTGCTCTAGTTGGCGACCGTCCCCCACTGCTGGGCGTTCCAGGTGAACTGGTTGCCGTAGCCGTTGTAGATGACGTTCCCGATCTCCTGGTCGTTGGCCAGCAGCTCGGGCACCTGGAACAACGGGAGGCTGTGCATGTCCTGCCACAGCAGCTCGTCGATCTGGTTCATCAGGTCGGTGCGGGTGTCGGCATCGAGCTCGACGTTGGCCTGGTCGAACAGGGCGTCGACCTCCGAGTTCACGTTGTTGCTGAAGTTTTGACCGCCGGTGCTCCGGTAGATCGAGTCGTTGCCCGACAGCGTCGATCCTCCGGTCCAGCCGAACAGGGCCAGGTCGAAGTTGCCGGTGTCGAGGAACTCGAAGTCGGGCTGCGGGGCGAAGACGACCTCGATCCCCGCCTCCTGGACCTGGGCCTGGATCAACTGGGCCGTCGACTGGCGACGCTCGTTCGGGTCACGCCACGTGATCCTGATCGACAAGCGACCCCGCTCGGGATGCTCGTACACGCCGTCGGCTCCGGCAACGTAACCGGCGCTCTCGAGGGCGGCCCGGGCCGCGGCGGTGTCCTGGGTGGCAAAGTCGGCGGCGTTGTCGACGTACCGGGGGTCGCCCGGGAAGAAGACGCGGTTGTTGAGCACCTGGGCCGCCGGGTCGAACTGGGCCGGGAGCCGCTCGACGATCTCCTCCCGGTCGATGGCCAGGGCCAGGGCCGAGCGGACGGCCGGATCGGCCAGATGGACGTTGTCCTGGTTGGGATCGAGGTGCTCCCAGAACGTGCCGAACCCGATGAACGTGGTCGCCGTCGGGATACCCCGAACCTGCTGGACCAGGTCGAGCTGGGCCTGCGGGAAGATCACGTCGACCTCACCGTTCTGCAACGCCGGGGCCTGCTGGGTGCCCTCGGCGATCCACCGGATCAGGAGGGTGTCGACCGCGGCCGGGTCGTCGCCCCAGTACTCCTCGTTGCGCTCCAGCGTGGTGCTCACACCGGGCTGGTAGTCGGTGACGATGAACTGGGAACCGGAGAGCACGTGGTCGGCCAGGGCCTCGCCGCTCGGCAGGTTCTCGACCTTGAACCCGGTGTTGAACCCGGCCACCAGGTCGCCGTTGCCGGCCGCCTCGAAGCCGTGCCGCGGGAAGATCGGGCTGAACAGCGCCACCCAGTCGGCATAGGGCTCGGCGAAGGTGACGGTGACCGTCTTGTTGCTGTCGCCGGAACCCTCGACGCTCTCGATCACGTCGTAGCCCTGGCACCCCGCCGCGTTGTACACGGTGTTGGGATCGGCCGCCTCGGCCGCCTCGTCGCACGCGTTCTGCGCCTCCCAGGTGAAGATGAAGTCGTCGGCCGTGATCGGCGTGCCGTCGCTCCAGACCGCATCCTCGTTGATCACGTACTCGATCGTCTGCGGGTCCTCGCTGGTCACCTCATAGGTCCCGAACTGGTCCTGCGGAACGAACGTGCCGTCGGGCAGCTGCCACGCCGCCGCCGGCCATACGAGCTGCATGAACCGCGCCGTCCAGGCCGCGTTGTCCTCGGCCTGGAGCCAGTTGAGGCCGGTCGGCTCCTGCTCGCCGGCCAGGACGACGGTCCCGCCCGCCTGGACCTCGACCGTATCGACGGCGCCGGCGCTGACACCCTCGTCGTCGGTCTGGATGCCGCCGGTGTCGTCGTCGTCGCCGCCGCACGCCGCCGCCAGCAGCGACATCGCGAACACCGCACTCAAGAGCTTGAAGCTCCATCGCTTCTTCACTTGTGTGGACCTCCTCCACCTGGCTTCAGGTCGAGGGGCACGAGCCGAGGTCGCAGGGTGCGCGCGAGGCCACCATGAGGCGTCGTCGTGTGCCTCGTTCCTGCGTGGTGGCGCCGCGACGCGGTGCGATCGTCACCCGTCTCCCCCCATGCCGGCGTCAAGGCCGGCACAAACCGGGGACCATAGTGAGTTCTGCGGGGCGCGATCGAGGATTCCCCGCCGTTCTACACAGAGCTGTAACGACCGAGGGGCCAGAGTGCTCAGGTCGAGGCGCCGAACTTGACGATCCGGGCGAATTCGTCCGGGTCGAGGCTGGCCCCCCCGACGAGGGCGCCATCGATGTCCGGCTGGCTCATCAGGTCGGCGATGTTGCCGGGCTTCACCGACCCTCCGTACTGGATGCGGGTGAGCCCGGCCGTCGCCTCGTCAACCACGTCGGCCAGCAGGCTCCTGATGAGCCCGCACACGGCCTGGGCGTCGTCCGGCGTCGCCGTTCGCCCCGTGCCGATGGCCCAGATCGGCTCGTAGGCGATGACCAGGCCGGCCACCTGTTCCCGGCTCAGCCCGGCCAGGTCGGCCCGGACCTGCGCGACGACCTTGGCCTCGGTGGCCTCCGCCTCCCGCTCCTCGAGCGTCTCGCCGACACAGAGGATCGGCACCATGCCGTGGGCGAACACCGCCTTCACCTTCCTGGCCACCTGCTCGTCGGTCTCGCCGAACAGCTCCCTGCGCTCGGAGTGCCCGACGATGACGTAGCGCACGTCGAGCTTGGCCAGGAACACCGGGCTGACCTCCCCCGTGAATGCGCCCTTGTCCTCCCAATGGCAGTTCTGGGCGCCGAGCGCGATGGGGATGCGGTCGCTCTCGAAACAGACCTGCACCGTGCGCAGATCGGTGAACGGCGGGTGGACCGAGACCTCGGTCGAGTCGTAGTCGCCCGGGGTCAGTTGATAGGAGAGCTTCTGCACCATCTGCAGCGCCTCGAGATGGTGGTGGTGCATCTTCCAATTCCCGCTGATCAGAGGTTGTCTAGCCACCGAGCTCACCTCGCAGGGCGGCGAGGCCGGGCAGGTCGCCCTGCTCGAGGAGCTCGAGCGACGCGCCGCCGCCGGTCGACACGTGGTCGATGTCGTCGTCGTAGCCGAACTCGGCGACGGCAGCCGCGCTGTCGCCACCGCCGACCACGCTGAACCCCTGGGTGTCGGCCACCGCCTGGGCCACCGTCCTGGTGCCCGCCGCGAACCGGGGATCCTCGAAGACGCCCATGGGGCCGTTCCAGAACACGGTGCGGGCATCGAGGATCACGTCGCTGAACCGACCGGCCGTCTCCGGGCCGATGTCGAGCCCCTTCCAGCCGGCGGGCAGGTCGGTCCCGAGGTGGCGGACCTCGTCGTCCGGGCCGAGGGCCACGATGTCGGTCGGCAGGTGGATCGGCTTGTCCCCGGCGAGGAACCGTCGGCACGCCTCGACCTGGTCGGCCTCGAGCAGCGAGTCGCCGACCTCGTGGCCCTGGGCGGCCAGGAACGTGAAGCACATGCCGCCGCCGATGGCGAGGGCGTCGACCACGCCGAGCAGGGCCTCGATGACGCCGAGCTTGTCGCTCACCTTGGCCCCCCCGAGGACGGTGACGAACGGGCGATCGGGGCGTTCCCTGAGCCCGAGGAGCACGTCGACCTCCCTGGCCAGCAGCCGGCCCGCGGCGCTCGGCAGGAGCTGGGGCGGGCCGACGATCGAGGCGTGGGCCCGATGGGACGCGCCGAACGCGTCGTTGACGTACACGTCGAAGCCGTCGACGAGCCGGCGCACGAACTCAGGGTCGTTGCCCTCCTCGCCCGCGTCGTAACGCAGGTTCTCGAGCAGCTCGACGCCGGGGGCGAGCTCGGCCAGCCGTCGCCGCACGGGCTCGACCGTGTACTTCGGGTCCGGCGTGCCCTTGGGCCGACCGAGGTGGGTGCAGGCGGTCACCCGGGCGCCGTGGTCGACCAACCACCCGATCGTGGGCAGGGCGGCCCTGATCCTCAGGTCGTCGCCGATGACCCCGTCCTTGAGGGGAACGTTGAAGTCGGCCCGTAGCAGGACCCTCCTCCCCTCGACCGGCGGCAGATCCTCCAACTGCGGGAGGTTGGAGGCCACCGCTCAGTGCCTCCGGCGAGGCTGCGCCCCGCACCCATCGACGTCCGGCGAGCTGGCGCTCGCTCGGCCGTCCTGCCGTGCTCGCGCGGCTCGCACGTCAGCGCACTTGTTCGCCGCAGATGCGGACGATGTCGACCAGGCGGTTGGAGTAGCCCCACTCGTTGTCGTACCAGCCGAGCACCTTGACCATGGGGCCCGACGTCATCGTCAGCTTGCTGTCGAAGATGCACGACGCCGGGTCGCTCACGATGTCGCTGGACACCAGCGGCTCCTCGGAGTACCTGATGATGCCGGCCAGCCGGCCGGACGCGGCCGCGGCCCGGTAGGCCGCGTTCACCTCGTCGACGGTGGTCTCCTTCGAGACGACGGCGACGAAGTCGGTGAGCGAACCGGTCGGGACCGGCACCCGCAGGGCGGTGCCGTCGAGCCTGCCCTTCATCGACTCCATGACCAGCCCCGTGGCCCGGGCGGCTCCGGTCGAGGTCGGCACGATGTTGATCGCCGCGGCCCGGGCCCGGCGCAGATCCTTGTGCAGCCCGTCGACCAGCATCTGGTCGCCGGTGTAGGCGTGGATGGTGCTCATCAGCCCCCGTTCGACGCCGAAGGCGTCGTCGAGCACCTTCACCATGGGCACGAAGCAGTTGGTGGTGCACGACGCGTTCGACACGACCTTGTGGGCCTCGGGATCGAAGGTGTCGTCGTTGACCCCGACGACGAAGGTGGCGTCGGCGTTCGTGGCCGGGGCCGAGCAGATGACGAGCTTCGCCCCGGCCTCGAGGTGGGCGGACGCCTTGTCGCGATCGTTGAAGAATCCCGTCGACTCGACGACCACGTCGACCCCGAGGTCGTTCCACGGCAGGCTCTTGGGATCGCGCTCGGCGAGGATCTTCAACTCGTCGCCGTCGACCGAGATGCCGTCGTCGGTGACCTTGATGTCGCGCCGGAACCGGCCGAGGATCGAGTCGTAGGTGAGCAGGTGGGCCATCGTTTCGATCTGGCCCAGGTCGTTGGCGGCGACGAAGTCGAGGTCGGCTTCCGCCTCCTTGGCCGCCCGGAAGAAGTTGCGGCCGATGCGGCCGAAGCCGTTGATGCCGACGCGGATGGTCATGGCGAGCCTCCTGTCTGTCCGGCGCCGACGTTAATCGGTGGTCGAGGGGTCAGCGATCGGCGTCGCGGTGCTTCACCACCGGGTCGAACCCGTGCTTGCGCAACAGCCCCGCGATCTCCTCGGCCAGGACGACCGAGCGGTGCCGGCCACCGGTGCAGCCGACGGCCAGGGTGAGATAGGTCTTGCCCTCGCGGGCGTAGGCCGGGAGCAGCATGGCCAGCAGACCGTCGAGCCGCTTCAGGAACTCCCGGGTCTCGGGCTGGCTCAGCACATAGCGACGGACCGGTTCCTCGCGACCGGTGAGGGGCCGTAGCTCGTCGACCCAGTGCGGGTTCGGCAGGAAGCGGCAGTCGAGCACGAGGTCGACGTCGAGCGGCAGCCCGTGCTTGTAGCCGAAGGAGACGACGCTGGTCTGGAGGCCGGTGGCAGAGGAGTCGCGCTCGAACAGCTCGACGATGCGGTCGCGGAGCTGGTGGACGTTGAGGTCGCTCGTCTCGACCACGACGTCGGCCGCCTCCCTGAGCGGTTCGAACGCGGCCCGTTCGAGCTCGATGGCCTCGGCGACCGAGTCGGTCGGGCCCGCCCTCGGGTGCCGGCGCCGGCTGCCCTCGTAGCGGCGCACGAGCACGTCGGTCGAGGCCTCGAGGTAGAGGATCCTCACCCGCGCCCCGGTGGCCCGCAGACCGTCGAGGGCCGGCGCGATCTCGCCGTCGTACTCGGCGGTCCGCACGACCAGCGCGATGCGGTCGGCCGAGCCCGGGGTGGCGGCCAGCTCGCCCAGCTTCGGGATCAGGGTCGGCGGGACGTTGTCGATCACGAACCATCCGAGGTCTTCCATGTCGTTGGCGACCTCGGACCGCCCGGCCCCCGAGAGGCCGCAGATCACAACGAATGCGGTCATCGCGCCCCCAAAATGCTACCGGCCCACGGCGCGCGTGCCGGGGATCGACGCCGACTCCATCTTCTCGGCCACCAGGAGCAGGAGCCGGGGAATCGACGCGGCCTGCCCGTACTCCGGCGCCTTGGCGAGGAAGCCAGGGGGTGGCGGCGGCTCCTCCATCCTGGTGACCACCAGACCGTTGTCCGCCATGGCGTTGACGTAGCGCGACAACGGCCGGTGGATGAACGGGAGGAAGACGCCGGGCGCCACCTGCTCGATGGACTCGTCCTCGACGAGGTACGGCCCGATGCGCCAGTACTGCTCGGGAGGATCGAGCACGTGGTCGTCGATCCAGCCGCTGTTCGGCGCCTGGAGCAGCGGGTGGTTGAGGAAGAAGGCGAACCGGCCGCCCGGGCGCAGCATCCTGGCCACCTCGGCGATGGCGGCGTCGACGGCGCGGATGTGCTCGAAGACGAGGCAGGCGACCACGGCGTCGAATCGCCCGCCGGCGAACGGCAGCGCCGCCGCCGCGGCCCTGATGTAGATCGGACCGCCCTCTCGCCGTCCGGCCTCGGCCAGCTGGGCCCGGCTTGGGTCGACCCCGATGACGGTGGCGGCACCGTTGCCGGCGAGACGCCTGGCCACCTGGCCGTCGCCGCAGCCGACGTCGAGCACGCACGCCCGGCCGGCCAGAACCTCGGCGGCCAGCGGCAGGATCTGCTCCACGTACTCCGGGTCGGCGCCGCCGGCGAACTCCTCCTGCCACCAGCCGGCGTGTTCCTCCCAGTGGTCAGGCTCGGGCATGGATCTTGTCGTGGACGGCGTCGGCGACGGCGTCCGGCAGCCACGAAAGGGCCCGCAGGTCGTCACGCGACGCCACCTTGACCGCCCTGATCCCGCCCAGCTCCTTCAGCAACCGCTTCCTGCGGGTCGGCCCCAGCCCGGGGACGTCGTCGAGCACCGACCTGGTCATCCGCTTGGCCCGGAGCGTGCGGTGGTAGTCGATGGCGAACCGGTGGGCCTCGTCGCGTATCCGCTGCAGGAGATAGAGCGCTTCGGACTGGCGGGGGATGCGGATCGGGTCGGCCCGGCCGGGGACGTACACCTCCTCGAACCGCTTGGCCAGGGCCGCCACCGCGATCTCGTCGGCCAGGCCCAGCTCCTCGACCACCCCCAGGGCCACGTTGAGCTGGCCCTTGCCCCCGTCGACCAGCAGCAGCTGGGGCGGATAGGCGAACTTCCGCTTGCTCGTGGCCTGCTCGGCGACGGGCAGGTTGCGCTCGACCAGGTAGGCGGTGAGCCGGCGGGTGATGACCTCCTCCATCGCCGCGAAGTCGTCGTTGCCGGGGACGGCCCGGATCTGGAACCGCCGGTAGTCGCTCTTCTTGGGCAGCCCGTCCTCGACCACCACCATCGAGCCGACGTAGTCGGTGCCCTGGATGTGGCTCATGTCGAAACACTCGATGCGGAGCGGGGCGTTCGGCAGCCCGAGGTGGTCCTGGAGCTCGTTGAGCGCCCGGGCCCTGGCGTTGTGGTCGGTCGAGCGGCGCAGGCGGTGCCGGGTGAACTCCTCCTTGGCGTTGCGGGTCACCGTCTCCTGCAGCTGACGCTTGCCACCCCGCCTGGGCACCCGCACCGTGGCCTGGGAACCCCGGAGCCCGGTGAGCCACTCCCGGTACAGGTCAGGGTCGTCCGGCTCCACCGGGACGAGCACGGTCTTGGGCACCCCGAGGGGCTGGTCCTCGGTGTAGATCCCCTCGAGCACCTTGCTCACCACCCCGGCCTCGGTCAGGTCCTCGGCCAGGTCGAGCACGAACCCCCGCCGCCCGACGACCCGGCCCCGCCGCACGAAGAACACCTGGACCGCAGCCTCCAGCTCGTCGCCGGCCAGGCCGATCACGTCGATGTCCTCGTGGCGGTCGGCCACCATCTGCTGGCGCTCGATGGCCTTGCGCACGCTGATGAGCCGGTCGCGCACCCGCGCCGCCCGCTCGTACTCCAAGTGGTCGGCGGCATCGCGCATGTCGGCCTCGAGCCGCTGCACGATCTGGTCGGTGTCGCCGTCGAGGAAGTCGAGGAGCTCCTGGACCAGCCGGTCGTACGCCGGCTTGTCGATGGCGTCGATGCACGGCCCGGTGCACTTCTCGATGTGGAACAGAAGACAGGGCCGACCGAGCTTGTGGTGCCGATCGAACTTGCTGTCGGAGCAGGTGCGGATGGGGAAGGTCCGCAGCAGCAGGTCGAGGGTCTCCCGGATGGCGTAGGCGTGGGCGAAGGGCCCGTAGTAGCGGACCCCCTTGCGCTTGCGGCCCCGCACCACCATGGGACGGGGCCACTCCTCGTTGACGGTGACGGCCAGGTACGGGTAGCTCTTGTCGTCCCGCAGGCGGACGTTGAACCGGGGCCGGTGCGCCTTGATGAGGTTGTACTCGAGCATGAGCGCCTCGACGTCGTTGCGGACCTCGATCCACTCCACGGTCTCGGCGTGGGCGATCATCTGCGCCGTCCGCAACGGCAGGCTCGACGGGCTCTGGAAGTAGTTGGCCAGGCGCGACCGCAGGCTGTGGGCCTTGCCCACGTAGATCACCCGGCCCTGGGCGTCCTTGAACTGGTAGGAGCCCGGGGCGTCAGGGATCGTCCCCGTCGCCGGTCGTTGCACCATTCGGTGCATGGTACGGCCGGTCACCCGGTACTCCCGGTAGCATCGCGCCAACGGCCGGCCTGGTGTCCGGTCGACATATCGGTTCCGTGGACGACACCCCCGTGGCGAGGCGACCAGGCTGCCCCCACCGTCCGTGAAGCGGAACCCCAGCCTCATCGGAGGTTCCAACCAACATGCTGCGGCTTCAAGCTCCGCTCCCCGAGCGGTACACCACCGCGACGCCAGAACTGCTCGACCAGCGGATCGGCGAGGCCAAGCGGACCCTGGGTGACCGGGTCTTCATCCTCGGGCACCACTACCAGCGCGACGAGGTGATGGCCTGGGCCGACGCCTGCGGCGACTCCTACAAGCTCTCGGTTCTCGCGCAGCAGCGGCCCGCGGCCGAGTTCATCGTGTTCTGCGGCGTGCACTTCATGGCCGAGTCGGCCGACATCCTCACCGCCGACCACCAGCGGGTCATCCTGCCCGACCTCAACGCCGGCTGCTCGATGGCCGACATGGCCGACATCGACGAGGTGGAGGAGGCATGGGAGGCGCTGGCCGGGGTCATCGACGTCGAGCGACTGGTCCCGATCACGTACATGAACTCGGCGGCCGACCTCAAGGCGTTCGTGGGCCGCCACGGCGGCGCGGTGTGCACGTCGATGAACGCCAGGGCCGTCCTCGAATGGGCGTTCGCCCGCGGTGACAAGGTGCTGTTCTTTCCCGACCAGCACCTGGGCCGCAACACCGGGGTGGCCATGGGTCACTCGCTCGACGACATGCGGCTGTGGGACCCCCGCCACGAGCTCGGCGGGCTCACCGAGGCCGACTGCAAGGAGGCCATCTTCCTGCTGTGGCGGGGCCACTGCTCGATCCACCAGCGGTTCCGGCCCGAGCACGTGGACGCCTTCCGGGCCGAGCACCCCGACGGCATCGTCGTGGTCCACCCGGAGTGCCCGCACGAGACCGTGGTGCTGGCCGACGAGGTCGGATCGACCGACTTCATCATCCGGACCGTCGAGGCCGCGCCCTGGGGATCGGTGATCGGCGTCGGCACCGAGATCCACCTGACCAACCGGCTGGCGTCGGAGAACCTGGGCAAGACGGTCGTGTCGCTCGACCCGCTCATCTGCCCGTGCTCGACCATGAACCGCATCGACCCCCCGCACCTGGCCTGGGTGCTCGACCACCTGGTCGAGGGGAAGGTGGTCAACCAGATCACGGTCGATGTCGAGACGGCCGAATGGGCCAGGGTCGCCCTCCACCGCATGCTCGACATCGTGTGACGGTGGCCGACGATCTCACCACCGTCGTCGCCGCCTTCGCCGACGGTCGGCTGAGCGCGGAGGAGTTCACCGAGCACTTCATGGTCGGGCGGTGGTTCGCCATCCGATCTGACGACCCCGGGTTCATCGCCGTCGGCCCGCCCGGGGCCGGCTATGTCCCGATCTTCTCCTCGCTGGCCGAGCTGGGCGACTACGCCGCCGCCGTTCCCGACCGCTCGGCCGGCGGCGTCGACTGGCTGACAACGGTCGGTGACGACCTGCTGTCGCTCATCCCCCGCGGCTATGGCCTGGTGGTCGACGTGGCCAGCGCCCACGCCGTCTACCTGAGGGCCGACGCCATCGAAGCCAAGCCCGTGCTGGTCGTGCAGCCCAGGACCAACGGAGAAGAAGCCTGAGCCGGGAACCGGGAGCATCGACCCGGCGTTGGCCAGCCATGGAGTTTGAGGTCAATCCCACGTGCTACGGGACGTCGGCCAACGACTGACTGCGGCGGTCGAGGTCGCCGATCAGGTCAAGAACGATCGCGACGACCTCAAGTCGCACCTGGCCGAGCCGGGCGACCAGCGGTTCGGGTCGGCCGCGTCGGAGTTCCTCGACGAGTGGGCCTGCGGCTGCGGCTGCATGAAGGACGACGCGGGCAAGCTCGCCGGGCTGCTGACCCAGGCCGCCGGCGGCTACATCGAGACCGAAACCGCCATCGCCGGGATGTTCGAGACCGATGGCTGAGCTCCGCGTCGGGGCCACGGTCCGAGAGCTGGTCCCTGGTCGGCCGGACGAGATCGAGGCCCTGGCCGGGCGCATCGGCGTCCTCGGCACCGGTCTGTCGGCGGCCGCGGCGCACGCTGGAAGCGGCCTGGCAGGACGCCCCCACCGAACCCGGACTGTTCGACAAGGCCCTCAACCTGGGCGGCGAGTTCCTGGGCGGCGCGTGGGACACGGTCTGGGGCACGGCCGAGTTCCTCTGGAGCGTGTCGACGCTGCGGATGATGATCGACCCCGACGGCTGGGCCCGCGACATGCAGGCGCTGGGCCAGGGGCCGTGGTACGGGGTCACGGCCGAGGCCGTGCTGCTCGACCCGGCCGGGCCGACGCCTGCGGTCATCCCGATCACGTTCCTCGGCGGCGTGGCCGGCGAGCGGGGCCGGCGGCTGGCCGACGGTCGTCAGCTCGGAGTGGGCGCCCCCGCCGATCCGCCGTCCCAGGCGGTGGCGGACGCGGTCCGGTCGGCGGTGCAGGCCACCACCGGCGTCGCCGCCGGCTACCTGTTCCAACTGGCCGGCCACGGCACCGAGCCTGGCCTGGTGGCTGGGGTCGAGCTCGCCCCGGGGGCCGACGAGGCCGCGGTGATGCCGGTGTTCGTCCAGCGGTCGGGCGCGTCGCTGCCGCCGGGTGGGTCGATCGACGCCCTGCCGCTGGCGGGCGAGCTGCTGGGCGCGGTCCGAGCGTCGGTCCCCGCGGTCACCCCGTGAGGAGCGGGGCGAGGAACTTGCCGGTGTAGCTGGTCGGGTGGGCGGCCACGTCCTCCGGCGTGCCCTCGGCCACGACCGAGCCCCCCCGGGAGCCGCCCTCCGGCCCGAGGTCGACGATCCAGTCGGCCGTCTTGAGCACGTCGAGGTTGTGCTCGATCACGAGCACGGTGTTGCCCTGGTCGACCAGGCGGGACAGAACACCGAGCAGCTTGCGGATGTCCTCGAAGTGCAGCCCGGTGGTGGGCTCGTCGAGCATGTAGATGGTGTGGCCGGTTCCGCGCTTGGTCAGCTCACTCGACAGCTTCACCCGCTGGGCCTCGCCGCCGGACAAGGTCGGAGCCGGCTGGCCGAGTCGGACGTACCCCAGCCCCACGTCGACGATGGTCTGCAGATGCCGTGAGATGTTGGGCTGGTTGGCGAAAAACGCCAACGCCTCCTCGCACGAGAGGTCGAGCACCTCGGAGATGCTCTTGCCCTTGAACTCGATGTCGAGGGTGTCGCGGTTGTAGCGGGCGCCCTTGCACACCTCGCAGGGCACGTAGACGTCGGGCAGGAAGTGCATCTCGATCTTGATCGTGCCGTCGCCGGCGCACGCCTCGCACCGACCGCCCTTCACGTTGAACGAGAACCGGCCGGGCTGGTAGCCGCGGACCCTGGCCTCCTGGGTCTGGGCGAACAGCTTGCGGATGTGGTCGAACACACCGGTGTAGGTGGCCGGGTTGGACCGGGGGGTCCGCCCGATCGGCGACTGGTCGATGTTGATGACCTTGTCGAGGTGCTCGATGCCGTCGATGCGGGTGTGGAGCCCGGGCGGCGTCTTCGACCGGTAGATCCGCTGCATCAGCGACCGGTAGAGGATGTCGTTGACGAGGGTCGACTTCCCGGAGCCCGACACCCCGGCCACGGCGACGAACTTCCCGAGCGGGAAGGCGACGTCGATGTTCGCCAGGTTGTGCTCGCGGGCCCCCTTGACCAGCAGCCGGTTGCCGTTGCCGATGCGGCGGACGCCGGGGACCGGGATGGTGCGCTTCCTCGACAGGTACCGGCCGGTGATCGAACCGCGGCTCTTGAGCAGCCCGGCGACGTTCCCCGCGTACACGACCGAGCCGCCGTGCTCGCCCGCGCCGGGACCGATGTCGACGACGTGGTCGGCCACTCGGATCGTGTCCTCGTCGTGCTCGACCACCATCACCGTGTTGCCCAGGTCGCGCAGCCGCAGCAGCGTCTCGATCAGCCGGTGGTTGTCGCGCTGGTGCAGGCCGATCGACGGCTCGTCGAGCACGTACAGCACCCCGACCAGGCCGCTACCGATCTGCGACGCCAACCGGATGCGCTGGGCCTCGCCCCCGGCCAGCGTGGCCGCCGATCTCGACAACGTGAGGTAGTCGAGCCCGACGTCGAGGAGAAAGCCCATGCGGGCGTTCACCTCCTTGACCACCCGTTCGGCGATCATTCGGTCGCGCTCGGAGAGGTCGAGCTCCTCGAGCACCTTGGCCGACTCGCCGATCGAGAGCATGCACAGCTCGGCGATGCTGCGCCCGTCGACCGTGACCGCCAGCGACAACGGCTTGAGCCGGGCGCCGTTGCACTCCGGGCACGGCACCTCGCGCATGTAGCCCTCGATCTGGTCGCGCTGGGAGTCGCTCTCGGAGTCGGCGTACCGCCGCTCGAGCCACGGGATCACGCCCTCGTAGCTGGCGTGGTACGACCGCGTCCGGCCGTAGCGGTTCTTGTAGCTGACGTTCACCCGGTTGCCGGCGCCGTACAGCAGCACCTTCTTGTGCCGTGCGGTCAGCTTCTCCCACGGCGTGCCCCGGTCGATGTCGTACTCGTCGCACACCGCCTCGACCAGCCGGGTGAAGTAGGGGGACCGGCCGCCGGACCACGGTGCGACGGCGCCGTCGTCGATCGTCGCCTCGGGGTTGGGGACGACCAGTTCGGGGTCGACCTCGAACCGGGTGCCGAGCCCGTCACAGCGCGGGCAGGCGCCGTAGGGCGAGTTGAACGAGAAGTTGCGCGGCGCCAGCTCCTCGAACGACTCGCCGTCGACCGGGCAGGCCATGTGCTGGCTGAACGTGTGGCGCTCGTCGGTCTCGGCGCCGGCGCCGTCCCGCGGCACGATCTGGACCTCGGCCACCCCGTCGGCCAGCTTGAGCGCGGTCTCGAGCGAGTCGGTCAGGCGGCGCTCGATGCCCTGGCGACGGACCAACCGGTCGACCACGACCTCGATCGTGTGCTGTTCGTACCGGGCCAGCTCCACCTGGTCGGTGAGCTCGTGCGGTTCGCCGTCGACGATGGCCCGGGCGAACCCCTGGGCGGCCAGGTCGGCCAGCAGCGTCTCGTAGGTGCCCTTGCGCCCCCTGACCACGGGGGCCAGCACCTGGAACCGGGTGCCGTCGGGCAGCTGGAGCACCCGGTCGACGATCTGCTGGGGCGTCTGCCGGGTGACCGGCACCCCGTGGGTCGGGCAGTGGGGCTTGCCGATGCGGGCGTAGAGCAGCCGCAGGTAGTCGTAGACCTCGGTGATGGTCCCGACCGTCGACCGCGGGTTGCGCGACGCGCTCTTCTGGTCGATCGAAATGGCGGGCGACAGGCCCTCGATGAAGTCGACGTCGGGCTTGTCCATCTGCCCGAGGAACTGGCGGGCATAGGACGACAGCGACTCGACGTACCGCCGCTGGCCCTCGGCGTAGATCGTGTCGAACGCGAGCGACGACTTGCCCGATCCGGACAACCCGGTGATCACGATCAGCCGCTCGCGCGGCAGCTCGAGGCTGATGTTCCTGAGGTTGTGCTCGCGGGCGCCCCGGATGACGAGCTTGTCTGCGGAAGTTACAGCCATGTCGGCTGGTGAATCTACCGGCTGCCCGCCCGCAGGAGGGGGAACGTCTGTTCGCTATTCGAGGATGAAGGTGACCATCAGGTTCACCTGGTACTCGCTGATCGCGCCGTCGGCGCCCACCCGCACCTGCTGCTCCTTGATCCATGCGCTCTTGACGTTGCGTAGCGTCTCTGTGGCCCGGGCGACGCCGGTGCGGATGGCGTCCTCGAAGCTGGTGTCGGACGTGGCGCTGATCTCGGTGACGCGGGCGACGGAGGCCATGACGATCCCTTTCGACGACGGTGCGAACGGACCGGCGGACCCTACCCCGACGCGGCGGGCGCGATCCCGACCGCACCGAGGTCGCGCAGCTCCCGTTTGAGCTCCTTGACCTCGTCGCGCAGCCGGGCCGCGTACTCGAAGCGGAGGTCGGCCGCGGCCTCGTGCATCTCCTCCTCGAGCGTCTGGATCAGACGGGCCAGGTCGTCGCCCGGCATCTGGGCCAGCTCCTTGATGCGCTTGTCGTCGCGGGCCCGGCGGCGGCGCCGGTCGGCCCCCGGCACCGGTGCGCCTTCGCCCCGATCGCCCTCGGGCCGGAGCATGGCCAGGATGTCGGTCACCCGCTTGCGGATCGTCTGGGGGTCGATGCCGTTGGCCGCGTTGAACTCGAGCTGGAGCCCGCGCCGCCGATTGGTCTCGGAGATGGCCCGCTGCATCGAGTCGGTGACCTGGTCGGCGTACATGACCACCTGGCCCTCGATGTTGCGGGCGGCCCGCCCGATCATCTGGATGAGCGACGTCTCGCTGCGGAGGAAGCCCTCCTTGTCGGCGTCGAGGATGGCGACGAGCGACACCTCCGGCAGGTCGAGGCCCTCACGGAGCAGGTTGATGCCGACCAGGACGTCGAACTCCCCCAGCCGCAGGTCGCGCAGGATCTCGATGCGCTGGATGGTGTCGACCTCGGAGTGGAGGTAGCGGACCCTGACCCCCAGCTCGAGCAGGTAGTCGGTCAGGTCCTCGGCCATCTTCTTGGTGAGCGTGGTGACCAGCACCCGCTCCTCCTTGCCGACCCTGAGGTTGATCTGCTCCATGAGGTCGTCGATCTGGCCCTTGGTCGGCTTGACGATCACCTCGGGGTCGACCAACCCGGTGGGGCGGACGATCTGCTCGACCACCTGCGACGACACCTGGAGCTCGTAGGGCGACGGGGTGGCGGACAGGTAGACGACCTGGTTGATGCGCTCGACGAACTCGTCGAACCGCAGCGGCCGGTTGTCGGCGGCCGACGGCAGCCGGAACCCGTGGTCGATGAGCGTGTCCTTGCGGGTGCGGTCGCCCTCGTACTGGCCGTGGAGCTGGGGCACGGTGACGTGCGACTCGTCGATGACGAGCAGGTAGTCGTCGGGGAAGAAGTCGATGAGGGTGTTGGGGGGCTTGCCCGGCCCCCGCCCGTCGATCGGCGCCGAGTAGTTCTCGATGCCGTTGCAGAACCCGACCTCCTGCATCATCTCGAGGTCGTACTGGGTGCGCATGCGCAGCCGCTGGGCCTCGAGCAGCTTGCCGTTCCGCTCGAACCAGGCCAGCCGCTCCCGGAGCTCGGCCTCGATGCGGCCCACGGCCTTCTCCATCCGCTCGTCGCTGGCGATGTAGTGGGTGGCGGGGAAGATGTGGAGCTCGTCGAGCGACGCCAGCCGTTCGCCGGTGAGCGGGTCGACCACGGTCACCTGTTCGATCTCGTCGCCGAACAGCTCGATGCGGACCGCCGTCTCCTCGTACGCCGGGTGGACCTCGATGGTGTCGCCCCGCACCCGGAAGCGGCCCCTGGTCAGGTTCATGTCGTTGCGCTCGTAGCGCATGTCGACCAGCTGGCGGAGGATCGAGCGCTGGTCGCGCTCCTCCCCCACCCGCACGGCCAGCAGCTGGTTGCGGTACTCGTCGGGCGAACCCAGCCCGTAGATGCACGACACCGAGGCGACCACGATGACGTCGGGCCGGGTGAGCAGGGCCAGGGTGGTCGAGTGGCGGAGCCGCTCGATCTCGTCGTTGATCGACGAGTCCTTCTCGATGTAGGTGTCGCTGGACGCGATGTACGCCTCGGGTTGGTAGTAGTCGTAGTAGCTGACGAAGTACTCGACGCGGTTGTTGGGGAAGAACTCGCGCATCTCCTGGGCGAGCTGGGCGGCGAGGCTCTTGTTGGGTGCGAGGATGAGTGTCGGCCGCTGCACTCGCTCGATGGCCCAGGCGATCGTCGCCGACTTGCCCGACCCGGTGATGCCGAGCAGAGTCTGGAAGCGGTCGCCGCGCTCGATGCCCTCGGCGAGCTTGGCGATCGCGGCCGGTTGATCGCCAGCCGGGTCGAAGTCGGACACGACGCGGAACGTCTCGTCGCGGGCGGCAAGATCGGTCACCGCTCCAGTCTACCTCCGAACGGGCGTTCGAGGAACGTTGCATCCGGCACACCCGCCGCGCCGGAATGCGCCTCTTGCTGGTGTGTGCCGTGGGTGTTGAATGCATCCGTGGGACCGGGCGCCTTCTTGCCGTTCACGTCGGAGAGGCTGACCGTGCGCGCCATGCGACCGACCGACGTGACCGAGTTCGCGTCCTATCGCAACCTGCCCGACGTCGCCCGGTACCAGGATTGGGAGCTCCCCTACACGCGCGACCTGGCGCATCAGCTGATCGACGAGATGGTCGGCATCGACGCCCCCGTGGCCGGCGAGTGGGTGCAACTCGCCATCGACGACGGCAGCGGCGCGCTGATCGGCGACCTGGCCGTGTTCGTCGACAGCGACCGCCGGCTGGCGATGATCGGCTACACGATGGGCCCCGCCCATCAGGGTCGCGGCTACGCGACCGAGGCCGTCGGCGCGCTGGTCGACCGTCTCTTCGACGAGCTCGGCGTGCATCGCATCGCGGCGACGCTCGACCCGGCCAACATCGCGTCGGCCCGCCTGCTCGAACGGCTCGGCTTCCGGTACGAAGGCTGCGGAGTGAAGGCGGCCTACGTACGGGGCGAGTGGGCCGACGACGACCGCTACGCGATCCTCGCCGACGAGCGCCGGGCATGGCGGCTCCGGCCGATGCAGCCACCGTCCACACTGCGGCTGGTCGAGATCACACGCGACAACATCGACCGCGTCGAGCGGCTGGCGACCCACCACTCGCAGCATCGATTCGTGGCGACGGTGCAGGAGTCGTTCACCGACGCGCTCGTACCAGAGGTCGTCGACGGCATCCCGGCCGTCCCCTGGCTGCGCGCGATCGAGGCCGACGGCGAGCCCGTCGGTTTCGTCATGGTCGCCCGGCGCTCCCACGCTCACCCCGTGACGTACCTGTGGCGGCTGCTGGTCGATGCCCGCCACCAGGGCCGGGGCATCGGTCGCCGGGCGCTCGGCCTCCTCGCCGAGCAACTGGTTGCCGAGGGCGAATCGGTGCTGAAGGTGAGCTGGGTCGACGGGCCAGGTGGCCCGCAAGCCTTCTACCGGCAACTCGGGTTCGAGCCGACCGGTGAGATCGACGACGGTGAGATCGTCGCCACCGTCGACCTGCCACGCCTCCTGGCCGCGGTCCCCACCGAACGCTGACCCCGACCCGAACTCTGTCACCAGCGCGCTGATGGGTTTACCTTCCATGTCGGAGGCCTCCACCGGGGAACGCTTTGCGCGCTTGTCCTTCGAGGACTGATGTGAGAC
>JBOGGX010000260.1:0-14581 GCA_050744245.1 Acidimicrobiales bacterium
CGCCCCGGCCTGCGCCGCCTCCACCTCCCCGGCCCCCTCGGCCCCGTCCGAGGGCGGCTCATCGCCGAGATGGGCCCATTCCTCGGCCGAGAGGGCGGGCCCGCCCTCGGCCGGGTGCCATTCGAGCTCGCCGGTCTCGGCGTTCTCGACCCATTCGCCCTCGGCGTACTCCTCGGCCGCGTACTCGGGGCCGGTCCAGCCCTCGGCCTCCTCGGCGACCTGTGTCTCGCTCTTGATGTCGATCCGCCAGCCGGTGAGGCGGGCCGCCAGGCGGGCGTTCTGGCCCTCCTTCCCGATGGCGAGGGAGAGCTGGTAGTCGGGGACGATGACCGTGGCCACACCGGTCTCCTCGTCGATCTGGACCTCCTTGACCCGGGCGGGCGAGAGGGCCTTGGCCACGAAGTCGGCGCTGTCCTCGGAGAACGGGACGATGTCGATCTTCTCGCCCCTGAGCTCGTTGACGACCATGCGCACCCTGGCGCCCCGGGCGCCGACGCACGCCCCCACGGGGTCGACGTTGGCGTCGTTGGACCAGACCGCGATCTTGGTGCGGTGGCCCGGCTCCCGGGCGCAGGCCTTGATCTCGACCACCCCGTCGGCGATCTCGGGCACCTCAAGCTCGAACAGCCGCTTGATCAGCCCGGGATGGGTCCGGCTGACGACGATCTGGGGGCCCTTGGAGGTCTTGCGCACCTCGACGATGTAGGCCTTGAGCCGGGTGTTGGGTTCCGGTCGCTCGTAGGGCACCTGTTCGGCCTGGGGCAGCAGGGCCTCGACCCGACCGAGGTCGAGCAGCGTGTAGCGGGCGTCGCTCTGCTGGATGATGCCGGTGACGATGTCACCCTCGCGGCCGGCGTACTCCTCGTACTTCTGCTCCCGGTCGATCTCGCGCAGACGCTGGGTCATCACCTGCTTGGCCGTCTGGGCCGCGATGCGGCCGAAGTCCTTGGGGGTGGCGTCGATCTCGGGACCGGTGGGCTCGCCGTCGTCGTCGAGATCCTGGGCGAAGACACGGATCTCGAACGAGCCCGGGTCGATCGTGACCCAGGCGTACTCGTAGGCGCCCGGCATCCGCTTGTAGGCCGATTCGAGCGCGTCGGCCAACGCGCCGAGCAGCGTCTCGGTGGTGATCCCCCGCTCCTGGGCCAGCGCGTTGAGCGCCTCCAACATGTCGACCGTGCTCACGTCGTTGCTGCTTTCTTGCTCGTCTTGGTCGTCTTGCCTGGCTTGGGGGCCGGGCCTCCCCACTCGTAGACCGTCCGGGCCCGTTCGATGTCGGCGTAACGGAGGCCGACCTCCGAGCCGTCGTCGTCCTTCACCGTGATCCCGCCGTCGTCTGCGGCCGTCAGGACACCGCCGATGCGGCGGGGGTCGACGCCGGGATGGGTGCGGACCGCGACCTTCTCGCCCACCGCCCGGGCGAAGTGGGTCGGGGTGCGGAGGGGACGCTCGACGCCTGGGCTCGACACCTCGAGCGTGTAGCGACCGGGGAGCGGGTCGTGCTCGTCGAGGGCCCGCGAGATCGACCGGGTGGTCTCACCCAGATCGTCGAGACCGACGCCGCCGGGGCGGTCGACGGTGATGCGCAGGACCGACCCGCTCTGCTCGACGTCGAACAGCTCGAGGTCGCGGTCGGACAAGAGGGGCTCGACGATGGCGCGCACACGCTCGATGACGCTCATCCGGCCTCCTCTCTCCTCGCTCGACCTCGCTCCGTACAAACCAAAGGCGTGGGTTCCGCACCCACGCCCCGCGAACTGCTCCGCAATGGTGGCCTGGGAGTATACCGCCGCGCCGGAGCATCCGTACGGAAGGTCAGCGCCGTTCGACGTTTCCGCGCTGAGGTACATCTGAGGTACCTGGGCGCGGAGGGAAGCGGTCCGTCAGTAGGCGCGCGCGGTGTACGCCACGAGGTCGGGCTCGTCAGCTGCATCCGGCACCGTGCCGTCGGCCCGTTGGAGCAACCGGACGGTGACGCTGTCCTGGGCGAGCCGGGCCTCGCCCTCGTCGCCCACCGTGGCCCACGGGATCCGGGCCCAGCCGGTGGCCGAGGCCTCGACCGCCTCGTCGATGGTGGCGACGTCGGCGATGTTGGCGTCCCTGCGCTCGATGGCCCGGGTCACGAGCTCGTCTTGCATCACGCCGAGCCACTCGACGACCCGGGCCTCAGCGTCTTCCACCGCAACCGTGACCTTCGCCGATGCGTCGCGGCGCACCAGGGTGACCTGACCCTGCGCCACGTCCCTCGGCCCGATCTCGATGCGCACCGGGACGCCCTTGAGCTCCCAGCCGGTCGACCGGCGGCCGAAGCCCTGATCGGTCCGGTCGTCGAGCCGGACCCGCACCCCGGCGTCGGCCAGCTCGGCCATCAGCGACCGGGCCGCGGCGTCGACGGCGTCGTCCTCCTTGACGACGAGCACGACCGCCTGGACCGGCGCCAGCCGGGGGGGCACGACCATCCCCCGGTCGTCGCCGTGGGCCATGATCAGCCCGCCGAGGTTGCGGGCCGACGTGCCCCAGGAGGTGGTCCAGCACAGCTGCCGCTGGCCCTCGGCGTCGAGGTAGTCGATCTCGAAGACCCGGGCGAAGTTCTGGCCCAGCTCGTGGCTGGTGCCCATCTGCAGGGCCTTGCCATCCCTCATCATCCCCTCGAGGGTGAGGGTGTTGATGGCCCCGGCGAACCGTTCCCTCGCCGTCTTGCGCCCGACGAGCACGGGGACGGCAAGGACGTTGATGATGAAGTCCTCGTACACGTCGTGGAGGATGCGGCGGGCGTAGGCGGCGGCATCGGCCTCGTCGACGTGGGCGGTGTGGCCCTCCTGCCAGAGGAACTCCGTCGTCCGCAGGAACAGACGGGGCCGGAGCTCCCAGCGAACCACGTTGTTCCAGAGGTTGAGCAGCAGCGGGAGGTCGCGGTAGCTCTGAATCCACTTGGCCATGTACTCGCCGATGACGGTCTCGCTCGTCGGGCGGACCACGACCGGTTCCTCGAGCTCCTTGCCGCCGGCATAGGTGACGACCGCGAGCTCGGGGCTGAACCCCTCGACGTGCTCGGCCTCGCGTTTGAAGTAGCTCTCCGGGATGAACAGCGGGAAGGCCGCGTTGTCCGCCCCGGCGGCCTTGATGCGCAGGTCCTCCTCGGCCACGATCCGCTCCCAGATGGCGTACCCATAGGGACGGATGACCATGGTGCCCCGAACCGGGCCGTTCTCGGCCAGCTCGGCCTTGGCGACGACGTCCTGGAACCAGCGGGGGAAGTCGTCGGACTGCTGGGTGAGCACGCCTTTGGCCATCGCCGCCGAACCCTAGCGATTTCGCCGTCCATGACAGTTCTGTCTGACCCTCCTCACCGTTGCAGTAGCGTTCCGGCGCGAGCGCCGAGCGGCCAGCCAAGGGAGCGAGATGACAGCACCGCGCAGGCGTCGACGTGCTGGTTCGCTGGCCACGTTGGTCGCGCTCCTCGCCTCCGTGCTGGTGCTGGTGTGGTCGGCCCCCGCCGAGAGCTCGGTGATCGTCCCGTTCGCCGTCCGCTTCCAGACCAACGACAACGGCGTAGTCAGGTTGTTCGGCAACCAGCTGCTCACCTGTTCGCTGTCGGCGCCCAACTGTGCGAACGCCAGGAACGGCACCGGTCCGCAGCAGAACGACAACAACTTCAACATGACCTACGTCGACGCCGACGGTGCGGCCTTCCCGACGATCAACTCCTCGCGGTCGCTGGTCGTCCTCCCCGACGGCTCGACCGACATCCTCTGGGCCGGGCTCCACTGGGGTGCCCGCCTCGCGGCCGGCAGCGGCGGCGAGGCGGCGCCCGTCGACGGGCGCGACCAGATGAAGCTGCGGCCCCCGGCTCGCCCGACTACCTGACGATCACCGGCCAGGTGTTGTTCGGCCCGACGGCCGGCGATCAGGCGTACCAGCGCTTCGCCGACGTCACCTCGCTCGTGCAGGGCGCCGGGACCGGCGACTACTGGGGCGCCGACGTGGCGGCCGGCACCGGTGCGGACCGCTACGGCGGCTGGAGCCTGGTCGTCGTCTTCCGCAACCCGACCCTGCCCCTGCGCAACCTCACCGTCTTCGACGGGTTCGCCGACGTCGGGCGGGACGACCCGGCCACCGTCACCATCTCCGGCTTCCTGGCGCCGGAGGCGGGGCCCGTCGAGACCCAACTCGGCATGATCGCCTACGACGGCGACCGCGGATCGACGGGCGACAAGGCCCTCGTCATCGCCCCGCCCAACCCCGACACCCTGCTGGGAAGCCCGTTGTCGCCCGGCACCAACTTCTTCAACAGCACCTACGACATCAACGGCGTGAACATCACCACGCGAACGCCGTCCGACCTGAACATGCTCGGCTTCGACCTCAGGAACATCGGTGCGCCGGGCGCCATACCGAACCGCGCCACGTCGGCGCGGATCCAGTTCACCAGCACCGGGGAGCGCTACTTCCCCGGTCTGCTCACCACCATCATCGACCTGTTCTCACCCGACTTCACCTCCAGCACCAAGACCGCGGTCAACCTGGGCGGCAACGACCCGGCGGCGCCTGGTGACGAGATCCAGTACACGTTGAACTACGTCAACACCGGGCAGGACCCGGCCGACGACTCGGTGGCGACCGACCCGATCCCTGCGGGCACGACCTACGTCCCCGGCTCGCTCGAGCGGTTCGTCGACCCCGATTGGGTGCCTATCACCGACGGTGCGGGCGACGACATCGGCGAGTTCGTCCCGACCCCGGGCCCTCTGGGCAGCGTGCGCTTCCGGCTGGGCGCGGACGCCAACGGTTCGAGCGGCGGCACCATCGCTGAAAACGGCGGTTCCGACTCGGTCCGGTTCCGGGTGACGGTGGACCCGGAAGCCGCCGGCACGACCGTGGTGAACCGGGCGACCCTCGGCTACGTGGCGGCCACGATCGGCGCCCCCTTCACCTACATCGTCAACGAGACCCAGACCCCGGTGCAGACCAACGCCGACCTCGCCATCGCCAAGGTGACCTCACCCGACCCGGCCGCGGCCGGTGGCCTCGTCAGCTCGCGGCTCGACATCACCAACGCCGGCCGCAACCCGGCCGAGTCGGTGACGGTCACCGACACGCTGCCGCCGGAGGCCACGTTCGTGTCGGCCACACCGAGCCAGGGCACCTGCTCGTTCGCCACGGGAGTGGTGAGCTGCGAGCTCGGGACGGTCGCCGTCGGCTCACCCGCGACCGTGACCGTGGTGGCGAGCACCGCCTCGGGCGAGACGGCGACGTCGCTCACCAATCAGGCCGCCGTCGTCTCGACCACCGTCGACCCGGACGACACCGACAACACCGCAACCTCCACGGTCGTCCTTCGGCCCGAGGCCGATCTCCAGGTCGACAAGATCGGGCCGGCCGGCCCGGTCACGCCGGGCACCGTGGTCCCGTTCACGATCCGCGTCACGAACGCGGGGCCATCGGTCGCCCTCCGAGGTCGTGCTCGGCGACCAGGCTGGCGAGGGGCTGGCGTTGGTGCCAGACGGTCCGCCACCCTGCCCGACGTTCCCGTGCGGGCTGGGTGATCTCGCCGCGGGCGCGACCATCGAGGTTCAGGCCCAAGCGCTCGTCGCGCCGAGCTTCGTCGGATCCGAGGTGTCGAACACGGCGACCCTCACCTCGCCGACGTTCGATCCCAACCCCGGCCTTCGCACCGACACCGTGATCGTGCCGGTCGGGCCGCCGCAGGCCGATCTGGTGGTCGCCAAGTCGGCGAGCCCGACGTCCGTGGTTGCCGGCAACTCGGTCACCTACACGGTCACCGTGACCAATGTCGGCCCGTCGGACGCGGCCGATGTCACCGTGTCCGATCCGCTTCCCCCCGGGGTCACCGCCACCAGCGCGACGTCCGACAGGGGAACATGCACACTGGGAACGCCGGTGACATGTGCCGTGGGCGCGCTTCCAGCCGACGGGCGGGCCACGATCACCATCACCGCCACCGTCGGGTCGGCGGTGGCGCCCCGACTGGCGTCGAACGCGGCCACCGCCTCGAGCCCGACCGTCGATCCCAATCCTGGCGACAACACCGCCTCGATGCCGATCACCGTCACCGCCTCGGCCAACCTCAGGGTCTCGAAGACGGCGACTCCGAACCCGATCGACCCCTTGCATCCGCTCACCTACACGGTGACCGTCACCAACACGGGTCCATCGATGGCCCGGCCGTCACGGTCATCGACACGATGCCGGTCGCGCAACTCGACTTCGTGTCGGCGACCCCGTCCCAGGGCAGCTGCGGCCCACCAACCGGCGCGGTGCTCACCTGTGCCGTCGGCGCCGTCGACGCGGGCGCGGTGGCGCCCGTCGTCGTGGTGATGGACGTGCCCGCCGACTTCGACGGCGCCGACGTGACGAACACCGTCGAGGTGACCTCGACCACGCCCGACCCCGACCCCGCCGACAACACCGCCACGTTCATCAGCAGCAGCGCTCCGCAGGCAGACCTGTCGGTGGTCAAGGCCGCGACCCCCGACCCCTTCGTCGCCGGTGAGCCCTTCACCTACACGGTCACCGTTACCAACAACGGGCCGTTCGCCGCCACTTCCGTCAGTGTCCATGACCTCGTGCCCGACGGTCTGTCGTCGGTCGGCGCGTCCGGGCCCGGGTTCAACTGCGTCATCGTCGCCAACTCGGTGACCTGCACGATGCCAACGTTGGCCGTCGGTGCCAGCGCCACCCTCACCATCACGGCAACGGTCGACGCCGACCTCGCCGCCGGATCGGCGCTGACCAACGTGGCGACGGTGTCATCGGCGACGCCCGACCCGACCAGCTCCAACAACACGGGCACCGCGCTTAGCTCGGTGGCGACCCGTCCCAACCTCGTCACCACCAAGCAGCTCGTTGACCCCGCCCCGCCCCTGGCCGTTGGTGACTTCCTCGTCTTCCAGATCACGGTGACCAACGACCGGCCCTCGCTGGCGCGGGAGGTGTCCCTGCTCGACGACGACATCGGTCTCGAGCTGGGAGTCGTCGACATTGTTGGCGACATCGGCCTCGATGACTGCGTGATCTCCACTGGCGATCTGATTTGGGCGCGCGGCGACATCGCGCCGCTCGGCGGATCGCGAACGTTCTTCCTCATCGCCATCACCCTGCCCGATCAGGCGCTCGGCACCTTCGCAAATTCGGCCACCGCATCGACGACCACCCCCGATCCCGACGGGGAGCCGCCGGAGGCCGTCGCCGTCGTCGACGTCCTCGTCATCGCCGACCTGGTCATCACCAAGGAGGTCGAATCACCCACGCCGCCCGCTCCGCTCGTGGCCGGCCAACCGGTGACCTACCGGATCTCGGTGACCAACAACGGGCCGTCGACGCCCCCGACCTGGTGTTCAGCGACACCCTGCCGGAAGGAACCAGCCTCATCGGCGGCACCCCGCCGCCCGGCGGGACGTGCTCGGCGGTCTTCGAGGACAACCTGACCATCGTGGGCTGCACCGCCCCGCTGCTGTAAGTGGGCGACACCCTGAGCGGGACGCTGACCCTGGCCACGTCGCCGGGTCTCACCGGCGTGCTGGCCAACACCGCCTTCATCGGCTCGGGCGCCCAGGACAACGAGCTCGAGGCCGAGGGCTCTCAGAACGACGACACCGCCGAGATCGGTGTCGTGGCTCAGGTCGACGCCGCGGTCGACGTGGTCGCCGACGCCGATGTCGTGGCGCCGGGCGGCCGGGCGTCGTTCACGGTGACCGTGACCAACAACGGGCCGTCGACCGCGACCGAGGTGGAGCTCGTGAACACCCTGCCTCCTGGGCTCACCGACCCGGCCGGGCCCGAGCCCCAGACGCCGCCCGCGGCGCTCGCCCTGGTCTCACCGGTGGCGAGCCTGCTGGCGGTCATCATCCTGCGCAGGAGACGTGCACGTTCGTCGGCCTGGTCGCGACCTGTGCCTTCCCGATCTGGCACCGGGTGACTCGGTGGTCATCGGCTTCTCGGGGGCGGTCCCGGCGGGGAACGCCCGACGGCACCGTCCTGGTCGACACCGCCCAGGTGATCGCCGAGGGCGACACGTTGCCCCCCAACAACGTCGACGCCGACGCGGTGGTGGTCCGGATCGCCGCGCCCGCCCCCACCACCTCGACCACGGCGCTAGCCGGCGGGCCCGGATCTCCAGGCGGCCGGCCGGCGAGCGGCGGCAGCGTGGCGGACACCGGCCTCGCCGTCGGCCGCCTGGTCGGGCTGGCGCTCGGCCTCATCGTGGTCGGCGGCGCCGTTCGGCGCCGAGCGGTCAGGGGTCGATGAGACCCGAGATCGAGAGCTCGACCGCCACCGGCTCGGTTGTCGTGATGTCGGCGCCCTCGGCGACGGTCTCGTAGCGCCCGTCGAGGAGGCGCAGCAGCGCGATCGAGCCGGCCTCGATGTCGACGACCCAGTAGTGCGGGATCCCCGCCTCCGCATAGGTCACTCGCTTGGTCACCCGGTCGTTGGTCCGGGAGCCAGGCGACACGATCTCGACCACGAGCAGCACGGGAGTGATTAACCGTGAGTGGGTGATGCTGCCGGCCGGGGCGAGAATCAGATCGGGCTCGACCCGCTGCTCACCAGGTAGATCGAGGTCGGTGGGGGCGAAGAAGACCTCATGGCCCGGTGGGCAGGCGTCCTCGACGGTGCGCGAGAGTCGACGGAGGGCGCGCTGGTGAAGAGTCGACGGCGCGGGAGTCATCACGATGGCGCCTCCGATCAGCTCGTACCTCCGGCCGTCGTCGGGCATCGCTTCGAGATCGGCGATAGTGAGCGCCAGGGTGGACGCCATGGCCTCGATGGTACTGCGACCGACGAGACGGTCAGGCGCCGACCTTGCGGTGGATGAGCTCGACCTTCTGCTCGCTGGCGTTGACGTCGGCGCCCTGGGTGGCGAGCAGCGTCGCCCGGTCACGGGCCGCCTCCCGTGCCGCCTTCTCGGTATCGACGCGGGCCAGCGCGGCGTCGACGCCGTGTTCGTTGATGAACTCGGCCCACTCGACCAGGGCGTCGACCATCTCGGCCTCGGGCACGACGGCCACGTTGCGACCCTTCACGAACAGATGGCCGCGCTTGTTGCCCGCGGCGATGCCGAGGTCGGCGTCGCGCGCCTCACCCGGCCCGTTCACGACGCACCCCATCACCGCCACCTGGAGCGGTAGCTGACGGTCGCCGAAGGCGGCCTGGGCCCGCTCGGCCACGTCGATCACGTCGATCTCGGCCCGGCCGCAGCTGGGACACGCGATCAGATCGACGTTCTTGCGCTCCCGCAGTCCAAGCGATTCGAGCAGCTGGCGCCCGGCCCTGGCCTCCTCGACCGGGTCGGCCGTCAGCGAGTAGCGGATCGTGTCGCCGATGCCCTCGGCCAGCAGGGTGGCGATGCCCGCGGTCGACTTGACCAGGCCGGCCGGCGGGGGCCCGGCCTCGGTGACCCCGAGATGCAGCGGATGGTCGGTCGCTTCGGAGAGCTGCCGGTACGACTCGATCATCAACGGTACCGACGAGGCCTTGACCGAGATCTTGACGTCGTCGAAGCCGACCTCGGCCAGCAGGCCAAGCTCCCACATGGCCGACTCGACCATGGCCTCGGGCGTGACCCGGCCGTACTTCTTGTAGAGGTCAGGGTGGAGCGATCCGCCGTTGACGCCGATGCGGATCGGGATCCCCCGGTCCCTGCACTCCGCCGCCACCAGCTTGATCTGCTCCGGCTTGCGGATGTTGCCCGGGTTGAGCCGCAGGCAGTGGACGCCGGCCTCGACGGCGGCCAGGGCCATTTTGTACTGGTGGTGGATGTCGGCGACGATCGGGACCGGGGATCGGGGCACGATGCGGGCCAGCCCGTCGGCGGCCTCGATCTCGTTGCACGTGCAGCGCACGATGTCGGCGCCGGCGCCGTACAGGGCGTAGATCTGGGCCAGGGTGCCGTCGACGTCGGCCGTCTTGGTGATCGTCATCGACTGCACCGAGATCGGCGCATCGCCGCCGACGGGCACCGGGTGCGTCGGGTGGGCGAGCACGATCTGGCGGGTCTTCCGCCGGGGGAAGGTGCCGTCGACCTCCATGGCCTCAGTCGATCGTCAGCGGATCGACGATGTCGAGGTAGAGGGCGGTGACCCCGACCACGACCAGGATGGCGACCACGGCATACGCCACGGGGAGCAGCTTGGCCACGTCGGCGTGGTAGCGCTGGCCGTTGCGGCTCCGCAGCCGTTCGTAGGTGGCGACCGCGACGTGGCCGCCGTCGAGCGGCAGCAGGGGGATGAGATTGAACACGCCGACGAAGATGTTGAGCAGGATGAAGATCTGGAGGAACTGAGCGAAGCCGGCCTCGGTGAGCTCCGCTCCCAACCGGAGGGCGCCGAGGATCGACAGCACCCGGTTGGAACCCTCACCCTCGATCGATTCGCCGCCGCCGCTCGGTGGCGGCACCGGCCGGTCACCGGTGGCCTCGCCGAAGAAATCGGCCAGTCCGGACGGCGAGAAGAACTGGACCAGGCTCTGCCCGGTGAGCTTGGTGATCCGGCCGAACTCGACGAACGACCGACCCGCCGCCTCCACCGGCCCGTAGGTGACCGTCGGCAGCGTCGGGGAGACGCCGAGGAAGCCCTGGCTCGCTCCGTTGCGGGTGCGCGATCCCAGCGTCGTGTCGAGGGTCAGCACCTCGTCGCCCCGCTCGATCACGATGTCGATCGGCTCGTCCGGCCGGTCGGTGATCACCACGCGGAGGTCGTCGAACGTCGACACCGACGCGCCATCGATGGAGATGATGCGGTCGCCGGGCCGCAATCCGGCGTCGTCGGCCGCGCTGCCGTCCTCTACCGTCTCGATCACCCAGCCATCGTCGGTGAGGGGGTTGGCGCCCAGCTTGCCGCCGGGCAACCCGATCATGCTGAGCAGTACGAACAGGCACACCAGGGCGATGAGGAAGTGCATCGCCGAGCCGGCCAACCCGACCGCCAGCCGGCGGGGGTACGACTTCTCCCGGTAGGTGCGGGGCTCGTCAACCGGGTCGACCTCTTCGAGGTTGCTCATCCCGATGACCTTGACGTAGGCCCCGGCCGGGATGGCCTTGACTCCGTACTCGGTCTCGCCTCGTACGAACGAGCCGATTCTGGGACCGAACCCGATGAAGAACTCGGTGACCTTCATGTCGGACCACTTGGCCGTGAGGTAGTGGCCCAGCTCGTGGAGGAAGATCATCACGATGATCGCGAAGGCGAAGATGGCCCAGTAGGGCAGGAAGACGGCCAACGCGAGGAAGCCGGCGACCAGCAGCACGAGGCCGACGATCGAGTTCTTGTTCGGTTCGTCCTGCACCGGGCCCTTCACTTCCTTGGGCAGGTCGTAGACCACCGGCTCGTAGCTGGGGCTGTCGTTCACGCGGCGGATGCCTTCTTGTCGATGACCCGGCCGGCCTCCCGTCGGGCCCGCCGGTCGGCGTCGACCACGGCGTCGACGCTGGTCGGTGGGGCACCATCATGCCGGGCCAGGACCGCATTGAGAACATCGGGAATGGCCAACCACGGAATGCGCCCCCCGAGAAAGGCCTCGACGGCCACCTCGTTGGCCGCGTTCAGCCACGCCGGGGCGGTCCCGCCCAGCCGGCCGGCCTCGAACGCGATGGCGAGGCACGGGAAGGCGTCGACGTCGGGAGGCTCGAAGTCGAGACGGGCGAGCCCCCGCCAGTCGATGCGTCCGAACGGGGTCGTCAGCCGGTCGGGATAGGCCATGGCGTACCCGATCGGCAGCCGCATGTCCGGCATCGAGAGCTGGGCGATGGTGGCGCCGTCGGTGAACTCGACCATCGAGTGGACGACCGACTGGGGGTGCACGACCACCTCGATCCGGTCGTAGCCCACCAGGAACAGCTCATGGGCCTCGATCACCTCGAGCCCCTTGTTCATCAGGGTCGACGAGTCGATGGTCACCTTGGGACCCATGCGCCACGTCGGGTGGGCCAGGGCGTCGCCGACGGTCACGCCGTTCAGCTCGTCACGTCTGCGGCCCCGGAACGGGCCGCCGCTGGCGGTCAGGACGATGCGGCCGACGCGTTCGGGGTCACCGGCCGCGTTGGCATGCAGGCACTGGTGCACGGCCGAGTGTTCGCTGTCGATCGGAATGAGCTCGGCCCCGGGGGTGTCCCTCACGCCCTGCACCACGGGCCCGCCGGCGATGAGTGACTCCTTGTTGGCCAGGCACAGACGACGACCGCCGAGGAGCGTCGACATGGTCACGCCGAGCCCGGCGAACCCGACCACGGCGTTCACGACGAGCTCGGCCGTGGACGCCACCGCGGCCAGGGCCTCGGCGCCGGCCACCACCTCGGTTCCGGGCGGCAGCCGCCGTCGCAGCTCGGGGACGTGCCTCGGTTCACCGATCGCTACCACCCGGGGCGCGAACTCGGCCGCCTGGCGGGCCAACCGGTCGACCGACGACCAGGCACCGAGGGCCACGACGTCGTAGCGGTCGCGCTCGGCCCGCACGACATCGAGCGTCTGGGTGCCGATCGAGCCCGTCGAGCCGAGGACGGCGACGGTGGTCACGACGGGAGGCTACGCCCTCCGGATCAGCGGGACGGCGTCGGTCAGAAGATCAGCCAGGCGACGTAGTAGGTGGTGGGGAGGGCGAACAGCAGGGCGTCGAACCGGTCGAGCAGCCCGCCGTGGCCGGGCAGGAGCTCGCCCATGTCCTTGACCCCAAGGTCACGCTTGATCAACGACTCGGCCAGATCGCCCAGCGGCGCGGCCAAGGCGACGGCCACGCCCAGGCGGAACGCGACATAGAAGTCGTCCCACGGCGCCACCCCTGGGAACAGACCGAGGAAGATCACCGCCGACAGCACGGCGAGGATCACCCCGCCGGCCAGGCCCTCCCACGTCTTGTTCGGGCTGATCGCGGTCAGCGGCGATCGTCCAAAGGCGCGCCCGACCACGAGGCCACCGATGTCGTAGAACACCGCCGGGATCACCGCGCCGAGCAGCAGGCCGACGCCGTTCGGCAGCTGCAGCAGGAGGGCGGCGAACGACCCGACCACGCCGACGTAGCACACCCCGAAGAGCGTGGTCGACACGCCGCCGACCGCCCGCTCCGTGTTCCCCGGTCCCCACCAGTACCACAACAGGCTGAAGACGACGGTCAGGAAGAGCAGCAGCGGAATCGCGGCCGGGCCCTTCCAGTAGGCGGCCAGCACCATGCCGACGCTGGCGACGATGCCGAGGATGGTGGCCGGCTGGTGGCCGGCGCGGCGCAGCGCGTTGAAGAACTCGGCCGCGGCGAGGAGGATCACCGCCGTCACCAGGAACATGGTGAACATCTCGCCCAGGGCGAACAGCAGCACGGCAACGGCGGCGAAGGCCACCCCGACCACGATCGCGGTCTGCAGGTCGCGGGGACCGGGCGTCGGCCGTTCGTAGGGAGCGGCCGCTCCGGCGCGGCTCCCGGCGGTCGAGCGCCGCGGATCGCTCGTGATCGGCCTGGCGCTCGGCGGCGAGAAGACGGGCTCTGGCACCTCGCCGGGCGGCACCGCGCCACCAGGGGGCGGCGGGGGCGGCGGCGGTGGAGCTCCGGCCGGCCGGCGCGGGTCGCCGCTCAGGTCGTCGAAGGTGAAGAACCCGGGCTCGGGGCGGGACGGATCGAGCGCACCGACCCGGCTGTCGTCGTCGGCCAGGGTCGAGAAGTCGTCGACCTCGTCGATGTCCTGACCCGTGTCGTCCCCTCGCCACCTCGGCTGCGACGTGGTGAAGGACGACCAGGCGTTGGCCTCCTCCTCGCTGTCGTCGCCACCCTCGGAGGCGAAGATCCGCGGCACCTCGCCCGTGCCCGGTTCGGTCCAGTGCGGCATCGCCGTGTCGTCGTCGGCCGCCGGCCCGGGCTCACCCTCTTGGTCGGCGTCGTCGGCGCCGATGATGCGGACCCCTTCGGCGGGGTCGGTCGGTTCCTTCGGTCGCTCGCGCTTCTCGTCCATGAGGACCTCCTCCTCGATCAGACCTCGAGCAGCTCGTGCTCTTTGTGCTCGAGCGCCTGGTCGATATCGGCCTCTCTTGCGTGGGTGACGCGGTCGAGCTCCTTCTCCGCTCTCACCAGTTCGTCCTCGGAGATGTCGCCCTCCTTGGCCAGCACCTCGAGCTCGTGGCGGGAGTGCCGGCGAAGGTTGCGGACGGCCACCTTGCCGTCCTCGGCCATCTGCCTGACCTTGCGGACCAGCTCACGCCGGCGCTCCTCGGTGAGCTGGGGGAACGCCAGCCGGATGATCTGGCCGTCGTTGGATGGGTTGAGCCCCAGATCGGATGACCGGATCGCCTTTTCGATGGCACCCATCGAGTTCCTGTCGAACGGTGAGACGACGAGCATCCTGGCCTCGGGCACGCTGAAGCTGGCCAGCTGCTGCAACGGCACCTCGCTGCCGTAGTAGTCGACGGAGAGCTTCTCGATCAGCGCCGAGTTGGCCCGGCCGGTGCGGATGGTGCCGAAGTCGTGGCGGGCATGGGCCACCGCCTTCTGCATCTTCTCCCTGGCCTCCTCGAGCACCACGTCGACCAAGCCGTCGTCGTTCATCGGTGCCCCAACCTCGTCTCGCCAGAACACACGTCGAGTC
>JBOGGX010000261.1:0-14859 GCA_050744245.1 Acidimicrobiales bacterium
CTAGGACTTCTCTGTCGCGGTGGCGTTGAACTTTTCGGCAAGTTTGATGAGCGCGAGTATGGCTACTGAGAAGGATCTCCGTACCACCCCACCTGGACTTACGACCTCACGGCGCCAGGACCGGCGAATGGTCAGCCTTCTGCGAGAAGATCGCAGTCGTTCCTGTGCTCGACTCGCGCGCCCGAGGGCGGGCTTTGCCCGCCCGACAACCTCACCGCAACGGCGGTCGCGCCGGGGGAGGCCGGGAGGGGGGCCTGCCCCCCTCCCGCTAAGTGTCCTGAGGTTCGACCTCCGCGAGCTCGTCGACGGTGTCGACGCGGTGCGGGATGCCCACGGCCCGGTAGACCGCACCGTTCATCAGGTTGGCGCCGACCGGCATGGTGATGATCTGGAGGATCCCGGCCAGCACCAGGTTGGTGACGTCATTGGGGTCGTCGAGCTCGATGGCGGCGCCGGTCAGGACCAGCACCAGGCCGAGCGTCGACGCCTTGGTCAGGGCGTGGCTGCGCTCGAACACGTCGCCGAACCGCACGACCCCGGTGGCCGACAGCAGCGTGAGCACGGCCCCGACGAGGGCGATCGCCTCGGGGATCACGGGATCACCTGGGTCACCTGGGTCACCGACCCTCGCCCTCGATGAACCGGGCCACCACCGCCGTGCCGATGAACCCGACGAGGGTCACCACCACGGCCACCGGGGTGAACGCGCCGATGCCGGTCTGCATGGCCCGCAGGGCGATGGCGCTCACCCCGACGATCAACAGGCCGTCGAGGGCCATCATGCGGTCGGCGAGCGACGGGCCCCGCAGCAGGCGGTAGCCGAACCCGAGGGCGGCCAGACCGACGGCGACAAAGGCGGCGGCGATCATCGTTCGCCTCGGCTGCCGGGGTCGGCCGCCGCGTTCGGCTCGGTGCCGAGGGCGGCGACGGTCAGGTCGCGCAGTCGCCAGAGCTGGCGGCGCACCTCCTCGACCGAACCCAGGTGGAGGACGTGGACGTAGATGACGGCGGGGTCTCTCGTGACCTCCACCGGGATCGAGCCCGGCGCCAGCGCCATGAAGTTCGCCATCAGTGTCAGCAGCTCGTCCGAGCAGCCGGTCAGCGGCACCGCGACCACACCGGTCGAGATCCGCGAGCGCGGGGCGAGCACCTCGCGGAGGAGGACGAGGTTCGACACGACGAGCTGGCGCAGCAGGTAGGCGCCGAGCAGAACCAGCGCCAGCGGTCGCAGCACCGGCAGGTGGGTCGGGCGCCGGAGGTCGGGCAGGACGGCGATGAGCACGAGCGCCACGACCAACCCGCTGATGACGTTGGCCGCCGAGAGCCGGCCCCACAGCAGCACCCAGATCGAGGTGAGGATGACGAGCAGTCCGACCGAGCTCACGGGTGGAGCACCGCCCTGATGTAGCCGGCCGGGTCGAGCAGGTCGGCTGCGGCCCGGTCGCTGAGGGCGAGCAGCGGGCCGGCCGCCACCCCGATCGCCACGGTGAGCACAACCAGCGCGACGGTCGGCAGCACCATGAGGGCGGGTCCGCCGAGCCGGCCGGCGGGGGCCGGCGCCGGCTCCACCGGTTCGGCGGCCGGGGCCCAGAACACCGAGTTCCAGATCTTCATCATCGAGAGCAGGGTCAGGACGCTGACGACGAGGGCAACGGCCATGATGCCGTACCGTGACCCGGCGGCGGCCGCGTCGACGAGCGCGAACTTGGGCACGAACCCCGAAAGCGGCGGAAACCCGACCAGCGACAGCGCGGGCACCAGGAACAGCACGGCGAGGACCGGCGCGGTGCTCACCATTCCCCCCAGGCGGCTCAGCCGGCTCGACCCGCCGGTGTGCTCGATCAGGCCCCCGGTGAGGAACAACGCGGTCTTGGCCACCATGTGATGGATCATGTAGAGCACGGCCGCGGCCAACCCGGTCACGGTGAACAGGGCCAGGCCCATGACCATGTAGCCGATGTGGCTGATGATCTGGAACGAGAGGATCCGTTTGACGTCGCCCTGGGCGATGGCCCCGAGCACACCGACGACCATGGTGGCGCCGGCCAGGACCAGCAGCAGGGTCACCGGCCGGGTGTCGGCCGGAAAAAGCAGGGTCTGGGTGCGGATGATGGCGTACACCCCGACCTTGGTGAGCAGCCCGGCGAAGATGGCGGTCACGGGCGACGGCGCCGTCGGATAGCTGTCGGGGAGCCAGAAGAACAGCGGGAAGACGGCGGCCTTGATCCCGAACACGATGAGGAGCAACACGGCCAGCCCGCTGCGCACGCCGGCCGGCAGGTCGGGGATCCTGGTGGCCAGGTCGGCCAGGTTGACCGTGCCGGTGGCCGAATAGGTGAAGGCCAGGGCGGCCAGGAAGAGCCCGGAGGCGATCAGGCTGATCACCACGTAGGTCATCCCCGACCGCACCTGCTCGAGCCGACCGCCCAGGGTGATGAGGACGTAGCTGGCGGTCAGCATCACCTCGATCGAGACGAAGAGGTTGAACAGGTCGCCGGTGAGGAACGATGCGTTCACGCCGGCCGCCAGGATGAGATACACGGACTGGAACCCGACGTGGTGCCGTTCGGCGCCGGGCTGCCCGATGGCGTAGACGAGCACCGACACGAGCATGAGCGAGGCGATCACGAGCATGATCGCCGAGAAGCGGTCGGCGACGAGCGAGATCCCCAGCGGCGCCGGCCACCCGCCGGCGTCGACCGCGGCCGTGCCGTCCCGATCGATACGCAGCAGCAGGGTCAGCGACAGGCCGGCGACGATCGACAGCACGCTGATGCCGATCACCCGCTGCGCCCGCCGCCACCGACCCACCAGGATCGACAGCGCGGCGCCGATGAGCGGCAGCCCGATCGGCAGCGACAGGAGCACGTTCATCTCGCCAGCACCTCGTCCTCGTCGGCGTCGGAGTCGAGCGCCGGGCTCGGCGCGGCATCGGCCAGCTCGGCGTCGTTGGCGCCCTCGCTGGCGATGAAGCGATCCTCGACGTCGTCGGTGACCTCGTCGTCGTCGGTGAGCTGCCAGCTCCGGTAGGCCAGGGCCAGCAACAGCGCGGTCACGCCGAAGCTGATGACGACGGCGGTCAGGGCCAGCGCCTGGGGCAGCGGATCGGCGAGCTCGTCGGCGTCGCCCAGCCCGATCAGCGGGGGCAGCCCGGCGTGGCCGGAGGTGATGAGGAGCACGTTGGCGCCGTGGCTGAACAGGCCGACACCGATGATGATCCTGCTCAGCTTGCGCTGGAGGATCAGGTAGGTCCCGATGCCGAACAGAGCCGCGGCGGTCGCGGCCAGCAGCACGCTCATCGCCCCGACTCCTCTGGTTCGGGATCGTCGCCGAACGACTCGAACACCATCAGCACGAGGCCGAGCACGACGAGGTAGACGCCGACGTCGAAGACGAGCGACGACGACACCTTCACCAGGCCGAGCCCGGGCATGTCGACCTCGGCCTTGACCGACTCGAGGACGGCGCCGCCGCCGACCAGCGGCGCCAGCGCGGTCAGGCCGGCCAGGAGCAGCCCGGCGCCCAGCACCGTCCAGGGCTTCGCCCTCGACAGGCGGCGAACCTCGTCGACCCCACCGGCGACGTAGCGCAACGTGATCGCGGCGCCGGCCACGATGCCACCGACGAACCCGCCGCCGGGCTGGTTGTGCCCGGCTGTCAGGAGGTAGAGCGAGCCGACGATCAGGGCGGGGAAGATCAGCCGGACCGAGACGTCGACGACCACGGCCCGCTTCATCGGCCCGCCTCCTGAACCGGTGGGCGGCGCCGGCCCGCTCGGGCCAGGGCGACCGCGCCGATGGCCGCCGCCGACAGGACCGTGATCTCGCCCAGCGTGTCGATCCCCCGGAAGTCGACCAGGATCACGTTGACCACGTTGGCGCCGCCGCCGTCAGGCAACGCCCGGTCGGTCATCTCGTCCGAGACCGGGTCGGCCGGCCGGCTTTCACCGGCGATGATGGCGAAGGCGAACACGACGGCGGCCACGGCTCCGGCCACGACGACGCGGACGGCGCGCCGCGGCGGGGCCAACTCGTGCTCGAACTCGCCGGGGAGGCGGCGCAGGACCAGGACGAAGAGCACCGTGGTGAGGGTCTCGATCGCCACCTGGGTCAGGGCCAGATCGGGCGCGCCCTGGACGACGAAGAGCCCGGCCATGGCGTACCCGGTGGCCCCGAGGAACAGCGCGGCGGAGAAGCGACGGGTGGCCCGGGCCGCGGCCACGGCGAGCACGACGAGCGCGATGGCGACCGGGACCTGACCGGGAGCGCCGACCGTGTCGGGCCAACCCGGCCAGCGACCGCCGCCGACGAGGGCGCCCGAGGTGAGCACGGCCATCGTGGTCAGGATGACGCCGCAGTAGATGGGCAGCGAACCGGGCTGGACGACGGCGGTGACCCGGTCGGCCAGACGGTTCAGCCCCCGCAGGATCGAGAGGAAGGCGGCGTCGGCCGCCGGCAGGCGATCGCCGATGGCCAGGATGGAACGGACCCGATCCGTCAGCGCAAACAGGGCGACGCCGGCCACCAGGACCAGGGCCGAAAGCCAGAGCGCGGTGGTCAACCCGTGCCACAACGCCAGACGGACATCGCCCGCGCCGCGATAGAGCGAGCCCAAGGCTGCGCCGATCAGCCCGTCCGCCAGCGCCGGCACCACCCCGAGCACGAGCGTCGCGGCGGCCAGCACCGCCGGCGGCCCGACCAGCCGCGCCGCCACCCCCCAGGTTCTGGGGGCGACCGATGCCGGGCGGTCGGCGGGGCGGGGCCCGACCACGGCTCGGGCGAAACGCAGGCTGTAGGCCACGGTGAGGATCGATCCGACGACCTCGCCGACCAGCACCAGCCCGGCGAGTGCGTAGCCACCCGCCTCGGGCGCGGCGAGCGCCTCCTCCTTGGCGACGAAACCGAACACCAGGGGAACCCCGGCCATCGATGCCGCGCTGACCACGGTGACCGCCTTCACCAGACCCCAGCCATCGCCCAGGACCGGGAGCCGGCGGACATCCCGGGTGCCGGTGTCGTGGTCGAGGATCCCCACCACCATGAACAGCGCGGCCTTGAACAGCCCGTGGGCCAAGACCAGGACGCACCCGGCCAACGCCGAGGCCTGCGTCCCCAGCCCGAACAGCAGGACCATGAAGCCGAGCTGGCTGACCGTGCCGTACGCGAGCAGGAGCTTGAGGTCGTGCTGGCGCATGGCCCGCAGGCCGCCGGCCACCATGGTGACGAGGCCGACCACGGCGAGCGTCGGTCGCCACAGGTCGACCACGGCGAACGCCGGGGCGAACCGGCCGACGAGGAACACACCGGCCTTCACCATGGTGGCCGAGTGGAGGTAGGTGCTGACCGGCGTCGAGGCCACCATGGCCCCGGGCAGCCAGGCGTGGAATGGGTACTGCGCCGACTTGGTGAGGGCGCCGACAATCACCAGCACGATCGCAACCGTCACCATCGGCCCGCTCGGCGGCGCGGCCAGCAGGTCGCTGATCCGGAACGTGCCGGCCGCCTGGCCGAGCAACACGAAGCCACCGAGCATCGCCAGCCCGCCGGTGCTCGTCACCAGCAGCGCCTGGAGCGCGGCCGCCCGGGCCCGGCGATCCTCGTGATCGTTGCCGATCAGGAGGTAGGAGGTGATCGAGGTGAGCTCCCAGAAGCCGTAGAGCACGAGCAGGTCGTCGGCCAGCACGAGGCCGAGCATCGATCCGGCGAACAGCGTGAGCAGCCCGGCCAGCCGGCCGACGCCGACACCATCGGCCGGGAGGTAGCGACTGGCGTAGACGTAGACGAGGACGCCGATCCCGGTGACGAGGGCGGCGAAGAGCGCGGCGTAGCCGTCGAGCCGGAAGTCGAGGCCGATGCCGAGGCTCGGCAGCCAGGAGAACCGCTCGACCACGGGCCGGCCGTCGACCACCCCGCCGAGCTCGAGGGCCAGCCACAGGGCCGCCGCGGCCGGGGCCACGGCGCACACCGCGAGGGCCCGGCGCCCGAGCCGGCGTCCGAACGCGAGCGCGCCGCACCCGACGACAACGTGGAGCAGGAGCAGCCAGATCATGGCGCGAGGGAGGTCAGCCCTCGCGCCACCGCTGATAGAGGCGGACGAGCTCGTCCTGGACTTCCGGCGTCAGCGTCTCCGGTTCGACCTGGCCGAGCGTGTCGATGGTCCGGCGGAGCTGGTCGAGGTACGTCGAACAGTGCTCGCAGGCGGCCAGATGGGCCTCGAGCCTCGCCGTGTCGCGCCGCGACAACGCACCCTCCAGATAGTCGGTCAACAGCTCGACGGCCTGGCGACAGACGAGCGATCGGTGGCGGCCGAACACGACTCAGACCTCGCGCTCCCGCTCGATGCGGGCCCGAATGCGGGATCGACCCCGATGGAGCAGCACCCGCTGATTGGCGTCAGTGATCCCGAGCACGCGGCACACCTCGGCAGAGGGTATGTCCTCGACGTCGCGCAGCAGAACGACCTGGCGCTGCGTCGTCGGGAGGTCGTCGAGGAAACCGGCGACGCGCCCGGCGACCTCGTGGGCCACCATGCGATCGACGGCATCGTCCTCCCAGGGCACCGGAGGACGGGACCAGGCGCCGTCGGCGCCGAACCGCTCCGGGGGCACGGTCGCCTCGCCCACCGACTCCGACGGTACCTCCCGGCGCTCCTTGACCCCGGTGGTCCTGGCCCGGTTGACCAGGATCCTGAACAGCCACGTCTTGAACGACGATCGTCCCTCGAACCGGTCGATCCCTCTGACCACGGCCAACCAGGTGTCCTGCGCCACCTCCTCGGCCACGGCCCGGTTGGGCACGAACGAGGAGGCCAGCCTGACCAGTTGGGGGTGGTAGCGGTCGACGAGCGAGACGAAGGCCGACTCGTCGCCGGCCCGAAGCCGATGCACCAGTTCGACCTCGTCACCCACGTCGGCAGCGTAGGACGCGGGGCGCCGCCGGAGGGGGTTCGTCGTCGTGCAACCTGCTTGAATCGGGCGCCGATGGTCGACAACCAGCACGGTGACGCCGACTCTTCCCTCAGGATCGAAGCGGACGACGTCACCCTGGTGGCCGACGCGTTCGGCGATCACCGGGACCCGGCCGTGGTCCTGCTCCACGGCGGGGGCCAGACCCGACACTCGTGGCAGGACACCGCGGCCCGGCTCGGGGCCGACGGCTGGTACGCGGTGGCCGTCGACCTCAGGGGGCACGGCGGGAGCGACTGGTCACCCGACGGCGTCTACACCGCCGACCGGTTCGCGGCCGACGTCACCGCCATCGCCCGGTCGGTCCCTCGCCGACCGGCGTTGATCGGCGCCTCGCTCGGCGGCATCTCGAGCCTGCTGGCCATGGCCGACGACAACGCGATCGCCACCGCCCTCGTGCTGGTCGACGTGGCGCCACGGGTCGAGGCCGCGGGCGTCCAGCGCATCCGTCGCTTCATGGCCAGCGGGCTCCACGGTTTCGACGGGCTCGAGGAGGCGGCCGCGGCCATCGCCGCCTACAACCCGCATCGGCCCCGTCCGAAGAACCTGTCCGGGCTGCGCAAGAACCTCCGCCAGAAGGCCGACGGCCGGTGGTACTGGCACTGGGACGCCAGGATGATGGATCCGCCCGACCCGCTCGAGCGGCCGGTCGGCCTCGACGGGGTGCCCGCCGATCGGTACGCATCCGAGGCGCGGCTGTCGGCCGCGGCCAGCCGGATCACGGTGCCGACGCTGCTGGTGCGGGGCGGGGCCAGCGACCTGTTGACCAGGGACGGTGTCGACCACCTGCTCGGGCTCATCCCCCACGCCCGGGCGGTCGACGTCAGCGGCGCCGGCCACATGGTGGCGGGCGACAACAACGATCAGTTCAACACGGCGATCATCGACTTCCTGTCGGAGGTCCGGTCGGCGCCGCCGTCGCCGTCGCCGTCGCCGGGCGGCGATACTGGGTGATGGCCTCCCTCCCGATCGCCATCGTCCCCTCGGTGCTGCCCGCCGACTTCTCCCGCCTGGCCGACGAGTGTGCGGCCCTGGAGAAGGCCGGTGCCGACCGCATCCAGTGGGACGTGATGGACGGCCAGTTCGTCCCCAACCTCACCTTCGGCCCGGACATGATCGCCGCCTGCCGGCCCCACACGTCGCTGCCGTTCGAGGCCCATCTCATGGTCGAGACGCCCGAGCTGCTGCTGCCCCGCTACGTCGAGGCGGGGTGCGAGATCGTCATCGTCCACGCCGAGTCGACCAGGCATCTCCACCGGGCCCTCGGCCAGGTGCGCGAGCTCGGGGCGCGGGCCGGGGTGGCGATCAACCCGGCCACGCCTGCCCTGGCCGTCGCTCACGTCGTCGACCTGGTCGACCTGGTGTTGGTGATGACGGTGAACCCCGGCTTCGGCGGCCAGCGCTATCTCGCGACGATGGAGCCCAAGATCGCCGAGGTTCGCCGGATCATCGACGAATCCGCCCGCGACCTCGGTGGCCGCACCGGTGGCCGCCGTGCGCTCGAGGGCCGCGCCCGCGACGAGGTCGACCTCGAGGTCGACGGCGGCATCGCCCCGGACACCGCGGGGGGCGCCGTGCGCGCCGGGGCCAACGTGCTCGTGACCGGCAGCGCGCTGTTCCGCGACCCCGAGGGCCTCGAGCACGCGGTGGCGGAGATCAGGCGAGCAGCAGCAGCACCTCCTCGATAGCGGCCGGTAGGTCGACGATCGACCGCTCGACCGCGCCCTCGGTGCGGGCGAAGACGAACACGCACCGGTCGACCGGCCGGCCCAGCGCGGTCGAGAGCGCCAGTGCGTACGCCGCCCCCTGGAGTCGGTAGCGGGCGGCGGCGGCGTCGAGCTCTGCCTCGGAGCGGGCCCGGTCGGTCTTGTAGTCGACGACGATGAGGCGCCCGGCCGCGTCCTCGAACACGAGGTCGACGTAGCCCTCGAGCACGCGGTCGCCGATGGGTGCGGCCACATAGAGCTCACGCCAGCGGCGGGGCGAGGCGCGGGCGGCGACGACCGTGGGCGACCGCAGCACCGACCGGGCCAACCCGGCCACCACCCCGGCGTCGTCCGCGATGCCCTCGCCGGCGGCGACGGACCGGGCCAACCGGTCGACGTCGATCGACGACTCCATCGCTCCATCGGTCGCCGGATCGTCGATGGCGTCGAGATCGACTGCCTGGAGCAGCGCATGCACGGCCCGGCCGACGGCGGTTCCCGCCCGACGCCCTGGGCCGAGCCTGCGCTGCTCATCGACGGCGCTGACCCCGTCCGCCGGCTCGTCGCTCTCGTCGTCTCGCTCGCTCCGGTCATCCAGCGCGGCCAGGCCGGTGGCGGCCACCACCCGAGGCCGACGGCTGCGCTCGAGGAGCTCGGCCCGTTGATCGAGCCAGGCGGCCCGTTCGTCCGGGGTCTCGAGCCGGGCCGGCGGCCCGGTGGGTTCGTCGAACGAGAACGAGGGCTGGATCGGGATGTCGTGCGTGCGGAAGAGGCCCTCGGCCCCGGCGAGCACGTGCCACAGCCGTTCGGCGTGGCTGGCCACGCCGTTGCCGCCCGGTCGGTGGTGGAGGCACACGACCAGGTGGTCGCGGGCCCGGGTGGCGGCGACGTAGAGCAACCGCAGGCTTTCGGCCGCCTCGGCCTGGCGGGCCGAGGTGTCGAGCCCGGCGTAGCCGGCGGTCTCGAAGCGGGCACCCCTCTGGGCGCCGAACGCGATCTCCGGCCGCTCCTCGCCCCACAGCACCCGGGGCCGAAACGGGTCGGTGCCCGCGTTCAGGCCGGCCAGCACCACCACGGGGAATTCGAGGCCCTTGGCTCCGTGCACGGTGAGGATGCGGACGGCGTCGTCGTCCGGCTCGGGGACGACCGCCTCGACCACCTGCGCCCCCTCGTCGGCCTGCTGGACGGCCCACGCGACGAACGCCCCGAGCGAGCCGCCGCCGGCCTCGACGAAGGCCCGGGCCTGGTCGATGACGAACCGGAGCCGGCGCCAGTGGTCGCGGGGGCGACGCTCGGCCATGGTGAGCTCGATCATCCGCCGTTCGCGTATGACCCGCTCGACCAGGACGTTGACCGGCTCCCACCACCGCCGTTCGTGCAGGGCCCGGAGGGCGTCGATGGCCACCGCGACCGGATGGTCGTCGGGCAGCGAGTCCGGCCTGCTCCTGAGGTAGTCCCACCGTCCCCCGGCGAGCCGGTAGTCGGCCAGGTCCGGATCGGCGCAGGCGAAGGCGGACGAGCGCAGGGCCGCGATCACGGCCACCTCGTCGGCCGGGTCGTCGATCGCGGTCAGGATGGCGAGCAGGGTGCGGACCTCCTCGGTGGCCCAGACCAGCGACCGGCTCTCGACCCGGTAGGGCACCGCCTGGTCGGCCAGCGCCCGTTCGAGCTCGCCCAGCGGGGTTCGGGTCGGCACCAGCAGGGCGATGTCGGCGAAGCGGACCGGCCGCCGATCGTCGCGGTCGTGGATCGTCCAGCGCTCGTCCTTGACCAGCCGGATGAGCCGGGCCACCTCGTCGGCCTCGACCCGCCGGATCTCGGCCGCCAGCGCGTCGGCCGGCGCACCGACGACGACCACCGCCGGCTGGTCGGACAGTCGGTCTCGAGCCGCGGCCAGCGGCACGTAGGCGACCTGCTGCCGGCGTGGGTCACGACCGGGGCCGGCCGCGTCGCCCTCGCGGGCCTCGTTGCCGTCGTGGGCGTCGCCGTCGCCGTCGCCCAGCAGCCGGGCGAAGACGTGGTTGACCCAGTCGATGATGCCGGGCACCGAGCGGAAGTTCTGGACGAGGCGAACGGTTCGGCGCTGGAACGCCTCCTGGGCCTGGTCCCAGAGCGCGATGTCGGCGCCCCGGAACCGGTAGATCGACTGCTTCGGGTCGCCGACGATGAGGAGCTTGCCCTCGACCAGGTCGGCCTCGGCCAGCGTGGCCGGGGGCGGTGCCGCCGGGTCGCGGAGCGCAAGCAGCATCGCCAGTTCGAGCTGGATCGGATCGGTGTCCTGGAACTCGTCGATGCAGATCACGTCGAAGCGGCGGTTGAGCGCGTTGCGCACCACCGCGTCGTGACGCAGGAGGTCGCGGGCGAACACGAGCAGGTCGTGGAACTCGACTCGGCCGCGCCGCCGCCGCTCGTCGGCGCCGGCGAGGGTGAAGGCGGCCAGCCTGGGCACCAGCCGTTCGAGCACGGCGGTCCTGAGCCGGTTGAGCTGGGCCGTGCGCTCGTCGATGACGCGGCGCACGGTGTCGAGCGCCTCGTCCTTGTCGGTCCCCCAGACCGCGGCCGTGCCCGCGTTGCCCGGGCGGGTGAGCCGGGCGCCGTCGACGGCCCGCACAAGGTCGAGCTCGTCGTCGGCCTCGGCGATGGCCTCACCGAGGCGCAGGTGCTCGGTGAGGATGAACCGGACCAACCGGTCGTCTCGGTCGTGGCGCCGGGGCTCGACGAGGCGGTCGAGCCGGGCCAGGTCGCGTACCAGGACGGCCGGATCGAGCCGTGGACGCGGCGGCGGCGTGAAGGCCAACACGACCAGCCGGTCCCACCGGGCGTGGAAGGCGAGGGCCACCTGGCGCAGGCGGGCCAGGGCGATGCGCAGCGTGAACGCGAGCCGGAGATCGTCGGCGGCGTCGGCGTCGGCGAACAGGTCGTCGCAGAACCGACGCCACCGCTCGGCGAAGGCGAGCGACGCGCCGACGCCTTCCTCGACCTCGAACGCGGGCGGGAGTGCTGCGTCGATGGCGTGCTCGGTGAGCAGCCGGTGGGCGAAGCCGTGGATGGTGGTGATCGACGCCTCGTCGATGTGCCGCACGGCCTCGTTGCACCGGTCGCGTTCGTCGGCCGGACGAGACGGATCGACCGCCGCGTGCTCGAGGGCGCGACGGATGCGATCGCGCAGCTCGGCCGCCGCCGCCTCGGTGAACGTGATCGCCACCAGCCGGGCGACGTCGCCCACCCGGCCTCGGGCCACCAGCTCGACCACCCGGCGCACGAGCACGGTGGTCTTGCCCGTTCCCGCGCCCGCCTCGACCAGCAGCGACCGGTCGAGCTCGAACCGGATCGTCTGACGGGCGTCGTCGTCGAGTGGGAGGGCGGGGAGCTGGAGCGGGAGCGTCAGGGTCATGGGCGCATCACCCGACCTCGTCCGGCTCGGGTTCGACCAGCTCCCGGTAGGCGGTGAGGCCCCGGTGGCCTCGCACCCGTTGCCACTGCTCGGCCCGGTCGGTGCCGCACACGCGGTCGTACGGGCACCAACGGCAGTTGTCGAACCCTCGGAAGTAGTTCTCCTGTCCGGGTCGGGCGGGGAACTTCCCCCCGCCGACGCCGTCGACGAGCACGCCGAGCACCTCCCGGAGCCGGGCCTCGGCCGCCTCGTCGACCTCGCCCCCTCGGAGCTGCAGGTCGTCGCGCTCACCGACGAACCAGTAGTACGACTCGACCGGCACGTCGCCGTAGGCGGCCCGGGCCGCCGCCGCGTACACGAGGAGCTGGAGGTAGCGGCCGTTGGCGGTGAGGTCGCCCGACCGCCCGTCGGGATAGCCGAACGGCGACCCCGTCTTGTAGTCGAGGACGACGAGACGGTCGCCGTCGGTGGTGCGGTCGATGCGGTCGATGAACCCGCGGAACACGACCTCCTGGCCCTCCCCGGCGTCGACCCGCACCGGCGGATGCGTGTCGTCGAAGCCGAACCCGTGCTCGACCGCGACCGGGATGAGCTTGCGCTGGGCGCGATGGCGGTCGTCGTCGTCGAGGATGCGGTCGAGCTGACGGTGGATGTCGTGGCGCGCCAGTTCCCACAGCAGCGGCCGACCGGTGCGACCCTCGGCGTCGAACACCCCGCCGACGTCGTCGGCGATCTCGTGGAGCCGCTCGCGCTCGGCCGCGTGCCAGGGCCGGTCGGGCGGGCGGTCGATGGCCTCGGCGACGAACTGTTCGAGCACCGCGTGGTAGAGGCTGCCCCGCGTCATGGCGCTGACCCAGTCGGCGTCGGCCGGGTCGTCGTGCTCGTCGACGCGCAGCACATGGCCGAGGAAGTAGCGGAACGGGCAGACGACCCAGTGCTCGAGGGCGGTCGATGATTGCGGGTGGCTCAGGTCGGAGAGGAAGTCGGCTCGGGGGCCGGCCAGGCCCGTCCACGGCCCGAAGCCGCCGTGGCGCCGGGCCGCGAGCGCGGTCAGCCCCCGGGCCAGCATCGGATGGGCCTGGGCGGGCGACGACTGCCGGGCGTCGAGCCCGGCCCGCCGGGCGGTGAGCACCTGAGCCACGTCGTGCTCGTGGGCCGTCGCCGGCGACCGGCCGGCGGCCAGCCACCACTCGAAGCTGACGACGTCGCTGAACCACGACCCGGCGTTCGGGTCGTCGGCGAGCGTGTCGAGGTCGGCGCCGGTCACCACCCGGCCCAGGCGGTCGCCGACGAGGTCGAGCAGCCAGCGGGCCGGATGGACCTCGCGCTGGCTGCGGGGGTCGGCCCGAGGCGTGGTGATGAGGGTCTCGCGGGCCGACGCCAGCGCCGCGATCAGGTCGCGGTGTTCCTCCGCGGGCGACAACCCACGGCGCTGGATCGCGGCGGTCCTCCGCTCCCGGTTGGGAAGGAGCGGATCGTCGAGCCGGGCCGGCGGAAGCACGCCCTCGGCCGCCCCGACGATGATCGCCAGGTCGAGGTCGGCGCCGACCAGGTCGGCCAGCGATCCGACGATGACCCCGCGGCCGAGCGTGCCCGACGACGCTGCCGGCCGATCGAGATGGGTGGCGACGACCGCGGTGAACCCGCCGGGCTCGACGGACGGACCGACGCCATCGAGGCCGGCGAGCTCGTCGAGCATGGCCTCGATCGCATCGAGCGCTCCCTGCTCGGCCGGCACCGCGGCGACCGATCGGCGGTCGAGGTACGCGTCGAGCAGCCCGGTCGCCCAGGCGGCGAGCCGACGCCACGCGCGACCGGTGTCGCCCTTCGGGGCAGGACGCTCGAGCCGAGCGGCCAGGTCGTCGATGAAGGCGGCCAGCTCGGCCAGCGACACGGCCTTGCGGTCGGGTTCGGCGGAGTCGTCGGCCTCGGCGTGGCGTTCGGCTCGCCGCTCGGCCGCTCGGGCCAGGCGGGTGTGCCACTGATCGATGCCGCCGGCGACACCCGCCTCGCGGGCCAGGCGATCCCACCACGGCGCGGGCACCGGTCGGCCGCTGACGGGGTCGAGGATCGGCGCCGACCGCAGCCAGGCCATCACCTCGGGTCGGCGGAGCCCGTCGGCCGCCAGGTCGAGCAGCCCCAGCAGGGTGCGGCCGGCGACGCTCTGCGCCAGCGTGTGCGTGGCCGGGGCCCGGTGGGTGATTCCCGCCGCCTCGAGCTCCTCGTGGAGCAGCAGGTGATACGGCTGACGGACCCGGGCGACCACGGCGACGCGGTCGGCGGGCACGCCGGCCTCGAGGGCGGCGACGACGCGTCGGACCGCGGTGCGGGCCTCCTCGGCCGGATCGATCGCCCGGGCCACCTCGACCGCCGTCGGTGTGGGTGTGGGTGCCGCGGCCGATGCCAGCGCCGAGGCTACCGGCGGGCCCGGACCCAGCAACGGTTCGAGCAGGCGCAGGACATCGACCGCCGGCTCGTCCGGGTGGCTCGACGTCTCGACGCCGACGATGGCCCGCAGCCGCTCCCGCCGGCTCAGCGCGGCGAGGAACGCGACCTCGCTCGTCCGCAGCCGGCGGGGCAGGTGGAGGACGACGGTGCCGACGTCGCGCAGGTCGGCGCTGGCATCGACGGCGGCGGCCGCCTCGACGACCTGGTCGTGGGGCGTCGCCCATCGGGCGACACGACCGCGGAACGCACGATGCAGACGCACGACATCGCCCGCCCGCCGGCTCGCTCGGGCCAGCCGGTCGACGCCCGCCGGATCGGCCTCGTCGAGCTCGGCGAACGTCGCCAGC
>JBOGGX010000262.1:0-1545 GCA_050744245.1 Acidimicrobiales bacterium
GCGTGGAGCCGCTCCCGCAGCTCGTCGACCGCGGTCGTCCCGCACATCCCGCAGGCCGACGTGGTGACGGTGAGCCGGGGCGTCGGCGGGGGCGCCTTCCCACCGGTGTCGACGGTGACGACGTTGAAGTCGCTCTCGACTCCCGACCCGGCCGGTCCGCAGTACCGGCACTGCCGGACGCGGGCCCCGTCGAGGAGGCCCTCGGTGTGGCAGAAGCCGGCCGCGAGCTCGAAGTCGTGCCCGGGGGTCCGCATGGTGGTGGCGACCAGCACCCCGTCGAGGTGGATCTCCAGCGGCTCCTCCACCACGAGGTGGTCCGGCCGCAACGCCGCCCGCCCGCCGCGGTACCGGTGGGTCAGCAGCTTCACCGTCCGACCTCGGGCCATGAAGCCCGAGGGTAACTACACAGCGGGGTTGTAGGTACCGAAGGTCCAGATGTGGCCTTCGGGGTCGAGGCAGCAGAACTCCCGGGTCCCGTAGTCGGTGGTGTGCAGCGGGTTGAAGACCTCTGCCCCGGCGGCGACCGCCCGGTCGTGCAGGGCATCAACGTCGACAGCCGTCACGTACACCGAGTGCGCGGTCCCGCCGAGCCGCCGGGGGTTCCGGTCGCGGCGGGTCGACTGCCCGGTCGAGATGATCATGACGAGCCCGTCGGTCGCCGTGCGCACCTCCGCGTGCGCGATCTGCCCGTCGTCGCCCGGCACGACGAGCCCGGGCACGAACCCGAACGCCGCGCTCAACCACTCGATCGCACCGGGCGCGTCGTCGTATGCCAACGAGGGATAGATGCTCTGGGTCATGCCCCCATGATGCGGGACCACCCCGCCCAAGGGCTTGGACGTTTGTGACCACCCGGGCGCGTCTGGCGACCTACTTCACTGCGCCTTCGGTGAGACCTCGCAGGAACTGGCGGGAGAAGATGACGTAGAGCACCAGCACGGGGACGATGGCGAGGCTGAGGGCGGCGAGCATGGCGTTCCAGTTGGTCTCGAACTGGCCGAGGAACTGCTGGGCGCCGAGCGGCACCGTGCGGGTCGACTTGTCCGGGGCCAGCACCAGCGGGAACCACAGGTCGTTGAACACCGGGAGCATCGTGAACACCGCGACCGCGCCCAGGCCGGGGCGGACCACGGGGATGGTCATCGCGAACACCCGCAGCTCGCCGGCCCCGTCGACCCGGGCGGCCTGCTTCAGCTCGCTGGGCACCTGGGCGAAGAACTGGGACAGGATGAACACCCCCAGCGGGATCCCCATGGCGATGTAGACGAGGATCAGCGCCCACAGCGTGTTGATCATCTCCATGGCGCTGAACATCTCGACGAGGCCGACGGTGGCCAGGCGGATCGGCACCATGATCCCGGCGAGCAGGTAGAGCCGCAGCGCGCCCCGTCCCCGGAAGTCGAACTCGCTCAGCCCGTGGGCGGCCAGGGCCGACACCACGATGACGCCCGCGACCGACAGCAGCGTCACCGTGAGGCTGTTGCGGAAGTAGGTGACGAACGACGCCTCGTCGAACACGGTGTCGTAGCCGCTGGTGTCCCACGT
>JBOGGX010000263.1:0-2887 GCA_050744245.1 Acidimicrobiales bacterium
TAGTGACCCGGCGGTTGCGTGTGGAAGCGCCGTCGATCAACGGATAAAAGGTACCCCGGGGATAACAGGCTCATCTTCCCCAAGAGTCCATATCGACGGGAAGGTTTGGCACCTCGATGTCGGCTCATCGCATCCTGGGGCTGAAGCACGTCCCAAGGGTTGGGCTGTTCGCCCATTAAAGCGGTACGCGAGCTGGGTTTAGAACGTCGCGAGACAGTTCGGTCCCTATCCGCCGCAGCCGGAGGGTGTTTGAGAGAGGCTGTCCCCAGTACGAGAGGACCGGGACGGACGTAGCTCTCGTGTGCCAGTTGTCCCGCCAGGGGCACGGCTGGTTAGCGACCTACGGAAGAGATAAGCGCTGAAGGCATCTAAGCGCGAAGCTCGTCTCAAGATGAGACACCCCACTGGGTCAACCAGGTAAGGCCCGTGGTTGACGACCACGTTGATAGGCCGGAGGTGTACGCACGGCAACGTGTTCAGCCGACCGGTACTAATCGGCCGAGGGCTTGATCAACAACGAATGCGCTCGTGCTCGCTCTGAAGTTCTTGGGGGCGCCGGACCGTGGTCCGGCCGCGCACCACGACAACAGGTTTCGGTGGCCATGGCGGCGGGGTCACACCCGTTCCCATTCCGAACACGGCAGTTAAGCCCGCCTGCGCCGATGGTACTTGGGGAGCGATCCCCCGGGAGAGTAGGTCGCCGCCGATTTCTCCGAAGGAGCCCCCGGTCCGCCGGGGGCTCCTTCCCGTTTTCGAGCCGGTGTGGTCGATACGCTGACCCGATGGCTCGCCCGGACGATCGACGCGAGCCGTCCCGGCGAGGGAAGCAACACCCGTCGCGTACCGGCGGATCGGCCAGACAACGCCCGGCAACCGGCGGCCGACCGCAGAAGCGTCCCCAGTCAGACCAGCGGGGGCGTTCGGACCAGCGGGGGCGTTCGGACGACCGCACCCGCCGGCGCGCGGGCTCGGGCCCGAGTCCCCCGAGCGGCTCCCGCGCCTCCGATCGCTCGAGCGACCGGGGCCGTCCCGAACACCCGCCCGAGCAGGGTCCGACCACGTGGGGCGGCGTCGCCCGCCGCGGCGCCGGCCGGCTCAAGGCCGAGGACGACGCCACCGCCGCCGCCATCTGGCGCAAGACCGTCGTCAGCGCCCGCGACGGCGAGCGCGAACGGGAAGGCAACCGCGGTCCCTCCAGCGGCCCGCCGTCACGCCCCGCCGTCGACGACGAGATCGTCGAGGTGCGGGAGGTGGCGACCGAAGCGGTCGGGCGGGCGACCAGGCGGTCACCATCGACGACGACCCGGCGTCGTTCGGGCCGCCCGAACCGCACGACCCGGGCCCCCGGGCCGGGTCGACCGGTCGACCGGGCCGACCTCGGTGACCAGCTCGCCCGAGACGTCGGCCCGAGCCAGGCCCCAAAGCTGGCCGAGCGGCTGGCCGACGCGGGAAAGGCGTTCTCGCGCGAGCGCTACGACGATGCCCGGCGCATCCTGCGCCCGCTGGCCCAGAAGGCGCCGCGATCGGCTGCGGTGCGCGAGCTCAACGGCCTCACCCTGTACCGCCTCGGCAAGTGGCGCGAGGCGATCAAGGAGCTCGAGCAGTTCCGGCTGCTCACCAGCTCGACCGAACAGCACCCGGTGCTGGCCGACTGCTACCGCGCCCTCGGGCGCTACACCGAGGTCGAGGACCTGTGGCGGAAGCTGCGGGAGTCGTCACCGAGCGCGGCCCTGGTGGCCGAGGGCCGCATCGTGACGGCCGGCAGCCTGGCCGACCAGGACCGTCTGGGCGACGCCATCCGGCTCATGGAACAGGGCGTCAAGTTCCCCCGGCGGGTTGCGGACCACCACCTGCGCATGTGGTACGCCCTGGCCGACCTCTACGAGCGGGCCGGCGACATGGTCAGGTCGCGCCAGCTCTTCGAGCGGGTCGTCGACGTCAGCCCGGACTTCGCCGACGCCGCGACCCGCCTCGGTTCACTGCGCTGAGCGGCCGCCCGCGGCCCGGCGGCGCGAACCCTCATCTCTTCGTGCCAGCTCAGATGGCACGCTCCGGGCTGCGGTCCAGTCGCAGCGCCAGGGTCACGTGGATCGTCCGGAGTACCCGCCGGACCACCGATGGCGTGCCCGCCGTCGCCGCGTCGCCTTCGAGCATGACGGGTCGGGTGAGATCGATCTCGTGGCCGCCCCGCTCGAGCCGGCACGCGCCGGCGGCCAGCACGTTGCGGACCCAGTCGACGTCGGCGCCATAGGTCAGGGCGATCACGAACCCGTCGTCTTGGGAGAAGGCCAGGACGGGTGTGCGGTACTCCCGCCCGGAGCGCCTGCCCCGGTGGACGACCACCGCACCATTGGGAAGGTGCGTGATGAGCGGTCGGGTCAGGTGGTTGGTGACCGAGCGGTTGAAGCGGGCCACCCACGGGGCCAGCGGCATGGCGGACAACGTAACCGGGCTCGGCTCGCCCGCCACGAGTGGTTGTCGCGCTGGACCACCGTGACGGTGGTCGGGCGCGCAAACCTCGAGACCGACCGAGGCTCCACCCTTCGATGTCACACGGCCTCGGTAAGGTTCGACGACTTCCCCCAGAAGTGGCAACGACGAAGGAGTTCGGTGATGAATGTCGTGGTGCTGCGGGGGAAGCTGTCGCGTGCCCCCGAGGAACGAGAGCTCGGCTCGGGCACGAGGCTCGTCCGGTATGAGGTGACCATCCGGGGCGGCGATGGCCCGGCCGAGACCAGCCCGGTGGCCTGGCTCGACCCGCCAGCCGCGGCCGTCAACTTCGAGGCCGGCGAGGAGGTGGTGGTCGTGGGTCGGGTCCGGCGGCGCTGGTTCCGGAGGGGAGCGGTCACTGAGAGCCGGGTCGAGGTCGCGGCCGACGCCGTGATCC
>JBOGGX010000264.1:0-1596 GCA_050744245.1 Acidimicrobiales bacterium
GACAAGGCGTTGGTTTCATGTTGCACCTCTTGTCGATGGTTGGGTCGGAACGCGTTTGTCGAGCCGGCTTCCCATGCGTTTGATGAGGCGGGGGTCGCCGGGTGTGGGTGGTTGGAAGAGCCGCACGTTTTTGTCGTTGGCTTGGTGGGAGACGAGCAGGCCAGCACGGTGCCAGGCCTTGATGGTGGAGGGGTGCACGCCGAGGCGATCGGCGAGCTCGGGGATGGTGAGCAGGCCTCGTGCCCGGAGTCGTTCGAGGTGGCTTGGCAGGCGGTTGCAGCGGCGTAGGTGCAGCACGATCTTGGGGGTGAAGGCCTGGCCGGTGCCTGAGCGGTGTCCGTCGGCGTTGAGCGCTTGGGCCGCTTGGGCGTCGGTGTGGGTGTCGAGGAGCCGGTCGAGGGTGGCGAGGGTGTCGGGGTCGGTTTGGCGGATCTGCCACGACTTGGGTGGGATCGGTACGACGAGGCTGGTGGTCTGGCCGCCACGGAAGCGGACGTGGAGGTGGATCTGGTCGGTTTTGGCGATGGTGACGTCGTCGATGAGCAGGCGGGCCACTCGTTTGCGTTCGCGGGCGGGGGTGGCGGGGTTGGTCCACAGGCGGGGGAAGTCGGCGGCGAGGGTTCGGATCCGGGCCTTGTGCTCGTCGGTGAGGGTTGTCTGGGCGGCGGCGCTGGCCCGCTGGTAGTCCTGCTCGGTGTCGTTGAGGTGGCGGAGGGCGTCGTTCCAGTCGGCTTCGAGGCTGTCGGCGACGAGCCGGTTGTCGGGGTCGACGGCGAGGTAGCGGCGGCGCGCGAGTTCGGCGTGGTGGCGGGCTCGTTCGACGTGGCTGCGGCGCAGGGCGTCGGCTTCGTCGGCGCGGGCTTCGACTTCGGCCTGGACGGTTAGGGCGACTTCGAGGGCGACGGGGGTGACGGTGTCCAACAGGAGTTGGCCGATGGCGGGGTCGATGGTGGCGCCGGGCACGGTGTGACAGGGCGGCGAGCCGGTCTGGATGGCTTGGCCCATGCAGCGGTAGTCGGGCACCTCGACGCCTCCGCGGAGGTGGTAGCCGACGGTCATGCGCCGCCCGCAGCGGCCGCAGATGGCGAGACCTTGGAGGAGGGCGGATCCTTCGCGGGCGGGGCCGCCGGCGCGGTCGCGACCGTGGGCGGCGGCGTTGGCGGCGAGGGTCTGTTGGTTGAGCTCGAACTGGTCCCAGGTGATGTAGCCGGGGTGGGCGTCGTGGATGAGTGCGGTCCACTGGTCACGGGGCACGGTCTCGACGGTGGTCTTGCCGTCGATGGTCTTGTGGCCACGGTGTCGGCCATAGACGAAAGCGCCGGCGTAGCGGGGGTTGTGCAGGGCGCTGAGGACCCGCCAATGACGCAGCGGCATCCAGGTCAGCTCGCCCTTGTGTGGCCCGGTGCGGACTCGGGCCGGGAAGGTCACGCCCTCGTCCCGGAAGGCCTGCACGGTGGCTCGGGCCGAGGCGGTGCGGGCGAACGTGGCGAACAGGTGACGCACGGCGTGCTGCACGCCGGTGTCGGGATCGGGCACCGCCTTGCCGGCTGGGTCATAGACGAGCCCGACGGGTAGCGGGACGGGGAGTTCGCCTCG
>JBOGGX010000265.1:0-26620 GCA_050744245.1 Acidimicrobiales bacterium
CGAGGTGGCCGCCAAGGTGCCGCCGGCGACCAACCGCGACGGCCGTTACAGCAAGGACGACTTCGACATCGACTTGGACAACGGCACCGTCGCTTGCCCCGCCGGCCAGCGCGTCAGCATCCGTTTCGGCGCTGACGGCGCCGGCCGCGCCGACTTCGGCGAGCACTGCAACAGCTGCCCGCTGCGAGAGCGCTGCACCACCTCGACGTCGGGGCGCACCGTCACCATCCATACGCGGGAGGCACTACTTCAGCGGGCCAAGGCCAACCAGGCGACACCGGAATGGCAACAGGCCTACCGGTCCACCCGCCCCAAGGTCGAACGCAAGATCGCCCACTTCGTGCGCGCCGGTTGGGGCGCGCGGCGCGCCCGCACTCGGGGTGCCAAACGCGTCAGCACCGACGCCGCCACCCGTGCCGCCGCCGTGAACTGGGCGCGGCTCGCAACGATCGGGCTCGCGTTCACCGACGGCCACTGGGCCCTCACCACCAGCTGAGCGACCGCAGAACGCCCCGCCACAGGCGCCACGCCCTGGTTGATCAACACATCGGGACGCACGACGATCGCCACAACATCCACGCGCCCGCGGATCGTTCACGAGCCCGAACGCCACAACAACATCGCCGTCCCCCCAGACCTACCCTGACCGCCATGACCGGCCTTACTTCAGGGCTCTCCTGGGACGAGGTCCTGGCCGGCGAGGGGCTGACCCGGGGGCAGTGGCAGGCGCTGAACCTGCTCGGCTCGGGGGCCGGCCTATCCGACGACCTGTACGACGTGATGAAGACCTTCGTCGATCGGCCGGGCTGGAGGCCTTGCTCGACGTGCGCGAGCTGGCCACAAGGGGTAGCACCGACGCCGAGTACCTGCAGACCGTGGCGACCCTCGAGCGCATGGCCCGGAACTCGGAGGAGGCTGTGGTAACACCGACCAGGTGATCGCGCCAACCGAGGTCGACGAGCTCCCGCTGGAGGCCGAGGAGTTCCTCACCTGGCTCTCTGTGGAGCGCGGGCGATCGGCGAACACGCTGTCCGCCTACCGGCGCGACCTTCGCGCATACGCCCGATGGCTGCGTGAGCGCGGCCTCGGGCTCACCCAGGCCGAGGAGCCCGATCTCATCCGCTACGTCGCCCATCTGCGGGGCGAGGGCAAGTTGGCCGCGTCGGTGGCCAGGGCGCTGGTCGCGGTCAGGAGCCTGTACCGGTTCATGGCCGACGAGGGACTGGCCGCAACCGACCCAGGGGCCCACGTCGAGCCGCCGCGGGTGCCGCAGGGCCTTCCGAAGGCCATGACCGAAGACGAGGTCGGACTCCTGCTCGGCGCGGTGGTCGGCGACGACGCCATCGCCCGCCGCGACACGGCCATCCTGGAGGTGCTCTACGGCACCGGCATCCGGATCTCCGAGCTGGTCGGGCTCTCGCTCGTCGATCTCGATCTCGACGGGGCGCTGCTCCGTGTGTTCGGCAAGGGTGCGAAGGAGCGGGTCGTGCCCATCGGTCGCCTGGCTCGGCTGGCCCTGGAGCGCTGGCTCGATCCCGGCGGGCGGCCGGCGGTGGCGCCCGAACACTGGGCCAGGCGAGGCGAAGCGGAGGCCGTCTTCCTCAACGCCCGGGGCGGCCGGCTGACCCGGCAGGGCGCGTGGGGCATCGTCCGCCGGCACGCGGCGGCCGTCGGGCTGGCCGATCGGTTGACCCCGCATGTGCTCCGGCACTCGTGCGCCACCCACATGCTCGACCGGGGCGCCGACATCAGGGCCGTACAGGAGCTGCTGGGTCACGCCTCGATCAGAACGACGCAGGTGTACACCAAGGTGTCGACCGAGCGGCTGTGGCAGGTGTACCGCTCGGCCCACCCCCGAGCCGGTCCCATGACGGCCGAGCCGGCCGGCGACCCACTCCCGGCCAGAAGTCGGTAGCCTCATGCGATGGCTAGCGACACCCTCGTCCGTTCGCTGCGCGGCCAGTTGGAAGAGGAGCGCGACGTGATCGTCCGGCAGCTCGAGGAGCTGCAGGGATCGACCGGGTTGAGCTTCGACGACAATTTCGCCGACTCGGGCCAGGTCGCGGCGGAACAGGGCGAGGCCCGGGTGCTGGCCAACTCGCTCACCAGCCAGCTCAAGGAGGTCGAGCGGGCGCTCGAGAAGATCGACGCCGGCGGCTACGGCGCCTGCGAGGCGTGCGGCCGGGAGATCGCCGAGCCGCGGCTCGAGGCGATGCCGACGACGCGTTTCTGCATCGACCACGCCTGATCGAGATGTGAACCTCGACGCCATCGACTGGCGGCTGGTCTTCACCCTGATGGCCGCGGTGATCCCGTCGATCATCCTCCACGAGGTATCCCATGGCGTGGTGGCCAACGCCTTCGGCGACGACACCGCCAAGCGGGCCGGTCGCATCACGCTCAACCCGATCAAGCATGTCGACCCCTTCGGGACCCTGATCCTGCCCGCCCTGCTCGCCTTCTCCGGCCTCCCGGCCTTCGGTTGGGCCAAGCCGGTGCCCGTCAACCCGAGACGCCTGCGGCGGCCCCGGCAGCAGACCCTGTACGTCAGCCTGGCCGGGCCGCTCACCAACTTCGTGCTCGCCGGCCTACTGGCCGTCGTCTACCGAGGGTGGGGGGCCAACACCGATGGTTGGTTCGGCGATGTCGTCTTCGTCGCCGGCCTGCTCAACATCGTGCTCGGCCTGTTCAACCTGCTGCCGATCCCGCCGCTCGACGGGTCGGCGATCATCGAGCGCTTCCTTCCGGAACGATGGTGGCCGAGCTACCTGAGGTTGCGGCGCTACTCGTTCGTTCTCCTGGTGGCGTTCATGTTCCTCCTCGCCACCCGGGGCAGCAACCTCGTGTTCGAACCGGCGTGGTGGTTGTGGCTCCGGCTGGCGACGTGAACGCCGGGGCCGCCCGCCACGTGCGCCATCTCGTGCGCCGGTTCTTCGGGTCGCTGCCCCCCGGCGGACCACGTCCCGACGACGACGCCTGGGCCCGCTCCCACCTGCTCCCCGGCGAGCTGGATCTCTGGGGGGAGATGCGCGGGCCCGACCGACGCCATGCCGTCGCCGTGGCCCGCCGGGTCGACGCGGCGATCGACGACGCGGCGGTCGGCGTCAACGAGCGGGCGGTGCTGGCCGCGGCCCTGCTCCATGACGTCGGCAAGCTCGAGGCCGGGCTGGGCCCGATCGGGCGGGTGGCGGCGACGTTGACGGCCGGGATGCTCGGACACCGCCGGGTGTCCACATGGTCGAACCGTCGCGGCTGGGCCGGCCGGTTCGGCCGCTATGTCCTGCACCCCGATCTCGGGGGCCTGCTGCTGGCGGGGGCGGGAAGCGACACGCTCACCATGGCGTGGGCCATGGAGCACCACCGTCCGCCGGCGGAGTGGACGGTGCCAGCCGAGGTCGGATCGATCCTGAAGACGGCCGACGACGACTGAAGCATTCAGCCGTCGTCCTGGTCGGCGCCGAACGAGGCGAACCACGACAGCGTCGAGTTCCAGTTGATCGTGAGCTCGTTGGTCGACCGCGAGTTGACGTCGTCGATGTAGCAGAACTGGGGCAGGCAGCCCCGCAACAGCTCCTGGGCGACCGGGTCCTGGATGCTGGTGTTGGGGCCGCACGCGATCGCGCCGTTCGGCGGGTTCGGCAGCTCGTCGTTGAGCTGATCGGCGTGCCAGCGGCTGTGCTGGTTCTGGGAGACACGTCGCCGTACCCGGTGATGTAGGAGCCACAGGACGGGTTGTGGGCCTGGGGATCGCGACACCCGGTCGATGCCGCGCAGGGTGCTGGGGACGGTGGCCAGATCGAGGCGACCGAGGGCCGCCACGTGGCCCCAGTCGAAGCCGTCCGTGTCGAACACCGCGGCCTGGTGCAACGGCGAGCCGGTGACGGCGTCGGCGAACGCGGGCTCTCCGGTCGTGAGGTAGAGCTCGACCGCGGCCCAGTAGAACTCGTCGGTCACCCCGCTGGCGTCGTCGGGCCCGCCCCGGAGTTGCCGTCGGCCACGGGGGGGTAGAGCGCGGGATTCGCCATCGCCGCGGCCCCACGCCACCCGGCCGGCGGCGAGCAGGCGGTCGGCGAACGACGGGTCGTAGTCGCGGTACAGCCGCGCCCCTTGGGCCGCCACCGCGGCCAGGTTGAGCGTGGCCCCGGTCGACGGCCGGTGCAGTTCCCGCACCATCGAATCGGCGGCCGAGGGTCGAGGGCTGGCTGGCGCCCCTGATCTGGAACGCGACCTCAGCCGCGTCGAGGCCGGAGGCGGCGGTGAACGTGTAGCTGAACACCTGGTCGTCGGCCGCGAGCTCCGGGTTGCGGTCGATGAACGTGGCGAAGGTCGTCGGGTTCTGCACCAGCGCCCGCACGGTCACGTCTCTCGGCACCGACGAGGCGCGGAAGGAGACCGATAGGTCTCCCCGTCGAGGATCGTCATGTCGTCCTGGCCGATGATGGCGTCCCACGGGTTGGTGGTGGCGCCGGGCACGTCGACGCAGAGCCGGCCGCCGTCGGTCGACGGGGCCCAGGTTGCCGGTGTGCCACCACGGCGCCAGACCCGCTTCGAAGCCGCCGTTGGCGATCTGCTCGGCCGGGACCTGCGCCCCGGCGCCGGATGCGAACGATGCGGTGACGGCGAGCAGACCGATGGCGGCCATCGCCGCTCCCGCCCGACGCCGAGACGCGGCGTCGACCGCGTTCCCCCTCCTGCGGTGCTTGCCGGAACCGCTCTCCGACCAGAGCGGCCGCTCCCCCTGATGGGCTGCTCAAGCGGTAGAATGCATAGGTGCAACCGCTCTCGCCATCTCGAGCATCGTCCCGCGATCGACCACCGTTGTCAACCGGTGATCTCGGACCGGGGCTCGAGCGCGCGGGGGAGGAGTCCGACGGCGTTCCTGGCCCGGTCGAGGGTGACCGCGGCGATCTGCTGGGCCTTGGCCGCCCCCCGGCCCAGGATGCCGGCCAGCTCGGCCGGGTCGGCCACCAGCTCGCGGTAGCGGTCCTGTACCGGGCGGAGGAGCTCGATCACGGCCGCGGCCGTGTCGGCCTTGAGCGGTCCGTACTGCGAGTAGCCCAGGGCCAGCCGGACCGGGTCGTCTCCGGTGGCGGCGGCCAGGATGCCGAGCAGGTTGGCGACGCCCGGGCGCTGTTCTGGGTCGTAGGCGACGTCGGGGCCGGTGTCGGTGACGGCCCGCTTGACCTTGCGCTCGATGAGCGACGGGTCGTCGAGGATGCCGACCGAGCCCATGGGCGAGTCGACCGACTTCGACATCTTGGTCCTGGGGTTCTGCAGGTCCATGATCCGCGCCGCCACCTTGGGGATGTCGGCCTCGGGCACGACGAAGGTCTCGCCATAGCGCCCGTTGAAGCGGATGGCGATGTCGCGGGTGATCTCGAGGTGTTGGCGCTGGTCGTCGCCGACTGGCACCTTGTCGGTGTCGTAAAGGAGGATGTCGGCCGCCATCAGCGCCGGGTAGGTGAACAGCCCGGCCGAGACGAAGTCGGCCGACTCGGACTTCTCCTTGAACTGCGTCATCCGCCGCAGCTCGCCGAAGCTGACGTTGCACTGGAGCAGCCAGGCCAGCTCGGCGTGCTCGTGGACGTGGCTCTGCACGAAGAGCGTGCACACGTCGGGGTCGAGCCCGACGGCCAGATAGGTGGCGGCCAGGTCGGCGGTCGTGGCCCGCAGCTCCTGGGGGTCCTGGGGAAGGGTGAGGGCGTGCAGGTCGACCACGCAGAACAGCGAGTCGTACTTGTACTGCTCGTCGACGAACCGGCGCAGCGCGCCCAGGTAGTTGCCCAGGTGCAGGTCACCGGAGGGCTGGATGCCGGAGAACACGCGTGCCATAGGCGCACGATGGTAGGGGTACGGCGCCCATCCGGCCGGCGAGTTGGCGCGATCCGCGACCGGGCCGGGGGCGGTCGGTACCCTGGTCCGGTCATGACCTATGCGGTGCAGACCCCTGTCTTCGAGGGGCCGGTCGACCTGCTGCTCCACCTCATCCTGCGGGAGCGGGTCGACCTGTACGAGGTCCGGCTGGCCGACATCGTCGACGCCTACCTGGCCGAGCTCGCCCGGCTGCCGAGCCCCGATCTCGAGGTCACCACGGAGTTCCTCCTGATCGCGGCGACCCTGATCGAGCTGAAGAGCCGCCGGCTGCTGCCCGGCGAGTCCGACGGCGACCTCGACGACGAGCTGGCGCTGTGGGAGGAGCGCGACGCGCTGCTGGCCCGGCTGCTCGAGGCCAAGACGTTCAAGGACGCGGCCGCCACCCTCGACGAGCTGGCCGTGGTGGCGGCCCGGTCCCGGCCCCGGACCGTCGGCCCTGAGGAGCGCTATCTCGGGTTGCTGCCCGACCTGCTGGCTGGGGTCGGCCCCGACGACCTGCGCGCCGCGTTCCTGCGGGCGGTGGCGCCCAAGCCGACGCCCCGCATCGATCTCGACCACGTGGCCCCGATCCGGGCCAGCGTCACCGACGCCGTGGCCGAGCTCCTCGACGAGCTGCCGAGGGTGGGCCGGATCAGCTTCCGCCGGCTCTGCTCCGGACTGGTCGACCGGCTGGCCGTCGTGGTCCGCTTCCTGGCCATCCTCGAGCTGTGCAAGCAGGGTCTCGTCGACCTCGAACAGGTCACCACGTTCGGCGAGATCGGCATCGTGTGGCTGGGCGACGACGGCGACGACGTCGGGGTCCGGCGGCTGGCGGCGGTCTCGGCGGCCGACCGGTACGAGGGCTGAGGTGAACGACACCGACGACACCGCCGTCCGGGCCATCGAGGCCCTGCTGATGGTGGCCGAGGAGCCGGTCCCGACCCATCTGATGGCCCAGCTGCTCGAGCTGGCCCCCGGCCGGGTCGACGAGTTGTGCGCCACGATGGCCGCGGCCTACGAGACCGAGGGCCGCGGGTTCCAGCTGGTGCGGGTGGCCGGCGGGTATCGTTTCCAGAGCCACCCGGACCAGGCCGCCTACGTCGAGCGGTTCGTGCTCGACGGCCAGGCCGGTCGGCTGTCGGCCGCGGCGCTCGAGACGCTCGCCATCGTCGCCTACAAGCAGCCCATCTCGCGGGCCCGGATCGGCGCCATCCGCGGGGTCAACGTCGACGGTGTGCTGCGCACGCTGGCCCACCGCGGCTACATCGGCGAGGTCGGCCGTGATCCGGGTCCCGGGCAGGCCATCCTCTTCGGGACGACGGCCCTCTTTCTCGACAAGCTGGCGCTCGACTCGCTCGACCAGCTCCCCCCGCTCGGGCAGTTCGTCCCCGGTGCCGACGTGGTCGAGGCCCTCGAGGAGGGGCTCCGACCGGCGGCCGACGATGCCGGCTGACGGCGACGCCGACCCTGCCGACGTCCCGGGCATTCGACTCCAGAAGGTGCTGGCCCAGGCGGGCTGGGGCAGCCGCCGGGCGGGTGAGGAGCTCATCGCCGCCGGCCGGGTGAGGGTGAACGGCCGGGTCGCGGTGCTCGGGCGGCGGATCGATCCGGACCACGATCGCGTCGAGGTCGACGGCGTGCCGCTCACGGTGCGGCCGGGACGGGTGTACTACCTGCTCAACAAGCCGACCGGGGTGGTGACGACGGCCTCCGACACCCACGCCCGGCCAACCGTGTTCGGGCTGGTGCCGACCCAACCTCGAGTGTTCTCGGTCGGCCGGCTCGACCAGGACACCGAGGGCCTGCTCCTGCTCACCAACCACGGCGAGCTGGCCCACCGGCTGACCCACCCGAGCTTCGGGGTGGAGAAGGAGTACGTGGCCGAGGTCGAGGGCAGCCCGTCCCGGGGGGCGTTGCGGCGACTGCGCGAGGGGGTCGTCCTCGAGGACGGACCGACCGCTCCGGCCAAGGTGTCCCTGGCCGCGCCCAACCTGCTGCGCCTGGTCATCCACGAGGGCCGCAAGCGCCAGGTGCGGCGGATGTGCGAGGCCGTCGGCCACCCGGTCCTGCGGTTGGTCAGGACCCGCATCGGCCCGATCACCGACCACCGCCTGCGACCGGGGGAATGGCGGGACCTCGACCCCGACGAGGTGCGGGCGCTCGAACGCGCCGCCGCCGCGCCAGCGCCACCCGGGCGGCCGTTTTGACCTTTGAGGACGCTGAGGGTCGCATGGCGGACCTGAGCGCGCGCAAACGGACAGCGCAGTGTGGACAACTCGGCCCCGAGGGGGCTGGTGAGGTGCGCCGCTAGGCTGCGTCGTCCATGCCTCCCAGGGTGCGGGCGCTCCGCGGCGCCACCACGGTCGACGACGACCGGGCCGAACTGATCACCGAGCGGGTCGGCGAGCTGATGGCGCAGCTGTTCGACCGCAACGACATCCACAAGGACGATCTCGTCAGCGTGATCTTCACCGCGACCGACGACGTGAGGTCGAAGTTCCCGGCCGAGGCGGCCCGTGAGTTCGGCATCGGCGACGTCCCCCTGCTGTGCGCCCGTGAGCTCGACATCGTGTCGGGGACGCCGAGGTGCATCCGGGTCATGATCCACCTCTACACCGACCGCCTGGCGTCCGAGCTGCGTCACGTGTACCTCGAGGGCGCCCAGGGCCTGCGCGACGACCTCCCCGGCTGAGGAGGACGACGAGGCCGTGATCCCGCCCGACTCGCAGCGGCGGGCCAACCTGGTCGGCACCGGGCTCATCGGCGGGTCGGTCGGGCTCGCCCTGCGGGCCCAGGGGTGGCACGTCACCGGGACCGACGCCGACGACGAACGCCCGGCGCGGGCCCTGACCGCGGGCGCCCTCGACGCCGTCGGGCTCGATCCTGACGCCGACCTGACCGTGGTGGCGACGCCGGTCGGGATCATCCCCGAAGCGGCTCTGGCCGCCCTGGCCACGACGCGAGCGCCGGTCACCGACGTGGGCAGCGTCAAGGCGCCGGTGGTCGACGCCATCGCCGACCCGAGGTTCGTCGGCGGCCACCCCATGGCCGGCTCGGAGCAGGAGGGGCTGGAGGGGGCGAGGGCCGACCTGTTCGAGGGGGCGACCTGGGTGCTGACCCCGACGCCGACCACCGACCCCGGCGCCTACAGCGTGGTCCACGCGGTCGTGGCCTCGCTCGGCGCCGAGGTCGTCGCCCTCCCGCCCGAGCGCCACGACGCCCTGGTGGCGGTCGTCTCGCACGTCCCCCACCTGACCGCGGCCGCGCTGGTACGGCTGGCGGCCGAGGGGCCGGACGACCAGCACGCCATGCTGCGGCTGGCGGCGGGCGGGTTCCGCGACATGACCAGGGTCGCGGCCGGGCACCCGGGCATCTGGCCGGACATCTGCGGCGAGAACCGGGGCGCGATCGTTCCGGTGCTCGACCGCCTGGTGGCGACGATCACCGAGCTGCGGGAGGTGGTGGCCGCCGACGACCGCGCCGGCCTCCTGGCGCTGCTCGAGCAGGCCCGGCAGTCGCGACGCAGCCTGCCGGGCCGGGTGGCGCGTCCATCCGACCTGGCCGAGGTTCGGGTCCCGGTCCCGGATCGGGTCGGGGTCCTGGCCGAGGTGACCACGCTCGCCACCGACCTCGGCGTCAACATCTACGACCTCGAGATCGCCCATTCGGGTGAAGGGGCGAAGGGGGTGCTGCTCCTGTTGGTCGAGTCCGAGCTCGCCGACCGCCTGTACGGCGGGCTGGTGGCGAGGGGCTATCGCCCGGGAGTCGGAAGGCTCGAGTGACCGGTTCGTACTCGGTAACGCCGATCGCGCGACCGTTCGACGCGATCGTCCGGCTCCCCGGCTCGAAGAGCATCACCAACCGGGCCCTGCTGGCGGGGGCGCTCGCCGGGGGCCGGAGCCGGCTCGACGGCGCCCTGTTCGCCGAGGACACCGAGGCCATGATGCGCTGCCTGTCGCGCCTGGGCGCGGGCCTGGCGGCCGACGAGCCCGGTGCGTCGGTCACGATCGACGGTGTCGCCGGCGAGCTGCGTCCGGGCCCGGTGGAGCTCGACGCGGGCCAGGCGGGGACGACGGCCCGGTTCCTCCTGCCCGTGCTCGCGGCCGGGCAAGGTGCGTACCTGCTCGACGGCGACGCCCAGTTGCGGCGGCGGCCGATGGGACCGGGGCTGGAGGCGCTGCGATCGATGGGGGTGGCGGTGGAGGACCGGGGCGTCCCCGGTCACCTCCCGGTGGTCGTGCACGGCCGCCCGTCGGCGTCGGCGGTGACGGTGTCCGGCGATGTGTCGAGCCAGTTCGTCTCCGGGTTGCTGCTGGCCGCGCCGCGGTTCCCGCACGGCCTGACGATCGAGCTCACCACCGGGCTCGTCTCCCGTCCCTACGTCGACCTGACCGCGGCGGTGATGGCCGCCTTCGGCGTCGACATCGACGCCGACGCCGAGGCCGACCGCTTCGTGGTCAGGCGCGGGGGCTACACGGCGACGGCGTACCCGATCGAGCCGGACGCATCGGCCGCGTCGTACTTCCTGGCGGCCGCGGCCATCTGCGGCGGCCGGGTCGCGGTGCCCGGCCTCGGACGGGGCTCGCGGCAGGGCGACGTGGCCTTCGCCGACCTGCTGGGCCGCATGGGCGCGACCGTGGCCTGGGAGCCGGACGGTGTGTCGGTGAACGGTCGGACCGATCGCCGACTCACGGGGATCGAGGCCGATCTCTCCGACGTGTCCGACACCGCGCCGACGCTGGCCGTGGTGGCCGCGTTCGCGGACTCGCCGACACGGGTAACGGGGATCGGCTTCATCCGGGCCAAGGAGACCGACCGCATCGCCGCCGTGGTGCGGGAGCTGCGCCGCTGCGGCGTCGACGCCGACGAGGAGGTCGACGGGTTCGTCGTCCGACCGCGGACCGGCACCGGCCGGGTGGTGGGGCCCGCTGTCGTGCAACCCGACGGCGACCACAGGATCGCCATGGCCTTCGCCGTCATGGGTCTGCGGGCGCCGGGAATCTCGATCGCCGACCCGGGCTGTGTGGCCAAGACCTTCCCCGGCTTCTGGACGACGATCGAGCGGCTGGGCCGGTAGCTTCGCCGCCGTGCCCGTCGCGGCCCGCGACCGGCGTGGCCCCCCGGCCCGGCCATTCTCGACGCAGTGACGGTCGGAATTCGACCGCAGATGCGTCGAGTTCGTCGTGGCCGGCTCGGCCGGTCGGAGCGCCGTCACCGCCGCGGGATCGACCGGTCGGCCCGCCCGCGGAGGGTAGGTTCCTCCCGTGAGGGTGATCGCCATCGACGGTCCCGCCGGATCGGGTAAGTCGACCGTGGCCCGGTTGGTGGCCGACCGGCTCGAGCTCGACTACCTCGACACCGGCGCCATGTACCGGGGCGTCGCCTTCGCCGCCCTGAACTACGGCGTCGACCCGGCCGACGCCGACGAGGTCGCCGACCTCACCCGCCGGCTCGAGATCACCGTCGGGCCCGACGGCGTGGTGGTCGGGGGCGTCGACGCCACCATCGAGATCCGCGGGCCCGAGGTGACCAGGGCGGTCAGCATCGTCGCCGCCAACGCCGACGTCCGGGCCGAGCTGCGCGACCGTCAGCGGGCGTGGGTGGACGAGCACGAGGGCGGGGTGGTCGAGGGACGCGACATCGGCACGGTCGTCTGCCCGGACGCCGAGCTCAAGGTGTTCCTCACCGCCAACGCCGAGGTGCGGGCCGACCGGCGGGCGACCGAGGTGACCGACCTCGACTACGAGACGGTCGCCGCCGACCTGGCCCGGCGGGACGCCCTCGACGAGGGCCGCGACACCGCACCGCTGGCCGTGGCCGACGACGCGGTCGTCATCGACACGACGGGTCGCTCCGTCGACGAGGTGGTCGAGGCCGTCCTGGGGGAGCTCGATGGACGATCCGGCACCTGAGTCGTCGCCCCCCGAGGCTGCGCAGGCGCCCGCCGGAGCGGCGAACGAGTCGGGTTCGGTTCTCGAAGGCCGCGCCCGCGAGGCCGGAGGCCGACTGGCGCAGAGGCACGATCTGGGTCCGCCGACCCGGGGCGCGCTGGCGCTGTATGCCGTGGTGCGCGGGGCGGTGGCCGGGTTCTGCCGGGTGTTCTGGCGGCTCGACATCAGCGGGGCCGACCACCTGCCGCGTGACACGCCGTTCATCCTGGCCCCGGTCCACCGGTCGAACATCGACACCCTGCTCGTGGCGGCCATCACCAGGCGCCGGATGCGCTACATGGGCAAGGCCACGCTATGGAAGTACCGGTGGTTCGGGTGGCTCATCACCGCCCTCGGCGCCTTCCCGGTGCGGCGGGGATCGGCCGACCGCGAGGCGCTCCGCATCTGCCAGGAGGTGCTCGAGAACGGCGAGCCCCTCGTGGTGTTCCCCGAGGGCACCCGCCAGGTCGGGCCGCTGGTGGAGAAGGTCTTCGACGGCCCGGCCTACCTGGCGGCCAAGATGGACGTCCCGCTCATCCCGGTCGGCATCGGCGGGTCGGAACGGGCCATGCCCAAGGGGTCGAAGCTGCTGCGGCCGGTCAGGACGGTGGTGATCGTCGGGGAGCCGATGCGCGCCGAGCCGTCGGCCACGGGCCGGGTCACCCGCTCATCGGTCCGACGGCTCAGCGAGCGGCTCCTGTCCGAGGTGCAGCGGCTGTTCGACGAGGCCCAGGCCGCGGCCTGATCAGAGATCAGGCCAGATCGGCGAGCACCGCGCTCGCCTCGACCAGACGGTCGTTCACCTGCGGCCGCTCGCCGAGCGAGCCGCCGAGGGTCACGGTGGCCGCGGCGTCGATCCCGGCCAGCAGCTCGCGGAGCTCCCGGGGCGGGGGGAAGTACTCGTCCTCCGAGGTGATCCGCCACTCCTCGACGCCGAGGCGCGGGGCCAGCCGCGCGATGACCGCATCGACGAGCTCCTCGGGGGCGGACGCTCCGGCGGTGACGCCGACGGTGCCCTCGAGGTCGTCGGGCAGCTCGTGGGCCGCGTTGACCCGGTGGACACGGGTGCCGCCCGACCCACGGGCGAGCTTCTCGAGCGCCCGGGTGTTCGACGAGTTGGCCGAACCGATGATCACCACCGCGTCGCACTGGGGGACCATCGCCATCAGCGCGCTCTGACGGTTGGTGGTGGCGAAGCACAGGTCGCTGCGGGACGGCATCCACATCTCGGTCCAGCGGTCGTGGGCCGCGTCGAGCACGCCGGCCCAGTCGCGGTGGCTGAGGGTGGTCTGGGCCAGCAGCGCCACCGGGGCGTCGAAGTCGGGAAGGTCGGCCACGTCGTCGACCGATTCGACCAGGTGGACGGCGTCGGGGGCGACCGCGATCGTGCCGAGCGCCTCGTCGTGCCCCTCGTGGCCGACATAGACGACCTGGAACCCCTTGCCCGCCCGAACCTTGACCTCGTGATGGACCTTGGTGACCAACGGGCACACGGCGTCGATCACGGCTCCACCCGATCGGCGGGCCGCCTCGACCACCTCGGGCGCCGAGCCGTGGGCCGACAGCATGATCGGGCGGCCGGGCGGCACGGCCTCGATGTCGTCGACGAACACCACCCCGAGCCGCTCGAAGCGGTCGACGACCAGCCGGTTGTGGACGATCTCGTGGTAGCAGAACACCGGGGGGTCGAAGGCGCGCACCATCCACGACAGCGCCTTGATCGCCATCTCGACCCCGGCGCAGAAGCCCCGGGGCGCGGCGAGCAGGACCTGGTCGACGTTCATTCGGGGATCCACGCTACCCAGGCCGTATCCTGTTCTGCCTATGTCCGCCCCTCGAGTCGTCGCCGTCGCGCCCGGATCTCCGGCCGAGCTGGCCGGCGTCATGGTGGGCGACGAGGTGGTTGCCCTCAACGGCGAGGTGCCCAGGGACGTGATCGAGTGGCGGCAGCTGACCGACGAGCTGTCGCTGACCCTCGACATCAGCCGCGGTGGGCTCGAGCTGACCCTCGACGTGGCCCGGACTCCCGACGCGCCCCTCGGCGTCGAAGTGCACTCCGCCCTGTTCGACCAGGTCCGCACGTGCGACAACCACTGCGAGTTCTGCTTCATCTACCAGCTGCCGCCCGGCCTGCGGCGCAGCCTCTACCTCAAGGACGACGACTACCGGCTGTCGTTCCTGTACGGCAACTTCACCACGCTGACCCGCTTCACCGAGTCAGACCTCGAGCGGATCGTCACCGAGCGGCTGTCGCCCCTGTACGTGTCGATCCACGCCACCGACCCCGATGTCCGGGCCGACCTGCTCCGTAACCGGCGCGGCGCCACCAGCCTGCGCTGGCTGCGGGCGCTGCTCGACCACGGCATCGAGGTCCACGGCCAGGTGGTGGTGTGCCCGGGCGTGAACGACGGCGCCGTGCTCGACGACACCCTGGCCGGGGTGCTCGACCGGTTTCCCGAGCTGGCCACGATGGCCGTCGTGCCCCTCGGCGTCAGTCGGTACAGCCACGAGGTCCGCATGCGGCCGCACACCGAGGGCGAGGCGGCGGCCGTGGTCGACTGTGTCGAGGACTGGCAGGACGTGTTCCTCCGGGTGGTCGGGCACCGGCTGGTGTTCGCGGCGGACGAGTACTACCTGCTGGCCGGGCGCCCGTTCCCGGCCGACGACTGCTACGAGGGATTTCCGATGCACGAGGACGGCATCGGCATGGCCCGCACCTTCGAGCGGGAGTTCAACGGCCGGGTCGACGAGCCGACCGGCCCCAGGGCCGGGTTCTTCGCTTGGGTCGACGGGGCGCCGGCGGCGTCGGTCGACGATGAGTACGAGCCGTACCGGGCGCCGCGGGCCAGCGGGTCGTCGCTCGCCGCCACCCCGGTCGTCCTCCGGCCGCGCAGCCATTCTCGACGCACGAAGCGCCGCTCACCGGCGCGAGATGCGTCAAGTTTGCGGCCGCCGCCGATCGCGATCCTCACCGGGAGCTATGGCCACCGGGTCCTGGAGCCGCTCGTCGCCGGCTTGGGCCGGCCGGATGTCCGCCTGCTGCCCGTGGCCAACGAGTTCTTCGGGGGCAACATCGGGGTCACCGGGCTGATGGTCGGCGACGACATCGCCCGGGTCCTGGCCGACGAACCCCACGGCCACCGTTACCTGCTGCCCGATGTGTGCCTGTCGCAGGGCCGGTTCCTCGACGGCACCACCCCGGACGACCTGCCGCGGCCGGTCGAGATCGTCGCCACCGACGGCATCGCCCTCCGCCGCGCCCTGGGGAACTGACGTGCGAGCGGAGCGAGCAACGGCAGGCCGACCGTGCGAGCGCCAGCTCGCCGGGGGGCGATGGGTGTGGGGCGCAGCCCCACCGGGACACTGACGTGGCGCTCCCGACCGTCGCCATCGTCGGCCGCCCCAACGTCGGCAAGTCGACCCTGGTCAACCGCATCATCGGCCGGCGCGAGGCGATCGTCGAGGAGCAGCCGGGGGTGACGCGCGACCGCAAGGAGGTCGAGGCCGAGTGGCTCGGGCGTCGGCTCCGCCTGGTCGACACCGGCGGCTGGCTGGCCTCCGACGACGGGCTCGCCCGCCAGGTGAGCCGGCAGGCGGAGAAGGCGATGAAGGCGGCCGACGTCATCCTGGTCGTGGTGGACGCGGTCACCGGCGTCACCGAGGAGGACGCCCGCGTGGCCGAGGTCGTCCGCCGCCTGGGCCGGCCGGCGCTGCTGGCGGTCAACAAGGTCGACGACACCGGGCGGGAGCCGGCGATCTGGGAGTTCATGGCCCTCGCCCTGGGCGAACCGGTGCCGGTGAGCGCGCTCCACGGCCGGGCGACCGGCGAACTCCTCGACCGCCTCGTCGAGCTGCTGCCCCCGCCCACCGAGGACGAGCTGGCCGCCATCGACGCCGAGGGCGTGAGCCCGGCCGTCGGCGACGGCGAAGCCGCGGCGCCTGGCGCGGGCGCCCTCGGCGCCGACCGGGTCTTCGCCGTCGCCGTCGTGGGCCGGCCCAACGTCGGCAAGTCGACGCTCTTCAACCGGATGGTCGGCGAGGACCGAGCCGTCGTCCACGACGAGCCGGGGACCACCCGCGACACCATCGACACCGTGGTCGAGACGGACGATGGCCCGGTGCGGTTCATCGACACCGCGGGCATGCGCCGCCGGGCCAGGATCGGCGAGGGCACCGAGTACTACTCGCTGGTCCGGGCGCTCAGGGCGGTCGACCAGGCCGACGTCGCCCTGCTCGTGATCGACGCCACCGCAGGCGTCACCGCCCAGGACCAGCGGTTGGCCGAGCGGATCGACGCCGCCGGCTGTCCGGTCGTCGTCATACTCAACAAGTGGGAGCTGCTCGATGCCGACGAGCGGCTCGACGTGCTCGCCCAGGTCGGCCAGCGCCTGCGGTTCGTCGGCGACGCCCCGGTGCTCAAGATCAGTGCGCTCACCGGGAAGGGTGTCCACCGCCTGCTCCCGGCGCTGGCGGGCACGATCGAGCAGTACCAGCGCCGGGTGCCGACCCGCGAGGTGAACCGGGTGATCCAGGAGGCGCAGGCGGCCCAGCCGGCGCCCCACGGCGCTCGGGTGCTCTACGCCCTCCAGGGGGCGGCCCACCCGCCCACGTTCACCCTGTTCGCCAACCGTGAGCTCCCGCCCACCTACGTGCGCTACCTCGAGCGTCGGTTGCGGGAGGCGTTCGACCTGGGTCAGACCGCCGTCAAGCTGCGGATCCGCCGCCGGTCGGACTAGCCGCGCCGACCTCGGATCGCGCCCGGCGCACTACGATCGTCCTTCACTAATGGAGACGCTTCTGCTCGCCGTGGTTGCGGTGGCGTGCGTCGTGGCCGCGCTGTTGTGGGGTCGGTCCGCCCGCTTCCTCCGGCGCGTGTACGAGCGGGCGGTCCGTGAGTTCGGGCCGGACGACGAGGTCACCCTGCTGGCCCGGGGCTCCTTCCGCAAGGAGCTGCACACCACCGTGCTCTACACGCTGCTGGCCCTGGGGGCGGCGGTGCGGACCGTCCTCGATCGTCCAGAGGCGCTCGTCGTGTTCGCCCTGGTGGTGGGGCCCGTCCTCTTCACCGTCCTGTATGCCCGCCGGTTCATCATCGACGCCCGCGTCTTCGAGCAGCGCTCGTTGCTGGAGCGGCGGGCCGAGGAGGTCCTGAGCCAGGAGTCTCTGGCCCCGAGGCGGTGGTCCCAGCGACTGGCGCCCGAGGACCTGCCTGACGTCCCGGGCTTCGAAGTCGGGCGGGTCTACTCGCCCGGCTCGGGGATGATGGCCGGCGACTTCTACGACGTGTTCCGGGTGTCGCCGACGCGGGTGGCGGCGGTGATCGGCGACGTCACCGGCAGCGGCATTGACGCCTCGATCACGGCCTTCCAGGCCAAGTACCTGCTGCGGGTGTTCCTGCGCGAGTACCGCGATCCGGCCCAGGCCATCGAAGAGCTCAACGCCATGATGTTCAGCCAGGCCCGGCCCGAGGAGTTCATCTCCCTCCTGTCGGTCGTGTTCGACACCGAGGCCGGCACGCTGCGGTTCGCCTCGGCCGGGCACCCGGCGGCCTGGTTGTGGCACGACCGGGAGGTCCAACCGTTGCGGGCCACCGGACCGCTGCTGCTGCTCGATCCCAGCGCCGGGTTCTACAGCCGCGAGATCGACCTGGACGAGGGCGACACGCTGCTCCTCTACACCGACGGTCTGGCCGAGGCCCGAGACGGTCAGCAGCTCTTCGGCGAGGAACGGATCTCGCAGTTCCTGCGGCGCGACCCGGGTGTCGACCCCAACGTCCTGTGCAAGTCGTTGCTCGAGGCCGCACGCGACTTCGCCAGCGCACCACTGAGCGACGACATCGCCATCCTGGCCATACGACGTGAATAGGGGCCGCAGTGGCTAGCGGACGCGACCACGCGGCCGAGCTGGCGGCCGCCGCCCGGCGGGCGCTCGAGGGGAACCTCGAGAAGTACGGCGACAAGCTGGCGGCCCAGCACAAGCTGTTCGTGCGCGATCGCTTGCGGCTGCTGCTCGACGACGACTCGCTGGCCGAGGACGCCCTGTTGGCCAACGCCATGGCCGGCGATCTCCCGGCCGACGGGGTGGTCACCGGTGTAGGGCGCATCGACGGCCGCCCGGTGTGCGTGATGGCCAACGACCCGACGGTCAAGGCCGGCTCGTGGGGCGCCCGCACGGTCGAGAAGATCATCCGCCTCACCGAGTACGCCCTCCGCCACGAGGTGCCGGTGCTGTGGCTGGTCGACTCGGCCGGGGCCCGCATCACCGACCAGGTCGACCTGTTCCCCGGCCGGCGGGGGGCGGGGAGGATCTTCTACAACCAGGTGCGGCTGTCGGGTCGGGTGCCCCAGATCTGCTGCCTGTTCGGGCCGTCGGCCGCCGGCGGCGCCTACATCCCGAGCTTCTGCGACATCGTGATCATGGTCGAGGGCAACGCCTCGATGTACCTGGGGTCGCCCCGGATGGCCGAGATGGTGATCGGTGAGCGGACCACCCTCGAGGAGATGGGCGGGGCCCGCATGCACGTCACCGTGTCCGGCTGCGGCGACAACCTGGCCGTCGACGACGAGGACGCGATCGACCAGGCCAAGGCCTACCTCACCTACTTCCCCCAGAGCTGGCGGGGGACCCCGCCGCAGTACGAGGCGGCGGCGCCCGCCCGGCGGTTGGACGACTCGCTGGTGCCGCCGGACGAGCACCTCCCCTTCGACGCCCACGAGCTCATCGACGGGCTGGTCGACGCCGAGAGCTTCTTCGAGATCAAGCCCCTCTACGCCAGGGAGGTCGTCGTCGGGCTCGGCCTGATCGAGGGTCGGCCGGTCGGCATCGTGGCCAACAACCCGGCCCATCTCGGCGGCGTGCTCTTCGTCGACTCGGCCGACAAGTGCGCCCGCTTCATCTGGCTGTGCGACGCGTTCAACATCCCACTCGTCTTCCTGGCGGACGTGCCCGGCTTCATGATCGGGACCAAGGTCGAACGGGAGGGCATCATCCGCCACGGCGCCAAGTTGATCACCGCCGTGTCCGAGGCCACGGTGCCGAAGGTTTCGGTGATCGTGCGCAAGGCCTACGGCGCCGGGTTGTACGCCATGTCGGGTCCGGCGTTCGAGCCCGAGGCCACCATCGCCCTGCCCACGGCCAAGATCGCGGTGATGGGACCGGAGGCCGCGGTCAACGCCGTCTTCGCCAACAGGATCGCCGCCATCGACGATCGTGAGGAGCAGGAGCAGTTCGTCCTCGAGCAGCGCCGTCTCTACGAGGAGGACGTCGACATCCTCCGCTTGGCGTCGGAGCTGATCGTCGACGCCATGGTCGACTTTCCCGACCTGCGGGACGAGATCGCCCGCCGGCTGGGGCTGGCGTCGGGCAAGGACAGGACCTTCTCGTCCCGTCGCCACGGCGTCCCGCCGGTGTAGGAGACACCGTCGCCATGCCCTGGTGCGACGACTGCGAGCGGTTCCTGACGCCGAACGCTCTCCGGGTCGACGGCCGCTGCCCGAGCTGCGGCCTGGTGGTGGCCGAGCCATCTTCCAATGTGGACGGCGCGGCCGATGAGGAGTACAAGGCCCCCTGGCACTTCAAGCTGATGGTGGTGGCGATCGTCGGCTATCTCGGCTGGCGGGCCTATCAGATCGTCGAACGGATCATCACCTAGGCGGCTCGAGCCCCTCCCCGCCGGGACTTGATCGCCCGCCAGACGAGCAGGGCCACGATGGCGCCGATGAGCGAGCCGATGATGCCCCCGGGCTGCAGGAAGCCCTCGTCCTCGTCGAACCCGAACAGGATGTAGCCCAGGAAGCCGCCGACGAGGGAGCCGACGATCCCGAGCAGCATGGTCTGCCACCAGGTCATGGGATCCTCACCGGGGACGATGAGCCGGGCGACGTACCCGATGACGAGCCCGACGACGATCAGATAGACCCAGGTGCCGAAGTCGAACATGGCGTCCTCCTCCTTCCACAGGGCATTCGCCCGTAGACCAACCGTACCGAAGGGCCGGTCGCCGTCGTGGGAATCGGGCCTCGGGTAGGTTGAGCCCTGACCGGGGGAGGGGTCCGATGATCGAGAATCCGTTCTATTCATCCGAGGTCCATGGCGACTACGACGTCGTCAGCATCGGCCGACTCGACCTCGAGGAGGGGGGCACGATCGCGGATTGCCAGCTGGCGGTGGCCACCTTCGGTCGGCGGAACGCGGCCGGCGACAACGCCATCCTCATCCCCACGTGGTACTCGGGCACCCACCAGATCTGGCGCGACGCCTACATCGGCACCGACCACGCGCTCAATCCGGACGACTACTTCATCGTCGTTGTCAATCAGCTCGGCAACGGACTGTCGACGTCGCCGCACAACACGACCGGCGAGCAGCCGATGTCGCGTTTTCCCAAGGTGAGGATCGGCGACGACGTCGTGGCCCAGGAACGATTGGTCCGCGAGCACCTCGGCGTCGAACAACTCGAGCTCGTGGTCGGCGGTTCGATGGGCGCGCAGCAGACCTACGAGTGGGCCGTCCGGTTCCCCGACATGGTCAAGCGGGCCGCCCCGATCGCCGGCACCGCGCAGAACACGCCGCACGACTTCATCTTCACCGACACGCTCAACGAGGCCATCCGCTCGGACCCTGGATGGGCGGGAGGGGAGTACGCCTCGCACGAGGACGTGCGGGCCGGGCTCGCCCGCCAAGCCAGGCTCTGGTCGGTCATGGGGTTCTCGACCGAGTTCTGGAAGCTGGAGCGCTGGCGCGACCTCGGGTTCGACTCGGCCGAGGCGTTCCAGACGGAGTTCATGGAGCCGTACTTCACCGTGATGGACCCCAACGACCTGCTGGCCATGGCCTGGAAGTGGCAGCGGGGCGACGTGGCCCGCCACACCGGCGGGGACCTGGCGGCGGCCCTGGGCCGGATCACCGCCACCACGTTCGTGCTGCCGATCAGCGAGGACATGTTCTTCCCGGTCCGTGATTGCGCCGCCGAGCAGGCCATGGTCCCGAAGAGCGAGCTCAGGGTGATCGAGAGCATCGGCGGCCACCTGGCCCTGTTCGGGTTCGAACCCGAGTACATGGCGCAGGTCGACCGGCACCTCGGCGACCTGTTGTCAATCGGCACCTGACCCGGCGGCTCCGCGTCTTCGGTTCGCCGCCGGGTGTTCTGAGGGCAGGACGGCTACCGAGGGATCGCTCTGGCCGAGATCACCGGGGACCTGTCGGGTCTGGACCTCGCCTCACGACAGGCCCGGTTCTGCCGGTGACGACGCTTCGTCGAGCTCGATGCCGATGATCGAGGCGACACGGCTGAGGTCAGCGTCCGAGGCAAGGAGCGCGGCCTGGTGTCGATGGGCAACCGAGGCGATCATGCAGTCGATCATCCCTCGCGGCGTGACTCCTGCCCGCCGGCAGCGACGGTAGATGCGAGCGGCGGCATCGAAGTCGACCGCCGCGTCGAACCGCAGGAGGTGGAAGCGGAGAAGCAGCCTCCTGAGCGCCTGTTCACGTTCGTCACTGCGAGCTCCGGCGGTCACCTCCATGACCACCGGCTCGGTGACCGCCACTCGGAGGTCGCGCGAGATGAGGTGGGTCAGGCGTCGATCGACGGGGCTTCCGCTGGCTCGGTCGTACTCCACCCATGCAGACGTGTCGACAAGGATCACGCGCCGCTCGTTGGAGCGTGTTCGCTCGGGACCTCGTCGATGGCGTTGGCCCCACGCATCGCCAGCGCCTCCTCCCGAGTCATCGGCTGACCGACGAGATGCCGGAGCGCGAGATCGACCGCCTCGGTCTTGGTGTGCACGCCGAAGCGATCCATGATCGTCCTGACATAGGAGTCTTCCAGTTCGATGTTCGTCCGGACCTTGCCCATACACGTACAGTACACGCAACGTGTACTCACGGTGTAGGCGACCACCCCTCGTCGCCGCCATCACGCACGTCGCCGACGTTCACGGAGGCCTGTCCGCCCGACATGGTCAACGGAAGGAAACCGGCCTGACCTGCTAAGGTGACCCGTCCGGGCTGTGGCGCAGTTTGGTAGCGCACTTGACTGGGGGTCAAGGGGTCGTGGGTTCAAATCCCGCCAGCCCGACCAACAAACGAGCAGGTCAGGCGGGGTGCGGAATCGGCGGAGGGAACGTCTGATCGGACGCCGGGACAACAGTGGGGACAACGGCGCGGTTGTTGTCCCGCGGTGATGTCCGCCGAGACCTATTCCGGCGGGCCCAGGAACCGCATCCGGCGGGTTACCTCGCCGACGAGGTCGACGCAGACCGGGCATTCGACGCCGCCGGCCAAACCCAGGGTGTAGGCGAGGGCGGTGAGGCGCTGGGGGCTGTCGTCCTTGGTCGCGCCGTACGGCCTCATCGACTGCAGCGCGGCCGCTCGCTGTTTGGCCGTTACCGAATGGTGGCAGGGCCAGTCACCGGGAGCGCGAGCAAGACGACGGACTCGCTCCTCGAGGACCTCGGGCGACTCCGGGATCTCCGGCTCGTCGGAGGTCATCGGATGTCGCCGGCCAGCAGCCCGGCGACGGCGGCCGTGGCGTCGCGGGTGGCGCCCTCGAGGAGATGGCCGTACACGTCCATGGTGATCCGGATGCTGGAGTGGCCGAGGACCTCCGACACGACCTTCGGGTCGGTGTGCGCGGCCAACATCAGCGAGGCCGCGGAGTGGCGGAGCTCGTGGGGATGGCCAGTGGCCGAGGCCGGCCCGCTGGCACAGCTTCGAAAAGTGATGCCGGTAGTTGGCCTGATCGACCGCGGTGCCGACCACCGTGGTGAACACGAGCCCGATCTCGTCCCAGACCACCCACGACAGCCCGCCCGGTTGCGCCATGCGGCACACGCGCTGGCCCCACTCGGGCCCGAGCAGCAGACGCTCCTCGCGCTGGCGGCGGCGATGCCCGCGGAGGGCGGAGACGACAATCGGCGGCACCACGATCGGATGCCGCGACCGCGCCGTCTTCGTCGTCGGCTCCCACACCGGTCCACCCTTGCGGCGCTTCATCGCCCCGCCGATCCTGATGGTGGCCGTGTCCAGATCGATGTCGTCCAGGCGGAGCCCGAGGAGCTCGCCCGGGCGGAGCCCGGTCACGATCCCGACGAGCGGCGAAGTAGCGGTCATCCCCCGCGACCTCGAGCAGCTGGCGCGCCTCGGCCGGGCTGAGGGTCCGCCCTGGCGAGCTGCCCGCCACCTTCGGCCCGTCGACCAGTGCGGCCGCGTTCTGGGCGACCAGGCCCCGGCTCTGCGCCACCCGGAGGGCCCGACGCAGGATCGACCGGGCGAGCCGCATCGTGTTCGGCGACCGCCCGTCGTGCTCGAGGTGGGTGAGCATGTCGTGCACGTCGACCGGGCGGAGCTTCGCCAAGCGCTTCGAACCCAGGATCGGGGCGACGTAGTAGCGGACGACGTTGCGGTAGTTGTCGACGGTGCCGGCGCTGACCGCGCGAGGAATCTCCTCCAGCCACGCCTCGAGCCAGGCCCCGACGGTCAGGTTCCCGTCGCCGGCGTCCGCGCCCTGGCGGATCTCGTCGCGCAGCCGGGCGAGCCGCTCGTGCGCCTGGGCCTCGGTGCCGCCCACCACCTTGCGAAACCGAGGTTTCCCCGCCGCGTCCCGGCCTCGGTACAGCTTGCCTTCCCAGCGGCCGTCGCTCCGCTGATAGACGCTGCCGTCGCCACGCCGCGGCCGCCGGCGCTGCCGACCCCGCTGGATAGATTCGCCCACGGTCGTCCTCCTGGTCGCATCAGGTTGGGCGGCTCGGGTCGGGGCGGAATCCTCCGCTCCGACTCACGAGGCGCAGGGTACGACACGCCGCGGCGCCCGATGCTGTCACGGCAGAATCGGCGCCACCATGCGAGGATTGGCGGCACCATGACCGGCGGCTCGAGCCAACCGGCGGGGCTGGCACCGCACGGCACCCGGGCCCGCTACTACCACCGGTCCTCGCCGTGCCGGTGTTCGGCCTGCCGGGCCGCCAATGCGAACTATCAGCGGGCATGGGAACGCGGCTGGCGGGCCGATGCGGCCGGCGCACGCCGGGCCGGCACCGAACTGGTCGCCACGACGGCGCCCCGACCGCTGAGCTCAGGCGTCGGGCGCCGACGTTGCTCTCCTGCGACCGCGGCGGCGGCGTCGGTTGAGCGCCGTTCGCGGTAGCCGTCGATCACACGTCGACAAGTCGGGAGCCAACGGTGGACCGGACGGGGCGGCGATCCCCATCGCGGACGCGGCCGACGGCCCCAAAAGGCGGCCGGCCGATGTCGACGCTCAGGCCCGCGGGCGTCTGGGCCCAGCGCGGCGGACCACTACCGCGGCGCGAACGACGTCGACCGCTCGACGCGGCGACCGATCGCCACATCCATCGATCGACGGACAACGGCGCTACCGCTCGGCGATCGGCCGCATCCCGCTACTGACCGTCGAGCAGACCATCGACCTAGCCAAGCGCATCGAGGTCGGTGCCGTCGCCGCTGAGGAGCTCGCTCGCCGGGCCGCCTCCGGGCTACGTGGTGGTGCGCCCGGCTCCGTCGACCCGCAGCAGTTGACCTCGCTCGCGGCCGACGGCCAGCGAGTCAGGCAACGGTTCATCGAAGCCAACCTCCGGCTCGTCGTGTCAATCGCACGCCGCCACGCCAGGCCTGGGATGCCGTTGGCCGATCTTGTGCAAGAGGGCAACCTCGGGCTCATTCGAGCGGTGGAGAAATGGGACTACGCGAAGGGCTTCACGTTCGCGACCTATGGCGAATGGTGGATTCGTGTCGCCATCTACCGGGCCCTCAATGAGGCTCGCCTGATTCAACTCCCGACCTACATGATCGAATCGATCAACGCGCTTGGCCATGTCCGACGCGACATGGCGGGCGAGCTCGGGCGCTCGCCCACCACCGGCGAGCTCGCCGAACGGACCGGACTGAGCCGCACCCGAATCGAGCTCATCATGGCTGCCTCCCAGCTGCCGCTGTCGCTCGACGCCCCAACCGGCGACGATGACGTGGCGACCCTCGCCGAATTCGTTGCTAATCCCCACGCCGACGATCCCGCCGAGCTGGCCGCACAGCGGTGGACAAGGCAGCTCCTGGTCGGGATGCTGGCCGAGTTCGAGACCAGAGACCGGAGGATCATCGCGCTCCGCTACGGGCTTGACGGCGGTCAGCCCCGAACCCTCGACGACGTCGGGCGCGTGCTCGGCGTCAGCGGTGAACGCATCCGCCAGATCGGCGAGAGACCGGGCTGACTCCCGGCGGCCTGCCACCGGCCCGGCGGCGTGCCACCGGCCGGCGCTGGCGAGCAGGATCACGGTGACCAAGGGTCGCTCATCGCAAGGTACGTTGCTGTTTCGCTGCCCGCAAGATAGGTTGCGGTGGTGGAGATCGCCGACAGCGCCCGCCGCCACGGCGTCGCCGACGACGACATTCGCCATGCGGTCCGTATGGCCATCCGCACCGTCGCCCAGGACGCCGAGCGGGTCCTCATCATCGGCGCCGACCGCGACGGCCGGCTCCTCGAAGTCGTGGTCATCGACCTCCACACCGACGAGCCCATCGTCATCCACGCCATGCCCCTCCGCCCAACCTTCTACCGGTACCTCTGACGAGGTGGTGATCCCGATGCCCCGAACCCGAGAAGAGCTCGAGCAGGCCGCAGCCGACGCCGAAGCGTGGCTCGACCAACTCGACCCCGACGTCACTCCGGCCGAGGACGCGGCCGATCTGCGCCGCATCGGCTTGGCCCTCCAGGCCGTGGCCTCCAGCGAGGCCGAGCTCGCCGACGCGGTCGCGGCGGCCAGGACCCAGGGCCGCAGCTGGGAACTGATCGCCCTGGTCCTCGGGGTGTCCCGCCAGGCAGCCAGCCAGCGATACGGCTCCACGGCCACCCAAGCGAAGTCCTGACTTCGCCGCGGGCCACGGCCGAGCTCGGGCTCGGACAGCGACTGCGCCGGGCGTGCAATGCTCGGACGCTGCGAATGGGCGTCGCAACGACGTCATATGATCGTCGGGGCCATGGGCGCGTCGTCTGTGTCTCCGTTGGTGCGGTGACGCGGACGGCCACCATGGCCTCGACTGACTGGTGGATCGTCGCCGCGCTCGTCGTCATCGCGGCCTGCGCCGCGATCGCGGTGATGATCGTCATCGGCTGACCGTTTTTCGCGTGGGCTCGGCCGGTGGACCGGCGGGGTCCACCCGGCGATCGCCACGCGAAAACTCGGCGTCGCAGGCGCCGCACCAGTCGATCGGTGGGAGCGGATCGGCCGGCCGCGCGTCGGCGACCTCCCAGGCGACTCTGGCGGTGGCGGCGGGGCGATGGTCAGGGCCCGGGTCCGGCTGGGACGCCAACCATTGTGGAAGTAGAAGGACTTCTCGCTGAGCATACCGAGATCCGAGATTCGGTCAAGTTCTGTCGCGAGTTCACGTTGTTGCGACCGAGCCTGGCCGGCTTCTGCCACTGGCGGTTCAGTATCATGAACTCGCCCGGGGCCGACGAGTTTATGGCCAAGCTGGACGAGGGTGTCGAGCTGCCGGCCGACCATCCCATCCTTCTCCTTCGGGACAGGCTCATTCGGGGTCGGATCATGGGTAGTCGGAGCGTGAAGCTGTCGTCGTCGGACGCCATCGCCTACACGTTGCTCGCGTGGACTCACGTGCAGGCAGGTACCAGTGTGCTCAGCAAGCTGCTGCTCCCCCGCGGTGAGCCGCTGGCCGCGAGTCGGTGACGAGCCGACCGGTTAGATTAGTTACTTCGACCTGAATAAGTAGGCTTGCGGGCGCGTCGTTGAGGGCCAGTGGGCCGGTGTGCTGGGCTTGGTGCTCGTCCTTGTCGGCCCTCACCACCTCTTCGGCCCGTGTTCTCGGGC
>JBOGGX010000266.1:0-15435 GCA_050744245.1 Acidimicrobiales bacterium
CACGGGGGGCGAGAGCGGTGGACCGAGGCGCCGCTGGCCCGGCCCGCGTCGGGCCGGGAAGTCGAGCGGGCCGCGGTCCGGGCGCGCCAGCCGCCGGCCGGGAGACAGGTGGTCAAGGCCGAGGCCGCCCCCCCGGCGCCGTTCGTCCCACCCGACGCCGACACCCTCGGGGTCACCCGCCGACAGTTCCTGAACCGCTCGATCGTCGCCGCCATGAGCTTCTCCCTCGCCGCCTTCGGCGCCGGTGTCGTCGGGTTCTTGTGGCCCCCGTCCTCGGGCGGCTTCGGCTCGAGGATCCGGGTCGGGAACATCGAGGACATCACCCAGAAGATCGCCGACGGCAACGGCTTCGCCTACTACCCCGAGGGCCGGATGTGGATCACCGCATACCCGGCGTCGGCGCTCGACAAGGCCCGCAACGTCTACGCACCGTCGGTGCTCGCCGCCATGGAGGCCGGGCTCGCCGTCCTCTACCAGCGCTGCCCCCACCTCGGCTGCCGGGTGCCGTCCTGTGAGACCTCGCAGTGGTTCGAGTGCCCCTGCCACGGCTCCCAGTACAACCGGGCCGGCGAGAAGAAGGGCGGGCCCGCCCCCCGGGGCCTGGACCGCTTCGCCACCGTCATCGACGGCGGGACCCTCACCGTCGACACCGGCACCATCATCCAGGGTCCGCCCATCGGCACCAACACCACCGGCCAGGAGGCCGAAGGGCCCCACTGCGTCGGCGCCGGCGGCGGCGAGTAGCCACGGTCAGGCCGCAGCCCCGCCCCACCACCGGGTCCGGGCGCCGGTGCAGCCATGACCGCGCCGTGCACCTCTGAAGTGACAGCCTGTAGTATCTCGGCCTTCGGCTGGTCGCGACGAGGTGGGACGAGTGGACGACATCCTGTTCGGCGGCACGGTGGTGGCCGCCTTCCTGGGCGGCGTGGTCGCGCTTTTCGCCCCGTGCTGCATCTCGGTCATGCTGCCCGCCTACTTCGCCACCAGCTTCCAGCGCACCCGGGCGCTGCTGTCGATGACGTTCGTCTTCGCCCTCGGCGTGGCCGCGGTCATCCTGCCCATCGCCTTCGGGGCCACCGCCCTCACCCGGCTGATCGTCGGCCGGCACACCCTGGTCTTCGTCGCCGGCGGCCTGTTCATGCTCGGCCGGGGGCTTGCCACCCTCGCCGGGTGGCAGCTGCCGCTGCCCATGCCCGGCATGAAGGCCCGGCGCGACCGGGGGCCGGCCGCCGTGTTCGGGCTGGGCGCGTTCTCCGGGGTGGCCAGCGCCTGCTGCGCCCCCGTGCCGGCCGGGGTGATCGCCCTGTCCGGAAGCGCCGGCTCGTTCCTGGCCGCCTCGGCGGTCGGCGTCACCTACGTGTTCGGCATGGTGCTCCCGCTGCTGGTGATCGCCCTGCTGTGGGACCGCTACAACTGGGGCGAGAGCCGGCTGCTACGGGGCCGCACGTTCACCGTGCGCCTCCCGGGCCGAACGCGGGAGATCCACTCCTCCGCCCTGGCCAGCGGGCTGCTGCTCGTGGCCATGGCCGGGCTCATGTTCGCCCTCGCCGTCACCGGACCGGCCATGTCAACGGCCGGGTGGCAGGCCCGGTTCACCGCCCAGCTCCAGCACGACGTCACGATCGCGGTGTCCTGGCTCGACGCCCTTCCCGGTTGGGTCTACATCGTCGCCGTCCTGGCCGCCCTGGCGACGCTTGCCTGGAAGGCGATCGATCAGGCCGCCGACGCCCGCCTGGCCTCCGAGGCCCCCGAGGACGACCCGCTTCCTCCCGACCCCGAGCCCGTCCCGGTGTCACGAACCGCCGATCCGCGAGGAGAGCCCGAGTGACCACGACCGACCGCCCCCGCACCACGCCGCGCCCACCATCCCGACGCGTCCGGTTGGCCGCCCAGGCCCGCCGGCGCGCCCGGCGGCGCCTCCTGGTGCGTGTCCTGCTCGGCGTGGCCGCCGCCGGGCTGGTGCTGTTCCTCGTGTTCCGAGCCGGAAGCGGCGGCGATGACACGGGCCCGGGCGCCGCCGGCGGCCCGCGCTTCGCCGTCGGCCAGCCCGGTCCGGGGGCCGAGGCGCCGCCCATCCGCCTGCCCTCCACCCAGGGCGGCACGTTCGACCTCGCCCAGTACCGGGGCCGGACCGTGCTGCTGTACTTCCAGGAGGGCGTCGGCTGCGAGCCCTGCTGGGACCAGGTCCGTGACATCGAGACCCGCATGGGCGAGCTCCGGGGGCTGGGCGTCGACGAGCTCGTCACCATCGCCGGTAACCCCCTCGACCTCCTCCAGCAGAAGGCCGCCGACGAGGCGCTGACCACGCCGGTGCTGGCCGACCCGGAGCTGACCCTGGGCGACACCTACGACGCCAACCAGTACGGGATGATGGGCACCAGCACTTACGGGCACTCGTTCATCCTCATCGACCCCGACGGCATCATCGAGTGGCGGGCCGACTACGGCGGCTCCCCCGACTACACGATGTACGTGAGCGTCGACGACCTCGTCGCCGACCTGCGGGCCGGGCTCGACGCCGGCGCATGACCACGGTCACGCTGCTCACCCGGGACCACTGCGTCCTCTGCGAGCAGGCCAGGGCGGTGCTCGCCCGGGTCGCGGCCGAGGTCGAGCTGACCGTGGAGGCGGTCGACGTCGGGATGTGGACCGTGTCGGCCAGGAGCCCGCCGACACCGAGGGAGCCCGGCGGGGATAGCGGTTCGCGATCACGCCGGCGACGGGGCCGCCGAGCGCGAGGACCGGCAGGATCTCGAATCCGACGGTGGTGGCCACCCCCAGGCCCGAGCCGGTGAGGTCGAACACCAGCACCACCAAGCGACGGTGTTGAACGCGTCGCCGGCCCGCGAGGCGGCGTGCGCCACGAACAAGCGCCGGAACGCCGGGCGGCGGCGCAGCAGGCTCACCATGTGGATGAAGCGGCCTTCGCCAGCGTCACCGACCGCGTGACACTCGAGAGGGAGCTGCCACCCGCGCTGCCACCGCGATCACTGCGACACACACCACCAGGACGACCGGCCAGCCGACGTGCTGGACCAGGCGGTTGGCGTCGGCGGAGAGCCCTTCGACGAAACGGGCCGGCCCGGCGCCAGTGGTCTCGCCGGGGTCGGTGGCCAGGTTGAACATCCAGTAGTAGGCGTTGTAGCCGCCGGCGACGACCAGCAGCACACCGGCAACTCGGTTGAGGTGGCGGCCGAGGGCGCGGAGCCGGCGGAGGAGCGAGTGTTGGGCGACGGCCACCGCGATGGTGACCGTGAGCAGCACGACGCTCATCCCGGTGGCGTAGGCGACGAAGGTGGCGACGCCGGCGACGACGTCGGTGCGTGTGAAGGTAGAGGCGACGACGGCGAGGAACACGGGCAGGGTGCAGGACAGCGACGCCACCGCGTAGGAGGCGCCGAAGGCGAGCATCGAGCGGCGCCGCCGGCTGGCGGTGCCGGCGCGCGGTTTGGGCAGGGCCACGCTGAGGTCGCGGCCGCCCACCAACGCGACGCCCAGCGCCACGAGCGCGACGCCGATGACCAGCGCCAGCCACGGTACGTAGTCGATGAAGCTGCGCACGCCGACGGTGATGAGCGTGCCGGCGACGCCGAACACGACCAGGAACCCCAGCGACACCGTGACCCCGACGACGAGCGCCCGGGCGAGCCGCTCGGCCAGCGGGGCGGCGGCGTCGTCGTCGGTGCCGAGGTACCAGGACAGGTAGGCGGGCAGCATGGCGAACCCGCACGGGTTGACGGTGGCGACCAACCCAGCAGTGAACGCCAGGGCGAGCGGCGCGTCGATCACGACAACAGAACCTGGCGGATGCGGTCGGCGAGCTCGCTGGCGGAGATCTCGCCGCTGCGGAGGTCGACCACCGTGCCGTCGGCGTCGACGAACACGGTGGTGGGCATGGCGAACCCGCCAAAAGATTGGAACAGTGAGCCGTCCGGGTCGCGGGCGATGTCGTAGGTGACGCCGGTTTGTTCGACAACCCGCACGCCGTCTTCGACGCGGTCCTGCAGGTTGATGCCCAGGAACCCGACTTCGCCGTCGAGGTCCTGGTGGACTCGTTCGAAGCCGGGCATCTCGGCCAGGCACGGCACGCACCACGAGGCGAAGAAGTTCACGACCAGGGGCGTGCCCCGGTAGTCGGCGAAGGACCCGGTGCCGCCGTCGAGCAACTCGAACGACGCGGTGAGTCCCTCGCCTCCAGCCTCGGGGTCGGCGCTATCACTGGTGCTGCGCGCTGCCAGGAGCGCGGCCACGACGAGGGCGGCGGCGACGACGCCAACCAGCGGATACCAGCGCTTGGCGGTCATTCGCCTGGGAAACCCGCTTGGTCGCTGCACCGCTTCCCACCATCCGTTGGGCGTCGTCGGCGGCCGAGTCCCCAACCCGCCAGGCCGACGCCGGCAGCCACGAGGAGGGCGCTGCCGGCCCACAGGCCGACGGTCCCGATCGCGATGCCAGCACCCAACAGGATCGGCAGCCCACAGCACACCGCCATTCCGACGGCGAGGCCGACGAGGCCGCCGCTGCGCTCACTATCGTTGGGCATCGCCGCGCTCCCTCCTCAGGCGGCACAGCACGACAGCTTGGCTACGTCGCCCTGGAAGGTCTGGGCGGCGAGCTTGAGGCCTTCTGCCATGGTCAGGTAGGGGTGAAAGGCGCCGGCGACCTGGGTGACGGTCATGCCGGACGAGAGAGCGAAGACGCCGGCTTGGATGACCTCGCCGGCGGCGGGGGCGAGCAGGTGGACGCCGAGGAGTCGGTCCGATCGGCGGTCGGCGACCAGCTTGATGACGCCGCGCGTGTCGCGGCTCACGATCGCTCGGGGCACGTGGGCCAGGCACAGGACGCCGGTAGCGACGTCGTGGCCGGCCGCGATTGCTTCGGCCTCGGTGAGACCGACGGCCGCGACCGGGGGAGTGGTAAAGGTGACCCGAGGCAGTGTCGTGTAGTCGATGCGCCGGCCGGCGCCACCGACGGCGTTGTCGGCCACCAGTGCGCCCTGGGCGGCGGCGACGTACACGAACTGCGGTGAGGGGGTCACGTCGCCGGCGGCCCACACCCGCGGGTTGGACGTGCGTCCGTGGTCATCGACCACCACGAACCCGCGCTCGTCGACGTCGACCCCGGCGGCGCGCAGGTCGAGCGCCGACGTGTTCGGCGCCCGGCCGGTGGCGACCAGCACCCGGTCGGTCTCGAGCCGCGAGCCCAACCCGGCGAGATCTCCTTCCAGCACGATGGTCCCGCTGGGTGCCTGGGTGGCCCGCTGGATGTGGGCGCCGGTGACCACGCGGGCGCCGTCCTCGGTGAGGATGGCGGTCAGGGCGGCGGCGATCTCGGGCTCTTCGAACGGGGCGATGCGCTCGGCGATGTCGAGGAATGTGACCTCGGCGCCCAGGTGGGCGAACGCCTGGCCCAGCTCGAGGCCGATGGCGTAGGCGCCCACCACCGCGAGCGAGCGGGGCAGCTCGTCGAGGTCCAGCGCCGTGGTGGACGTGAGATAGTCGATGCGGTCGAGCCCGTCGATGGGCGGCAGCGCGGGGCGGGCGCCGGTGGCGATCAGGTAGCTGGCCGCGTTGAGCGGCTGACCGTCGACGGCGATCGTGGCGGCGTCGACGAAGCGGGCCATGCCCTGGCGCAGTTCGAAGCCGTAGGCGTCGACGAGGTCGAGGTACTTGGCCTGCCGCAGGCCGGCGACCAGCTCGTCCTTCTGGGCGACCAGCGCCGCCAGGTCCGGTGCGGCGCCGTCGTCGTGGGGGATGCCGGCGAAGCGGTGGTGGCGTGCCTGCCGGTAGGTGTCGGCTGCGGCCAGCAACGCCTTGGAAGGCACGCAGCCGACGTTCACACACGTTCCCCCCGGCGTGGCCTGCTCGATCAGCACCACCCGGGCACCCGCCTCGCGGGCGCGGATCGCGGCCGCGAACGCCGCCGAGCCCGAGCCCAGGATCGCCAGATCGAACTCGCCGCCGTCTCCGCCTGGTGAACCGGTGGGGCCGGTCGGCCGCAGGGCGCGCAGTGCGCGCAACGTGTAGCCCGTCTCGCCCGCCGCCGCCGCGAGGGCCGCCTCGTCGATGCCGTCGCCGGCGAAGGTGGCCGTGCCGTCACGCCACGAGACCGACACGTCGCGGCCGCCAACCTCCCGCACCGCCCGCTCGACGTGACGCTCGCACATGGCACAGGTCATGCCGCCGATGTCGGCGACCCAGCGGGTGGCGGTCATCGGGCGCCTCGCGGTGCTTCGATGACCGCCCCGAACACGGCGTCGGTCATCTGGCGGCCGACCTCGAAGGCGTCGGCCACCGACACCCAGAATGTGCCGGGATGGCCAGCCGTCCAGGTGTCGGCCGCATCGCGGGAGGCGAAGAAGTGCAGGTAGTGGCACAGCGTCTGTATCACGTGGTCGTCGAAGGGCATGTCCGGGGTGAGCAGCGACATCACCGATTCCACCGGATCGAGCTGGGTGACACCCTGGGGTGTCACGGTGAGCCGCACGGCCGCACCGGTGGTCGGGCAGCGCGAGCTGACCCGGGCCGTCGTGCCGAGGACGCGGGTGATGAACAGCGTGTCGTAGGCGCACCAGGCCCACGCCGTGCCCGCCCCGTCGGCTTCGAAGCGGTGATCGGAGACCTTGTCGCTGGCCAGCCCCCAGAACCCGACGATCGCTCCGTCGGGGTTGCGGAACACTGCCGGCCACCTGTCGAGCCGCTGCTCGACATCGCTGAGGTCCAAACCCACTTCGGCGGCGATGTCGGGAGGCTGAGCGGGGTGGCCGGTGGCGAGACGACGGTAGATGGTGCGGGCCAAGCGCTGGTCCTCGGCGCGACGCAGGAACGCGACGAAGTCGATGAACGCGGCGCTGATGTCTTCGATACGGGGGGTCACGGCCGCGACCGTAAACCCTCCCATGTACTGGAGAGTCAAGGGGTGGAGTGCCGGGGTGCGCATCGGTGAGATCGCCGACCGGTCGGGGGTGCCGGTCAAGACCATCCGCTACACGAGGACATCGGCGTGCTCGCCCCGCCGGCGCGCACCCCCTCCGGCTACCGCGACTACGACGCCAGCGTGGTGGACCGCCTCGGCTTCGTGCGAGCCGCCCAATCCGTGGGCCTCACCCTCGCGAGATCCGCGAGATCGTCGGCTTACGCGACCGGGGCGAAACCCCCTGCGGGCACGTCCACAGCAGCTCGCCGACCACATGGTTGACGAGGGCCCGCACATCCCAGTCGGCATTCGGGGTTGCATTGCCCCATTGGTCGTCGGCAGTCGTCGCCAGCCGCGCCCCGAAGGCACTCGTGGCCCCAGCGAACAAATCACCATCCCGCATCGATCGAAACTCCCTTCACTCGGATGTCAAACGCTCATGCGCGGCGATCTCGCCCGCATCGCGCTCGAACACCTCCCGCTGGTCGTCGTCCCACGGCCAGAACGCGACCAGCTCCTCGAACCCGATCTCCCTCATCTCCTCGACAAGTTCGACGAGACGCGGGTGGCGCGACCGGGCGACAGCGAGTCGAAGAGCAACACCGACCGCCGTAAGTCGCTCGGGTCGCGGCCGGCGGTGTCGCATCGAGCGGAGACATCCGCGTTCAGCGCACGAAGATGGGACACCAGGTCTTCGGGTGCCACCCCGAACGCCCCGTGCGTGTTCCAACAGTCGGCCCGCTCGACCGCAACCGCGCGCACGCCCCTCGACGCGCCTGCGACGGTGATGGGCGGGCGCGGCAGCTGCACCGTTGGGGCAGGCCAGCGAGCTTCCCTCGATAGAACTCGCTTGCGTACTCGAACGGGGCGCCGCCCGATCGCAGTGCGTCGTCGACGAAGGCGACGTAGGACCGGAACCGCGCCACGCGCTGGCGCATCGACCAGTAGGACGTACCGGTTGCGTCGTGGTCGAAGCCGGCGATGCCCTGCGACTCCCGGGTCGAGCAGGCCGCCGTTTCCGGTTCGGACCCGACGAGACGATCTCAGCAAGGCCGTCCCTCAGCGACTTCGCCGCCAAAGTTTGCTCAGTCGGCCGCGACGAGGCGTGCGGTGAACCGGAACCGGTCGCCGCGCCGGGTCGGGCCATGGCCGCCGCTGCCGGTATGGCGTTCCCGCCGGGCGTGCTCCTCGACGGCGAGCCGTTCAGCTACGGGCGCCTCTCGGAACGCAAGCTACGCCGGGAGCTGGCCCGCCACGCCGCCTCCCGGCCTTGAACATCTGGCAGTCGACGGCGTCGCTCAGCCCGGCCGGGGCGCCACGATGACGGCCAGGTCGAGCCGGCAGGCGAGGTCCCGGCGAGGTCGGAGCGGTCGACGCCCCAGGGGAGCGGGCCGGCGACGAAGACGCCGCCATCGGCGGCCGGGACCCGGCCAGCTGCTGGATCGCCCTGGAAGATGGCAACGAAGCCGCAGCCGCCGAGAGCGAGGAGCCGGTCCTCTCGGATGCCCCGCCACACCAACCAGGCCCCCCCGATCTCGGCGAGGGCGGCGGGCACGAACAGCAGCATAAAGTGGGGCCCGTCATGGTGGCCACGCAAGGTCACCGCCGCCGCCTGGCCTTACCCCGTCCAGCTACGGCACCGTGTCGTAGGCGATGGTAGCTTGCCGGCCGTGATCGTCTCGTTCCTGGAGTACGACCCCATCGTCCGGTTCCACCTCGGGCCGCTCGCCATCTCGCCCCACGGGGTCGGCATCGCCGTCGGGTTCCTGGCCGGGGCCTGGCTCCTGCTCCCCGCCGCCCGCCGGCGGGGCATCACCGACGAGCAGGTCTACGCCCTGCTGGTGCGGGCCGCGGTCGGGGCGGTCATCGGGGCCCGCCTGGCCTACGTGGTCAACCACGTCGGCGAGTTCGACAGCCCCCTCCAGTGGTTCGCCATCTGGCGGGGGGGCATATCGCTGCTGGGGGCCATCGCCGGGGGGGTGCTGGCCTCCCTCCCCCGCCTCAGGGCCTACGGGCTGCCGTTCTGGAGCACCATGGACGCCGCCGTCCCCGGCCTGGCCCTCGGCATCGCCATCGGCCGGCTCGGCGACCTGGTCGTCGCCGACCATCTGGGCAAGCCCACCGAGTTCTTTGCCGGTTACGTGTGCCCCGCCGCCGACACCGCCTCGCCGTGCGTCGCCGCGGTCGGGGAGGCCGTGCACCAGCCCGCCCTCTACGACCTGGTCTCCGCCACGCTGCTCCTGGCGCTCCTGCTATGGCTGCGGCGCCGGCCCCGCTATGACGGCTTCCTCACCCTGGTGTTCGCCGCCTGGTACGGCACCGGCCGCCTCGCCGAGGACTTCTTCCGCATCGACGTCACCCACGGCCTGGGCCTCACCGGCAGCCAGTGGGCCGCCCTCGCCACCGTGCTCGCCAGCGTTTTCTGCCTGCTGGTGCTCCGCCGCACCCCCGGGTTCCGGCGCCCGCGGCCCGGCTCCTCTTCACTGGACCGACCGGCTCAGCCCGACGGCGCCTCCCGGTAGTCGTCGTTGGCCGCGGTCACCGGTGGGCCGCCCGCCCCGATCCGGGCCAGCACCTCATCGAGGGTGGTGGGCCCCACCGCCCCGATGAGCTTGGCCATCACCACCCCCCGGGCGTCGATGACGAAGGTCTCGGGGACACCGGCCACGCCGTAGTCGAGGGCCGTGCGGCCGCTGGGGTCCTGGACCAGCGGCCATGAGCCCCCAAGCTCGTCCCGAAACGCGACGGCACTGTCGACGTCGTCGGCGTACAGGATCCCGACCAGCTCCACCCCCCGGGACCGCCAGCGGCGGTAGAACGAGTCGAGCTGGGCGTTCTCCCGGCGGCAGGGCACGCACCACGACGCCCAGAAGTTGACCACGACGATGCGGCCCAACAGGGAGTCGGAGCGCACCCGGCCCGGCCCGTCGAAGCGGGCCAGGTCGAACGGCGGCGCCACCTGCCCCAGCAACGGCGAGTCGACCGACCGCGGGTTGGTCCCCAGGCGCTCGGCGAACACGAACGTGACCGGCAGCACCACCGCCGCCGCCGCCACCGCCGCCCAGCGGGCGAGACGGCGGCGGCGCGTCCGGAGGGCCAGATCGGGCTCGACGTCGGCTTCCGCCGTGGCTACCACTCGCTCACCTCCGACCCACGGAAATACGACATCCTGTAGCAACACCGTTCTCCACCGGGACCAGGCGCATGGGCACCGCTCGATCGAGACGCAAGAGCCACGTCAGCCTCAAGGACCGCGAACGCCGGCACGCCGAACGGGCGGCCCGCAGAAAGGCCAAGCTGGCGGCCCGGCCCCTGCGGCGACTGCGGCGCGGCACCGGCTGGCTCCTCGTCGCGGTCGGCGTGGTCCTCGTCGCCGCCGGCTATCTGCGCGTGACCGTCCTGCCGTTCGAGCCTCATCACACCATCAGCCAACTCGGTGGCCTCGTCACGGCCATCGTCGGGCTGGTGTGGGCGCTCGACCGCTGAGGACTTCACCCAACCGGATAGCGGAACGTGCGTTCGATCTCGTGGCCGGGGGTGACCAGCCGGGCGGCGGTGATCCGGTCCCGGTCGTCGAGGCGCAGAACGACGAAGATTCTCGAACCGGGCAGGTACAGCTGCAGCGTGTCGGGGTCGCCGGGGGCAGACCGAGCCTCGACGTTGCCACCGGCATAGGGCTCGGCGGCGACGAACCGCGCGCCGGTCAACGTGAACGTCAGAGGTCTCACCACCGAGCCCGGCCCGCTCGAGGTCGTCTCGGTCAGCTCCAGCGTCGGGATCGACCGCATGGCGGCAAGCACGGTGTCCAGCCGTCCGTCCGCCACCGAACCCGGCGGCCACGCCAGCGACGCCTCGAAGGACCCGCCGGTCCACCCGGGTGCCGTCACGTCGACCCGCACCATCGTCACGCCCGGCTTGGCCCGCAAGGCCTGGGTGAAGCAGCCCGGTCCGCAGGGCCGGGGGGCGAGGCTGTCCTCGGCCCGGCCGGGCGTCGAGAGCGCCGCCTCGATCTCCGTGCCCGGCACCGCAGCCGAAGGGGCGAACACCGTGATGTCCAGCCGCCGGCCGTCGGTGGCCACCTCCACGTTCAACTGGCCGGCCAGCCCGGCGTCGCGGACGATCGTCCCCTCGAGCGGCTCCAGGCCGAGGAGCGCCGCCGCGGCCGAGGCGGGCAGGGGCGGGGCGACGCCGACCAGCACCCCGGCCAGCACCAGCACCAGGGCGACGACCACGCTCTCGATGGTGACGGCCCGGCGCAGGACACCGAGCCGGTGCCGGGCCAGGCCCCGCCAGCGGGCCAGCGCGGCGAGGGCGACCGCCACCCCGAACAGGGCGGTCTTGACCAGGATCAGCCGCCCGTAAGCGGTGTCGACCAGATCGGACCAGCCGGTCAGCAGCTGCAGCGCCGAGGCGACCCCGGCGACCGCCAGGACGACGACGAGCCAGAGGGCGACGCGGGCGTAGCGGCGCACGACCGGCACCACCGGCAGCTCCCGGCGCCGTGCCACCCAGACCTGGGCGGTGACCACGACGAGCAGCCCCGCCCACAACCCGCCCACGGCGAGGTGGATGAAGTCGACCGTCCCCCCGAGGAGGCCGTCGCTGGCCGCCGCGTGGCTGCGCGCCGACCAGGTGGCGGCGGCGGCGAACACCACGGCGAGCGGAGCGAACGGGGCAGACGTCACCCCATAGAGAAGTGCGGCCAGGGCCAGGAGCCACATGGTGGCCAGCGCCAGGAGCGAAGCGGACGTCGAGCCGCCCACCGGCAGGGCAACCCACGCCGTGGCCGCGCCCGCGAGCGCCACCAGCAGACCCAGCCGCACGACGGGCCGCACCCACCTGCCGAGCGGTCCGGTGTCCGAGCCCCACAGCCAGGCGATCACGAGCCCACCGGCCGCCGCGGCGTAGCCGGCGAAGAACGCCCAGCCCGCCGCCATCGACCACGGGCCGCCCCGTGTCGTCGCGGTGCCGGCAGGCACGACTCCCCGGACATCCCCCACGGCGAACGCGAACTCCCCCGACGACCCGTGCCCGTCGACCGCCGAACGGGCCGCCCAGGCGACCACGTAGATCCCGTCCACCACCTCCGGGAGCGACCCCCGGATCGCCAGACCACCCGCATGGGGCTCGGGACTCCCGACCTCCACCCCCGCGCCGCCGGACGCCGTCATCTGGACGCCGACGGTGGCGAGGTCGACCGCCTCGCTGAACTCGAGCACCAGCGCACTGGGGGCGGCCGCGAGGCGCTCCCCCTGGGCCGGGTCCGTGCCCACCAGGAACGAATGAGCTCGGGCCGGGGATGCGAACAACCACAGGACCGCGCCGACGGCCACGGATCCGAGCAGCGCTCGCCGGGCCACCCCGACCCCCCTCGCCACGGATGGGTGCAGCACCCCTAGCTTGGGCTCCGTCGACGCGGGCGCCCAGCCCGCTTCGCTCGACTCAGCCGATTCGGAGCCCGGCCCGGTGCCGGTCGTACCCGTCCCGGTCCGTCTCCCCCCGGGCCTACCGCTCATCGAGGACATCGCGGGCAGAACGCCTCGACTACGACGCGGTCCCTCAGCCGATTCAGGCTGTCCTCCCCGAGCGCGGCCACGTCATCCGCCGAAGGCCGAGCGCGGCGACGCGCCGGGCACCCGCCCGAGCGGGTTACCAGGCCGCCCCGTGCCCCGACCGCATCTCGGGCTCGGGCCGAGGCGCCCGCTCCGTCACCAGGGCTCGGAGCTTGGCGAGCTCGGCCCGCAGAGCGGCCACCTCGTCCTGGTCGACCGGGCCCCGGGTGATCGCCGACGGGCGGGCCCCGCCGGTGCCGCACTGCCGGCCCTGGGCGCGGGACATGCCGCCCATCATCAACACCATCGACAACGGGCAGGCGGCAACCAGGAGCAGCGGCAGCGCCGAGCCCAGCGAGTCGCGAGCAAACAGCAACACCCCCAACGCGACCACGCCGACACCCAGCAAGACCTTCCGGTTCAGGCACATCGTTACGCTGATCCTCCTCCACGCCCGGGACCCGAACAGCCTAGCGATGACACCGTGTCGTAGCAACAGGGCCGCGTCTCCTCGCGACCGGAACTGTCTGGAACCTGCGATGACGACGATCGTGCTCTGACAGCCCGGTGCGGGTCGACGCCTCTGCCGCCACCGAGGCCGCGGAGTCAGGGGGATCGCCGGCCTGGGGGGGGATCCCGACCCGGCCGGCGTCCCCGTCGGATCCTGGCCCGGCCGACGGGTCGCCGTTCAGCAGCCGCAGCACGAGCGGTGACGCTCGCCGCAGGGACAGCCGCACTCGGGCAGGGTTCGGTCCCCACTGGTGATCACCTCCCTTCTTGGCGAACTCGATCTCGCACCACCAGGTGCCCGGTCGTGTGGAGGACCGGCGTCGAGATCGGTGAGCATGGCGGCGAGCTCGCGGCGAAGCGAACACAAGCGACTGACCTCACTGTCCATGCCGTGGACGCGTTGCTGCAGGAGCGTCCGGGCGGGGCCACACGGACAGGTGTCCCGGTCGCGGATCTCCTCACCCTGTGGGTGCTCGCCGTCGGAGTCAGGCTCTGGCGAGGCGTTCCCGCGGGCAACACCGAACCGTCCCTCGGACCCGGCATCGCCCAACTACATCCCTGATCGGGGGGCCGGGCTCGTTCGTGCCTTGCCGGAAGAACAGCGACTGGCAGCTGGGGGCCCAGGACCTCGTCGGCGCGCTCGAGCGGCGAGATCGTCGCGCTCGCCGACGCCGACGAAGTCGCTGTCGATGTCGCGCAAGCCCACCCACCGGCGGACCTCGCGTCGACCCACCGCAGGAGCGAGGCCGGCCCAGACCCGAGGCAACAGCACCATCCCTCGCGGAGTACCAGTCGCCACACCCAACGGATTCTGCGAGACGCAGTGCCCCCTCCGATGATTCGAGCGGCTTCCGGGCGGCGGCGGCCGGGTGCATCCGGCCAGAGGCCATCCGCCGCAGGCGGCGACGAGGGGCACGCCTGTGGTCGTGACCGTGAGGTGGGCCACCGGGACCCGTCGTCGAGCTCGCCGTCCGCTGACCCGGCCGGCACCGGCGTGGAACCGGTACCTTGCATCACGTTCTGGCGATGGTCGCCGGCTCGGGACCCAACCGTGGATCGAGCTCACCTCACGGTGAACGGGACCTCGGTGAGGGTCTGGTTGCCGCCGCGGTCGATCGCCAGCACCTCGGTCTTATACGGGCCCGGCAGCAGGAACTCGGCCGGCACCGGGAACCGGGTGGCGGTGCCCGGCAGCATCACGTCGAACATCCGAGTCGGGTTGCCGAGGGCGGGCTCGTCGGCCACGACCAGGACCTGGTAGGCGACGACGTCGACACCTGCCGACGAAGCGTCAGGTGCCCACGCGACGACGAGGTCGCCTGAGTCGACGATCGCGTCGGGTGGCGGCGACAGGATCTGCGGTCCGTCGGAAACGGCGTGGCGCAACCGGTACGTGCTCCGCAGCCGTTGGCCCTCGATCGTGCGACCGGCGAAGGTATAGCGGCCCTCGGGAAACAGCCGCTTGAAGTCCTCGAACGGGAACTCGTCGAACGGCGGCTCGCTGCTCTCCGAGAACAGCTCGGTCAGCCGTAGTTCCTGATCACCTCGTCGGCATCCACCTCGACGACCTCCTCACCGGCGGGATTGGTGATCGTGATCTGACGCCACGGCTCGGCGTCGAGGAACACTTGCAGGCCGGCGTCGCCGTCGGTGGCGTTGAGTTCGATCTTGAGTCTGGCGTCGGAGAAGGGGATCGGGGCCCGGGTGGTGCTCGACTCGGCGGTGGCGCCGCCGGCACGGCGACGGTGTGGCCGCGACCGCCGAGACGACGATGGCGGCGCTCGCGATCTTGGCGGGTGTGTGCATGTCGACCCCTCCTGCAAAGGCTGGCCCATCCCAGCGACGGACGAGCCGACCGTACGAAACCGCGGCTGACGGCCCCCTGAACAATGCTGTTCGCCGTCGTCACCGCCTCGCACCTGCGACCGGTCGGCCGGGCCAGTCGTCGAGCCCCCACCCGCGACCTCGATTCCAGTAGCCGCCTCGCTTACCCGTGGAATCGGCAGGACTCGGTCGCAACACCCGCGCCTCGGCGACCAGTCGTGTCGCGTGCGTCGCTGACCGTACTCGGGCAGGACAGCGAGCAACACCGGGCGCTGGACCGGCGATCCGTGTGGGGCCGGTCGGGCACCTCAAGGGCTCGACGCCCGCCGTGTAGGCCAAGTATCGAGCGGGTCGGACCGATCGACTGCGGCCCGGTTGCCGCGCGCCGTAACTCCGGGAAACCCTGTCGACGTTATGAGCGCCCACACTCGTGCGCCCAGGCCGCCGCATCACGCCGGTTCTCGCGCGCCCTGGGACAGCGGCACTCGACGGTGTTATCGGGCTGTGAGCCGGCCCGGTCTACTGGTTCCCGCTTCCTCCGGCAGCGAGCTCGTCAGCCTGCATTCTCGCGAGAGTCGCGTCGAGCACGGCGTACTCGGCTTCTTCGATCGCCGCGTACGCGTAGTCGACCGCG
>JBOGGX010000267.1:0-4632 GCA_050744245.1 Acidimicrobiales bacterium
GGCTGTCGGCGCGCGGCGCCGGCCCGGTGCCGCCGCACTTGCTGCCCACGACGGTGGAGACGCGGCTGACCAGGTTGCCGAGGTTGTTGGCCAGGTCGGCGTTGTAGCGGGCGACCATGCCCTCATAGGAGAAGTCGCCGTCGGGCCCGAACGGCGTGTCGCGAAGGAAGTGGTAGCGGAACCCGTCGACCCCGAAGTCGGCGACCAGGTCGGCCGGGGCGATCTGGTTGACCCCGGTCTTCGACATTTTCTCCCCGCCGACGAGCAGGAACCCGTGCACGCTCACCTGCCGCGGGGGAACGAGGCCGGCCGCCAGCAGCATGGCCGGCCAGTACACGCAGTGGAACCGGAGGATGTCCTTGCCGATGAGGTGATGGGCGCTCGGCCACCACGCCGCGAAGCGCGCCTCGTCGTCGCCGTAGCCGACGGCGGTGATGTAGTTGGCCAGGGCGTCGAACCACACGTAGGTCACGTGGGCCGGGTCCCACGGGATCGGCACCCCCCACCGGAGCGACGTGCGGCTGATCGAGAAGTCGCGCAGGCCCTGGCGGATGAAGCCGAGCGCCTCGTTGCGCTTGCCCTCGGGCTGGACGAAGTCGGGGTTGGCCTCGTACCAGTCGAGCAGGCGCTGCTCGAACCGGCTCAGCGTGAAGAAATAGTTGTCCTCCTTGACCAGCTCGACCGGCCGCCCATGGATCGGACAGTTGCCGTCGACCAGCTCGGCCTCGGTGTAGTACGCCTCGCACGAGACGCAGTACAGGCCCTCGTACGTACCGAGCTCGATGAAACCGTTGTCGTGCACCGCCTCGAGCAGCTTCCCGACCGCGGCGTAGTGCCGGGTCTCCGTCGTGCGGATGAAGTCGTCGTAGGAGATGCCAAGCAGGCTCCACGCGTCCTTGAACCGCTCGACCGTACGATCCGCCCACTCCCGCGGGCTGACGCCGTTGGCCTCGGCCGCCCGCTGCACCTTGAGCCCGTGCTCGTCGGTGCCGGTGAGGAAGAAGACGTCGTCGCCCGTCAGCCGCCGCCACCGCGCCACGGCGTCGGCCACCACCGTCGTGTAGGCGTGGCCGACGTGCGGCGCGTCGTTGACGTAGTAGATGGGCGTGGTGATGTACCGGCGAGCCACCCGCTCACCTTAGGGAGTTTCGGCCAGCAACCAGCGCTACAGGTTGCTGGCGTTGGGCAGGACCCTCAGCGCATCACCTCCTGACTCCGGCTCGGGCTCGGGCTCGAGGCCGCGCTCGGTGCGGATGTGGTCGATCTCGTCGAGCTGGCGCTGGAGCTGCCTTCGGCGGGTGCCGGCCAGGTCGTCGTAGGCGGACTGGGCGCTGGCCAGACGCCGGCCCACCAGGTCGACCTGCTCAGAGAACCGATCCCACTGCTGGGAGAAACCGTGCATGGCGGCCAGGATCTCGTCGGTCGTGCGTTCGAGGAGGAAGCTGTCGACCGCCTGCCGGACCACTCCGAGCACGGCGAACAGGGTGAACGGCGAGCACAACACGACCTTCTGGCGCAGGGCCGACTCCCCCAGCTCCGGTTGGTGCTCGCCGATGAACGAGTAGACGCTCTCGTTGGGGATGAAGAGCAGCTGATAGCCGACGGTGTCGCTGGCGTCGGCGTAGCCCCGCCCGGCGAGGTCCTTGACCCGGGCCCGAACGTCGCGCAGGAACGCGTCGCGGCACCTGGACCGGTCGACGTCGGTCGCGGCCTCGAGGAAGCGGAGATAGTTGTCGACCGGGAACTTCACGTCCATGTGCAAGCTGAGCCCCCGAGGCAGGAGGAAGGTGAAGTCGGGCACGCGGCCGCCCGCGATCGACTTCTGCTTGAGGTAGTTGACGCCCTCGCACATGCCCGCCAGGCGGAGGACGTCGTCGGCCATGCGTTCGCCCCACTGGCCCCGCGCCTTCGGGCTGGCCAAGGCCTGCCGCAGGCTCTGGGTGGTGTCGGCCAGCTTGGACGTGGTGCGCATGGCCTCGTCGAGACCACGCAGCACGGCGCCGTGCTGCTCGGCCCGCTCGCGCTGCAGGGTGGCGACGAGATCGGACACGGTGCGCAACTCGGCCCCCATCGAGTGGAGCTGCTGCCCGATGGCCTGCCGGTGGAGCTCGAGCTCACGCGCGCCGGCCTGCGCATGCTGGCCCAGACGGTCGCCGGCCACGGCCAGGGTGGCCTCGACCGCCTGGCGCACGGTCGCGTCGCGGTCGGCCGTGGCCTGGCGACCCAGGTGCGCGGCGAGCAACCGGCTGGCCGCGACGGCGACCAGGGCTCCGGCCGCGAGGCCGGCGATGACGGCGAGAACGACCATGCGACGATTCTCCCCACCCTGTGTGACATCGAAGGTGGACCCGCCGGCAGGAACGGAGGAACCAGAGCGCTGACCAGGCCGTCTGACCACACGATGCGTCAACCCGACCCACCTCGAACCCGCCTGGCGACCGTGGCCGGGGCCGTGGCCGCGGCCGCGATCACGCTGCTCCTTCTCGTCGGGGCGGCCGGCTGTGGCGACGGCGACACGGCCGTCAGCGGCCCAGGCACCACCCCGACCCAGCCGGCGCACGGCCAGGGGGACGCCCAGCCGATCTCACCCGAGCCCGGCGTGGGCCAGGCCGTCCGATCACGGCCGTTCGACCGGGCCGAGATCAGCGAGGACGGCGCCGCGGTCGACATCCTCTTCTACGGCGGCGTGCAGGAGTGCTACGTGGTCGACCGGATCGAGGTCGACCGGAGCGAGCCGGCGGTCATCGAGGTCATGCTCTTCGAAGGGGCCCGGCCCGGCGCCGAGGTCTGCATCGACATCGCCGTCGCCTACGTCGCCTCCGTGGCGCTCGACCCGCCCGCCGCCCCGGGCTCGGCGGTCGTCGACGGCACCGACGGCCAGGTCAAGTCCTGAGCGGTCAGCCGACCGGACAGGACGACACCGCGTCGTCGCCGGCGAGACGGGCCTCGATGAAGGCGTCGACGTCGGCCTGGGCCGCGGCGATGACACCGACGTGGGACTCACCTGGGTACACCCGCCGCTCGACGGGAACGGCGCCGCCCTGGCAGTAGCGGACGAGCACGAGCTGACTCGACGCCACCGGAATCTGTTCGTCGGCGTCGCCGTGGAACATGAAGACGGGAGCGCCCGGCGGCCGGACGCCGGGGCTGTTCTCCTCCAGCACCGAGGCCCACGGCTCGGTCGTGCCCGGATCGGCCGCGATCACCGTCTCCGGGGGGCGCCCGGCGAATCGGCCGACGATCTCGCCGGCGCACAGGTCGTCGATCTCGTCCAGCTCGGCGATGGCCGCCGGGGTGAGGACGAGCTCGAGGGGCAGGTCGGGGTAGGCCGCGTGGAACCCGGCCGCGGCCATGGCCAGATAGCCGAAGAACGGGCTGTTGGCCAGGGCGGTGGCGACGAGGCGCAGCTCGGCCGCGGGGGCGCCGGCCACGACGCCGAGGACGTCGAGCTCGGGGGCGTACGTCGGCGCGATCTCGCCCGCCACCAGCGCAGCACCCCCGCCCTGGGAATGGCCGCCGATGATCACCTGGTCGCCGGACCTGGTCTCGGTGAGATTCCTTGCCGCCCGGACGCTGTCGAGCACCCCGCGAGCCTCGCTCAGGCCGACGACGTACGGATGAACCCCGGGCGGGCCCAGCCCCTCGTAGTCGGTCATGGTCACGACGAACCCCCGCTGGACGTAGCCCGCGGCGAGCTCGGCCGAACCGGCACCCGGATCCTGCGACGGCGCGCAGTCGTCGCCGAGCCCCGTCGTGCCGTGGGCGTAGGCGATGACGACCCGCTCGTCGTCGGCTGCGGCGTCGGCCTCGGACTCGTCGTCCGGGGCGTACACCAGCCCGGAGACGGCGATGTCGGCACCGGCCACCGACTGCGAGTGGTACAAGACCCTCCAGCCGATCATGCCGTCCGGCGTCACCAGCTGCTCGGTCCAGATCACGTCGCCGGGCTGGCCGGGCGGCAGCGGGTCGGGCGGCTCGTAGAAGGCGTCGCCCTCGGGCGCGACCTGGATATCGCCGACGGCCGTGCTCGTGGTGTCGCCGCCGGCCGATCCGCCGTCGTCGGTCGAGCAGGCGCCGACCAGGACGGCCAGGCCGACGAGCGCGGCGACGACCCGGCCGGATGGGCGCCTCCTCACGCCCGGGAGAGCCACGGGCGGAGGATGATCCGGCTCACCGGCGGAGCCCCCTCGACCATGACGAACCGGACCGGCCGGTCGTCGAGGGGCGGCGCGTCGACATCGACCTCCTGGACGACCTCGTCGTCCGGCGGAGGATCGAAGACCTCGCGGAGACCGAGGGTCAGGCCGGTGAGCAGCCCGCCGGTGACCGCACGGCGACGCCAGCGGACGGGGGCGCCTGCAACCGGAGCGGCTTCGGGCTCGTTGGTCGATCGTGGCCGAGGGTCGGTGCGAGCGAGCCGAGCCGCCGTGGCCTCGTCGTAGATCGCACTGAAGTCGACGGGCATCAGGCCGTCAGCCTAGGGATCCTCGGTGGAGGACCGCACCCCGGCGTCGTAGGCCCGTCGCTTGGGCACGCCGAGCCGGCGGGCCACGGTGGCCGCCGCATCCCGCGCCGATGCCCCACCGGCCCGTTCGGCGGCGACGGCGGCGGCGAGCTCGTCGTCGCCGACGC
>JBOGGX010000268.1:0-3142 GCA_050744245.1 Acidimicrobiales bacterium
GCGCCGACGGCATGCCGGGTGGCCCGCTCCAGGAACGGCACCGCCAGCTCCGGCCGGTCGCTCAGCTCATAGTGGTGGGCGAGGAGCTCGTCTCCTCCAGCCTCTCGGGCTCCAGCTCCAGCAACGCCTCGGCCACGGCCGGTGGGCGGCCGGCCGGCGCCGGTGCAGGATCCCGTTGTAGGCGACGTCGCGGATGATGTGGCTGCGGAACGACCAGAACCCCCGGTCGTCGTCCGGACCGGTGATCAGCTCCTCGGCCCGCAGCTCGGTGAGCGCCGCCCCGACCTGTGCGGGCAGGCTCGCGATCCGTTCGAGCAGCCGGCGGCGGAAGTACACGCCCACCACCGACGCCTCCTGAAGCGTGACCCGGGCCCCGGTGGCCAGGGCGTCGATCCTGGCCTCGATGAGCTCGGCCACCGAGCCGGGGATGGCGACGAGCGACGCATCGCCGACCAGCCTGTAGGTCTCGTCGGCCAGCTCGACCGCGATGCCCTCGTCGATCAGCTCGAGGGCCAGCTCCTCGATGAAGGTCGGGTTGCCCTCGGCCCGACCGGCGAGGCCGGCCGCCTCGGCGTCGGTGAGCGCGCCGGGGAGCAGCGCGGCGACCAGCTCGGCGCTGGCCGCCGGGTCGAACGGCTCGAGGCGAATGACGGTGACCCCGTCCGCTCCGGCCAACCCGGCCGGCATCCGGCGCCCGATCACCAGCCAGGCCACCCGGTGATCGCCGGTCGCCCGGACCAGCTCGGCCAGCAGTGCGATGGTCGACTCGTCGGCCTGGTCGATGTCGTCGAGGACGACGAGGAGGGGCCGGGTGGCGGCGGCCTCGGCCACGGCCCCGACCATCGACCCGGGCGCGAGCGCCTCGGCGGCACCAGGCCGATCGCCGAGCACGGGGGCCAGGGCGCTCATGACCGTCGCGTGGGGCGCGTCGCCCGCCAACCGGGACGACCGCGGGTCGCGTGCAGTTCACCACACTCCATGTGGTCACCTGCACGCCACTCCCAGGGTTGTGGCCGTGGTGACGCTGCGCAGGCGCCAGCCGGAGCAGCCAACGCCGGCCGGGCGGTTGCGCGAAGCGCCGCGCCGGCGAGGCCGAAGGCCGAGTGGCGCAGACGTCGTGGTAGCAACGCGCCCAGTGGCCGGCAAGTTCCGAGATCCGTTCCCGCAGGTGGGACATCGGGATCGCGGCCGGAGCGGTGGCCGTGCTTCTCCTGGGCTACGGCGTGCTCTTCCTGCTGTCCGGTGACGGCAGCTTCAGCCGGGGACCGACCGCCTTCCTCGTGGCGCTGCTGGGCGTCATCACCTTCGGCTGGTTCGCCGGCCCGGGCCTCGTCTACAGCGCCCGCAAGCGCATGGCGTCGGTCCCGGCAGTCCTGGCTCGAGGTGTCGGTCGAGACCGGGGGCGGCGACCCGGTGTGCCTGGCCGACCCGGCCTGATGAAGTACGGGGGGAGATGGCGGAAGTGCAGCACGGCACCCGTGCCGTCGGCGACAACGCCTTCGGGGAGGCGCCGCCACTCGTGGTCGTGGCGGGCCTCCCCGACAGCGGTTGGTTGCTCGTGCCGCTTCCGGCTATGCGGCGATGTCGCGGAGCGAGTCGTTCGTCCCGACGACACCGAGGTCCCAGGTGAATCCGGTGTTGGTGTCGACGACGACCAGCCGGCTGACCTGACCACCGCGACGGCCGCGCTGGGAGAGGGCGGCGTAGGCGGTGTTGGTGCCGTTCTGGGTGACGATGTCGAACCCGGCGCGGGGCCTGGTCGACCGGCCCAGCGGCCCGACCGCGACGAGGGTGCCGTCGTTCGGCGGGTTCTGGATGCTGAGCGTGTCGACGCCCGAGTTGATGTCGAAGAGCGTGGTCGGGGTGGCGGGGTCGTTGTCGTTGTTCAGGTAGGCGACCGCGGTCACGCCGCTCACCCGGCCGGTGACGTTGTTGATCATGCCGTCGGTGAAGGTGTCGCCGGTCTGGAGCATCACGCCGCCCGGGCCGACCCGGGGCGAGGGGATGACCCGCAGGTTCTGGCCGTTGTCGCCGACGATCCGCAGTTCGTCGGCCGCCGGGTTGAAGTCGAAGCCGAACTCGGTGCCGTTCAGCATCACCGGCGTGCGGTTCGGGTTGGTGGCCGTTGGGGCCGACACCAGCGGCGCCACGAGCGTGGCCCGACCCGAGGACGGGTTGACGATGTACAGGTTGACGCCCGACCGCGACCGGGCCACGGCGAAGAGATCGCCGGTCAGGGGACGACGGTCGATGCCGATCAGCGACTCACGCGACCCGATGCCCGTGACCCGGACGCTCGACTGGATGTCATCCGGGTCGTCGGTCGAGAACGTGACGATCTTGTCGTTGGTGGTCAACCCGTACAGGGTCTGACCGCTGGACTGGGCCCCGGCCGGCTGGCCGAGAGCGAAGAGGCCGAGGGCGACGCCGGCGACGACGACCGCCCGGCCGTGGCTGCCGCCCGGGTCGCTCATTGGTGCGCCATCGACCGACGAGAACCGTTCGCCCTCACACCGACGACCGAAGCATCACTGAGCTCTCCGCCGCTTCGCGGCGAAGAAGAGCCTGGGTTGATGGTTCGTTGAGCACTCAGGCCTGCTGGATCTTGATCTCGATGTCGACGCCGGCGGGCAGGTCGAGCCGCTGCAGCGAGTCGACGGTCTTGGGCGTCGGCTCGAGGATGTCGAGGAGCCGCTTGTGGATGCGCATCTCGAAGTGCTCGCGGGAGTCCTTGTCCTTGTGGGGCGAGCGGATGACCGTGAAGCGGCGCTTCTCGGTCGGCAGCGGGATCGGGCCGCGTACGGTGGCGTTGGTGCGCACGACCGTCTCGACGATCTTCTTCGTCGACTGGTCGATGATCTCGTGGTCGTAGGCCTTCAGCCGGATCCGGATCTTCTGCTTGTCAGCCACGCACGCTCCACTCGCTTGTCAAGGAACTCAACTGCCCGTTGCTCGTTCTGTGGCGAGCTACCCGCGCATAGCCCGCGTACCTCGCCACAGAGGCGGAAAAAGACGCTACTTCAGGATTTTGGTGACGCGGCCGGCGCCGACGGTGCGGCCGCCCTCGCGGATGGCGAACCGGAGACCTTCGTCCATGGCGATGGGTTGGATCAACTCGACGGTCATCTGGGTGGTGTCGCCG
>JBOGGX010000269.1:0-6377 GCA_050744245.1 Acidimicrobiales bacterium
GAACGACGATCAGGTGATCAGCGAGACAGCACCAGTCTCAGGCCCATCCAACCCGCCAACCTCAGCGATCAGCCGCGACCAAACGCCTCGTCAGCGCTGAACGCCTGGGGTTCGAGAATCCGAGCTAACGCTGGGAGCGGGGGCGCAACGGCGACCAAGTTGAGGTTCGTGACATGGGAGCCCCGCGGGTGCAATGAGATCGCGTTCAGCGCAGGCCGGGCGACGTTCCGTCCGGCGGTGTCACCCAGTCGACCACGATGGTCGTTGCCGAACCGTACTGGTACGACATCGCCGTCAAGTTGGTCACCGGCTGGCCACGAGCTCGGTTGACCTGAGCTACACCTTTCCCCCGGCCGTGCCACCGGATCCGGCCCCGGTGTCCATCCCGGACGCGCCGACACCCGTCGCCGCCGGACCCGTGTTGAACCCCGGTGTCCCGGTGTTGTCGAAGGTGGCCTGAAGGGCACCCGGTGCGGCCGCTCGGGAAAAGATCGGGATTGCCCCGGCCGGAGCGGCCGTACTCCGTTCGCTCCTGTACGTCGTGCTGCTTCGCAAGAAGCGAGACTGGTCGGCCATGGCCGAAGTCGTCATCCTCGGCAGCGGCACGCCGAACCCCGACCCGGGGCGGGCCGGGGCCGCGCTGGCCGTGGTGGCCGACCAGGCGTGGCTGCTGGTCGATTGCGGGCGGGGGGCGACGCAGCGGGCCATCGATGCCGGACTCGACCTGACCTCGCTCGTCGCCGTCGCCATCACCCATCACCACTCCGATCACCTCAGCGATCTGGCCACGCTGGCCGCGGCGAGGTGGACGGCGGGCGCGGCCTCGCCTCTCGTGGTCGTCGCCCCGAACGGCCCAGCGGCGCGCTTCGCTCGGCGTTGCCTTGACGGCTTCGACGATCAGGCGTTCCACCGCCAGGCGCCGCGCTCGGCCGGGCGCCGCCCGGCGATCGAAGTCAACGGCTTTTACGGGTCACAACGCGTGGCACCCGTCTTGGCCGCGGCCGGCTGGGATCTGAAAAGCGTGCTGGTCGACCACCATCCGATCGAGCCCGCGGTCGGCTACGTCGTCGAGCACGGCGGCCTGCGGGTTGCGGTCAGCGGCGACACCGCAGTATGCGACGGCCTACGCCAGCTGGCTCGCGGGGTCGACGTGCTGGTGCACGAGACGCTGCTGTCCAGCCGCGTGTCGCCGGCGTTGCTCGAGTGGAACGCCGGGGCTCGAGCCGTCGGTGCGCTCGCCGCCGAGGCGCGCCCGGGCACGCTCGTCTTGACGCATCTGATCCCCGCGCCGAGGTCGCCCGAGGACGAACGCGCCTTTCTCGACGAGGTGCGCGCCGGCGGGTTCGACGGGTCGACCGTCGTCGCGCGAGACCTGCTGCGCATCCCGATCCAGGACCGGCCCGGCGAGGCCTGACCGGCCGTCACGCGGAGGGTTCGGGCGTAGGGTCGCGGCGTCATCGTCTGGTGGAGGAGATGCGTCATGAGCCGACGGGTCGAGGAGACCAGCGCGGAGCATCTGGACGAGGTCGCCGAGCTGGCCCGGAAGCGGCAGCCAGGCCCCGCGGGCGAGGAGACGGCGGCCTTCCTGGCGACCTACTACGCCGCCGCCGCGCCCGAGGACGTGGCCGGGACCAACCCCCTCGACCTGTACGGCGTGGCCCTCGCCCACCGCGAGCTGGGCGCCAGGCGGACACCGGGTCACGCCACAGTGAGGGTCGTCGCTCCCCGCTTCGACGTCCACGGCTGGGCGTCGAAGCACGCGGTGGTGCAGATCGTCACCGACGACATGCCGTTCATCGTCGACTCGGTGCGGATGGCCATCAGCGCACGCGGCATCGGCATCCACGTCCTGCACCACCCCGTCATCAACGACGAGTCGTTCGTGCACGTCGAGGTCGACCGATCGGCGGCGGAGGACGCCGAGGCGCTCGAGGCCGACCTGCGATCGGCGCTGGCCGACGTGCGGGCCGCGGTCGACGACTGGCAGCCCCTGCTTCGTGACCTCGGACAGACCGTCGCCACCCTGGCAACGGAGGCGGCCGGATGGGTTCCACCGGACGAGCTCGACGAGGCGATCGCGTTCCTCCAGTGGCTGGCCGACGACAACTTCACCTTCCTCGGCGCCCGCAGCTACGAGCTGCTGCGCGCGGGCGGCCAGGCCGGGCTGCGGCTCGTCCCCGGGTCTGGGCTCGGCATCCTCCGGGATGCGGACCCGGCAGACGCCGCTGGCGGTGGCGGCGCCCCGGCCGTCAGCAAGCTCTCGCCCACGGCCCTGCGCCTGGCCGTCGAGCCGACCCCGCTGACGCTCACCAAGGCCAATGCCGTCTCGACCGTCCACCGTCCGACCCGGCTCGACTACATCGGCGTCAAGCGGTTCGACGCCGACGGCCGGGTCGTGGGCGAGCGCCGCTACCTCGGGTTGTTCACGTCGCGCATGTACACGACGCCCCCGGCCCAGATTCCCCTGCTGCGGCGCAAAACGGCGCTGGTGCTCGAGCACAGCGGCTTTCCGCCGGGCAGCCACGCGGCCAAGGACCTGGTGGCCACGCTCGACACCTTTCCCCGCGACGAGCTGGTCCAGATCAGCCCGGCCGACCTTTACGACATCGCCATGGGCATCCTCCATCTCCAGGAGCGCCGGCGCACCCGGCTGTTCCTGCGCCGCGACGACTTCGGGCGCTGGTGGTCTGCCCTCGTCTTCCTCCCCCGCGACCGCTACAACACCGACACCCGCACCGCCGTCCAGGAGCTGCTGCGCGCCGCCCTCGGCGGCTCCGAGGTCACCTACGACGCCAGGGTCACCGAATCGGTGCTGGCCCGGCTGCACTTCGTCGTGCGCGGGACCGAGGCGGCCGAGGCCGTCGACGTCGAAGGCCTCGAGCGGAGGATCGCGGCCGCGGTGCGCGACTGGTCGGACCACCTCCGCGACCTCCTGATCGACGAGCACGGAGAGGAGATCGGCATCGCCCGGGCCGAGCGGTACGCGGGGGCGTTCGCGCCCGGCTACCGCAGCGACCACACGGTGCGCACCGCGGCCGCCGACATCGCCCGGCTCGAGGTCCTCGGCGCCCAGGGCCGGGCCGAGGCGCTCGATGCCCACCTCTACCGCCGGCTCGAGGCTCCGCCCGACGAGCTCCGGCTCCGCGTGTTCAGGATCGGTCCGCCCGTGCCCGTATCCGACCTGGTCCCGGTGCTCGAGGACCTTGGCGCCAGCGTGGTCGACCAGCGGCCCTACACCGTGGCCCGGGCCGGGGCCGACCCGAACCACATCTACGACATCGGGCTGCGGGTGCGGGTGCCGGTCCACGTCGACGACGACGGGGGCAGAGTGGTGGACACACTCCACGCGGTGTGGGACGGGCGGACCCAGAGCGACGGCTTCCACCGCCTGGTGCTGGGCGCCGACCTCACCTGGCGGGAGATCGGCGTGGTCAGGGCGTACGCCCGCTACCTACGCCAGGCCGGGGTGCCGTTCTCCCAGCAGTACGTCGAGGAGTGCGTCTGCGCCCACCCGACGATCATGCGCGCCCTCATGGCGTTGTTCCATGCCCGGTTCGATCTGGACGGCGACCGGCTGGCGGCCGACGACCTCACCCGTGAGCTCGCGATCATGCTCGACGGCGTCGCCAGCCTCGACGAGGACCGGGTGCTGCGCTGCCTGCTGACCCTGGTCCAGGCCACGCTGCGCACCAACGTCCACCAGGTTGTGGCCGATGGATCGCCCAAGGACTACCTCAGCTTCAAGTTCGATCCCGAGGCCATCGCGTTCCTGCCGCTGCCGCGGCCCCATCGGGAGATCTTCGTGTACTCGCCGCGGGTGGAGGGCGTCCACCTGCGGGGCGGGGGCGTCGGGCGGGGTGGCCTGCGGTGGTCCGATCGCCGGGAGGACTACCGGACCGAGGTTCTCGGGCTCATGAAGGCGCAGATGGTCAAGAACGCGGTGATCGTGCCGGCCGGCGCCAAGGGCGGGTTCATCGTCAAGCGAACGCCGGCGACCATGGACGACCTGCGGGCCGAGGTCGTGGCGTGCTACCGCATCTTCATCTCCGGGCTCCTCGACCTGACCGACAACCTGGTCGCAGGAGCGGTGGAGCCGCCACCCGATGTGGTCCGCCACGACGGCGACGACCCGTACCTGGTGGTCGCGGCGGACAAGGGCACGGCCACCTTCTCCGACCTCGCCAACCAGGTCGCGGCCGAGTACGGCTTCTGGCTGGGCGATGCGTTCGCCTCGGGCGGCTCGGCCGGGTACGACCACAAGCGGATGGGGATCACCGCCCGTGGCGCATGGGAGTCGGTCAAGCGCCACTTCAGGGAGCTCGGCATCGACGTCCAGACCACACCGATCACCGCGGTCGGCATCGGCGACATGTCGGGCGATGTCTTCGGCAACGGGATGCTGCTCTCGGACCAGCTCGAGCTGGTGGGCGCCTTCAACCATCTCCACGTCGTCATCGACCCACACCCGGACCCGGCCGCCTCCTTCGCCGAGCGGCAACGGCTGTTCGACCTGCCCCGCTCGACATGGGACGACTACGACCGGGCCGTCCTCTCCCCCGGCGGCGGCGTCTTCGCCCGCTCGGTCAAGTCGATCCCACTCACCGACGAGATGCGCTCCGTGCTCGACGTCGATGCCGAGGCGATGACGCCGAACGAGTTGGTCAGAGCCCTGCTGCGAGCCCCGGTCGAGCTGCTCTGGAACGGCGGCATCGGAACCTACGTCAAGGCCTCGACCGAGAGCCAGTCCGACGCCGGCGACAAGGCCAATGACGGCGTGCGGGTCGACGCCACCGAACTCCGGTGCAAGGTGATCGGCGAGGGCGGCAACCTCGGGCTCACCCAGCGGGCGCGCATCGAGTTCGCCCGATTGGGCGGGCGGGTCAACACCGACGCCATCGACAACTCGGCCGGCGTCGACTGCTCCGACCACGAGGTCAACATCAAGATCGTCCTCGATCGGGTGGTGGCCGACGGCGACCTCACCGTCAAGCAGCGCAACGAGCTGCTGGCGGAGATGACCGACGAGGTCGGTGAACTGGTGCTGGCCGACAACGTCCGCCAGAACCAGGCCCTGGTGAACGCGGTGGTCCAGGCGCCGTCGCTCATCGACGTGCACCAGCGCTACCTGCGCCACCTGGAGGCTCGAGGAGAGATCGACCGCAGCGTCGAGTTCCTGCCGACGGACGAGGCGTTGGCCGAGCTCAAGGCGGCCGATGCCGGACTGAGCTCGCCGGAGTTCGCCGTGCTCCTGGCCTACACCAAGAACCTCCTCGCCGCCGACCTGGTCGCGTCCGACCTGCCCGACGACCCATGGTGCGACGGAGTGCTCCTCGGCTACTTCCCCGGTCCGTTGCGGACGCGGTACCCCGACCGCATCCGCGACCACCGTCTGCGCCGCGAGATCGTGGCCACCGTGCTCGCCAACGATGTCGTCGACCATCAGGGGATCACCTCGGTGTTCCGCCTGCGCGACGAGACCGGCGCCGAGCCGGCCGAGGCCGTCGGCGCCGTTCTGGCCGCCACCGAGATCTTCGACCTTCGTGACTTCCGGTCCCGCGTCGCCGCCCTCGACCACCGCGTGCCGGCCGCGGTGCAGACCAGGATGCTGCTCGAGTCGCGCAAGGTGGCCGAGCGGGGCGCCCGCTGGCTGCTCAGGGCGAAGCTGGACGGGACACTCGACGAGACCATCGGCCGCTATCGCCCCGGCGTGGCGACGATGATCGTCGTCCTGCCCTCGCTCCTGGTCGGGAGCGAGAAGGTGGCGTACGACCGGCTCGTCGGCGACCTGACGGTCGCCGGCGTGCCCGAGGCCGACGCGACCCGCACCGGTGAGTTCGAGGAGCTGTTCGCCGGGTTCGACTGTGTCGACCTGGCGGAGGCCGCGGGCGTGCCCGTCGAGCAGGCCGCGGCGGTGCGCTACCAGCTCGAGGATCGGCTCGGGCTGCGCTGGCTGCAGGACCACATCCTCGCCCTGCCCCGTGACAACCGGTGGCAGGCCCTGGCCCGGCTGTCGCTGCGGGAAGACCTCCACGCCCAGCTGCGCCGGCTCGCCGCCATCATGCTGGACCAGGCCGGCGATCCGGGCGAGCCCGCCGACCGGCGGGTGAGCCGGTGGGCGACGAGCCACGAGCCCCAGGTCAGCCGGCTGGCCATGGTCCTCTCCGACATCAGGGCCACCGGCACGGCCGACCTGGCCACGCTGTCGGTCGGTCTGCGGGAGGTGGCCCAGGTCGGCTAGCTCGGCGAGCTGCTAGGACTTCTCTGTCGCGGTGGCGTTGAACTTTTCGGCAAGTTTGATGAGCGCGAGTATGGCTACTGAGAAGGATCTCCGTACCACCCCACCTGGACTTACGACCTCACGGCGCCAGGACCGGCGA
>JBOGGX010000270.1:0-8666 GCA_050744245.1 Acidimicrobiales bacterium
CGCCACCACCGCCGACCCTGCCGCCGTCCGCTCCGGCGAGCGCGGCGGCCCTCGTCGCACCGATCGCGGCCGGGGGACCGGCGCCGCCGCTACCGGGCCAACAGGCAGGCGTCACCACCGCACCCCAGCCCGCGGTCGCGGGCGGGCCGGCCGCGGTTCGGCCGGGCGACCCGGCGTCGCTGCAGCCTCAGGCCCCGAAGCGGCCCAACAAGGTCATCGAGAAGACCAAGCCCACCCGGCGGCTCCAGCCCGGCGACCTCGTCTGCGGGGACTGCGGCGAAGGAAACGCACCGGTGCGGAAGTTCTGCAGCCGCTGCGGGTCGTCGCTCGCCCAGGCCGCGGTCGTCAAGAAGAAGTGGTGGCAGAAGATCTTCCCGGCCAAGAAGCAGAAGGTCCTCGAGGCCGGTGAGCGGCCCGGCCGCGGCGGGGTCAAGAAGAAGAAGAAGCTCTCCCTGAAGCCGGTGCTCCGGATCGCCCGTCCGGTCATCGGTGGGCTGCTGCTCCTGGGCGGCATCCTCTACGCCGTGTACGCGCCGTTCCGCGGCTTCGTCAACGAGCGGGTCACGTCGATCAAGGACAGCGCCCTCGACATCGTCCAGCAGGATCCGGTCCCGGTCCGGCCCAACCAGGTGTCGTCGCCGAACGTGCCGGAGCCGCCGCTGACGACCGGCTGCAATGACGCTACGGGCAACATCGCCTGCAAGTCGGTCGATCAGCTCACCAACACCTTCTGGGAGTTCCCCGTACCGCAGCCAGGGGTGCTCGAACCGACGCTGACCGTCCAGTTCGACCGACGGGTGAACATCGATCGGATGATCGTGCACAACGGTGCCGGCGATCAGTTCACGGCGTTCGCCCGCCCCGAGGAGCTCCATCTCGTGTTCCTGCCGTCGAACGAGTCGTTCGACGTCGTCTTGAGGGACACCCCGGACCCTGAGGAGTACAGCGTCGAGGGCGGTCAGGACGTCACGAGCATCCAGATCCAGATACGAACCGCCTTCACGTCGACGGCGGGGACGAACGCCGCCCTGTCCGAGATCGAGTTCTTCCAGCTCGACTGACGCACGCGTCGAGGATGATCTCGATCGCTTCCTCGACGCGGTCTCGGTGGGTCCGGTGACAGAGGATGCACGCCCTGAGGGTGACCCGGCCGTCGATCACCGTGCTCGAGAGGAAGATCCTCTTCGACGCGTTGATGCGAGCCAGGAGCTCCCGGTGGTCCTGGTCGTCGCGGTCGCGTAAACGGAACGCCACCACCGACAGCGGGGGCACCCATGGCACCTCGATCCGTTCGTCGGCGGCCAGACCGGCGGCCAGCATGCGGGCCAGGTCGAGCTTCTCGTCGAGTGCGTCACGGAACGCGGCCACGCCGTGCAGGTGCAGCGGCAGCCATACGCGCAGCCCGCGGAAGTCGCGACTCAGCTCGGGTGAGTAGTCGGCGAAGTTCGGGACGGTCGGATGGTCGGAGAGGTCCTGGAGGTAGTGCGCGGCCACCCGGTGCGAGCGCCGGAGCAGCTCGCCGTCGCGTACGAGGAGGCAGCCCGTCCCGTACGGCAGGAACATGCCCTTGTGCGGGTCGAGCGTGATCGAGTCGGCCCGCTCGATGCCGGCGAACGCGGTCCGCCCCCGATCGGTGAGCTGGAAGAAGCCACCGTAGGCGGCGTCGACATGGAGCCACAGCCGCTCCTGGGCCGCGAGGTCGGCGATGGCCGCGATGGGGTCGACCGCGCCCGTGTCGGTGGTGCCGGCGCTGGCCACGACGAAGAAGGGTCGGCGCCCGGCCGACCGGTCGGCGCCGACCGCCTCGGCCAGCGCCGCCGGCTCCATGGTGAGGTCGGAGGTGCACGCAACGGTGCGCACGGCATCCCGGGGAAGACCGGCGACCATCGCCGCCTTGGCGACCGACTGGTGGGTGTGCTCGGTGACGTAGAGGGTGCCGTCGAGGAACCGCTCGCCGAGGCGCTCGGTCCTGGCTGCGACGATTGCGGAGAGGTTCGCCATCGAGCCCCCCGACGTGAGCACGCCCATCGAGCGTTCGCCGTAGCCGAACAGCCGGCCCATCCACCTCACGGCCGACGCTTCCATCGCGGCCAGGACCGGTGCGGGCTCGGCGATGTTCACATACCGATTGGTCACGCTGGCCACGAGGTCGGCCACGGCGGCGGCGTAGAGCCCGCCACCGGGGATGTACGCCATGTAGCCCGGCCCGGTCGTGTCGAACGCCCGGGCGACGCCGGCGTCGATCGTCACCAGGAGCCCGCCGAACGGTCGCCCGAGCTCCGGCGGGTCGTCGTCGAGCACGCTCTCGGCCCTCACCCAGGCCTCGTCGTCCACACCGGTGGCCGGTGCAATCGAGCGGGTCTCGACGAAGTCGACGGCGTAGTCGAGCGCAGCGCGACCGATCGCCTCCATTGAGAGGCGATCGGGTTCGAGCGGGTGGTCGTCGGCCGGCATGGGCCGACGGTCTACTCGGTGCCCGGGGTGTCAGGCGGTGAATGCCTGGCGGAGGTGATCGTTCTGACCGGAGCCAGGGTTGACGTACGCCAGCGCCTCATGCGTGCCCTCGGCCACCGGGCCGAGGCTCACCCAGGGTGTCGTCCCCACGCTGGGCGACAGCGACTCCGATGTCCAGGTGGTCACGTAGTTGTCGTCGACCTCGAGGCCGACCTCGGCGACGCCGGACTCGTCGCCCACGTTGAACAGCTCGAAGGTGACCCACTGCTCGCCGTCCTGGGGGACAACCGACAGCGCGCCCCCGGCGAACTCGAACATGGCCGGCATGTCAGATCAGTCCTTCGCGCACGGCATAGGCCACGGCGTGGGTGCGGTTGCGCAGGCACAACCGGGCGGTGATGTCGTGGATGATGTTCTTGATCGTCCGCTCGGAGTACGAGAGCCGGCCGGCGATCTCGGCCGTGTCCCAGCCCTCGGCGACGAGGCGGAGGACCTCGATCTCCCGCTCGGTCAGCCCGCTCATCGTGATGCCGCGGGGGGCGAGCACCTGGCGCTGGAGCTTGCCGATCTGGTTGAGGAGCCGACCGAGCAGGTCGGGCGGCACCGAGCCGTCGCCCTGCGCCGCCGACTGCACCACCTGCACGAGTCGCTCGGTGGTCGCCTCCTCCCGGCGCAGGAGCCCGCAGGCGCCGGCTTCGAGTGCGGAGAACAGTCCGCCGTCGTCGAGCTTGGTCACGACCGCCACCACCCGGGGGCAGCCGTTGCGTTGCACGGCCCGGATGATCCGAGCGGTGTCGGTGTCGAGGTCGTCGGCGACGATCACCGCCACCTCGGCGTTGTCGACGTCGCCTTCCTCGACGATCTGGATCTCCGGCCGGGGCCGCAGCTGAGCGCTGATGCCCGCCTGGGAAACCGGATCGTTCGCGTAGACGAACGTGGCGATGCGATTGGCCATCGATGTAACCCCTTCTGGCGTCGTCGGTGCCCGCGCCCACCGGCGACGGCCCGCGCATTCATCTGACTGGCTGATGTGGTCTACGTGTGCGTCCCGCCCGTGGTTCGCACGGGGAGAACATCGCGCCGAGGTCTTTTCGGGCACTCAACGGTGACTCAACGGGCAGTGTGACTTGCGTCACTCGGCCACTCGCGTTGCCCCAATGCGGCACGAGCCAACAGAGACGACTGGGTCGGCGGTGATACGTCGGCCATCTCGTCGGCCGACGCCACACTCCTGCGGCGACACGGTCCAAATCCGTAGAGAAGTCGAAGAACTTCTGAAGGACTCCACCGCGGTCATCGTGCATGACCGACCCAAATTGCAGCGTTGCCTTCGGTGACTACCAGTTCGAACAGGACTACAAGCAGGAACGAAGGGCACCTCAAGGACACGGATGCCGGGGAGTCGATCGACTTCCTGCACTACGTGACGAACGCGAGCGACCCAGCCGCGTTCAAAGCCGCCATCCGCCAGTTCTCGAAGAAGGAGGTCGAGTTCGCGTGGCAATGCGCTCGCGACGCCGTCCCCGAGGAAGCGAGACTGTGGTGGCCGCGCCGAGGCGTGAAGCCAGGTCTCCTGGGCCCCCGGTGGAAAATCTCGTGGTGGCCTTGCGTAGCGAACAGGTGTTCGGTAGCATGTCCGGCATGAGTCGTGCCCCTGCCGCCGCCGCCGTGTGCCGCGAGGCAGAGGTGGCCGCGGTCGAGGGGCGGGTGGCCGAGCTGATGGGTGTGATCAACGCAGCCACGGCTCAGCTGGTCGAGGTCGTCGCCGAGGCGGAGCGGACCTTGGCCTGGGAGGGGTGGGGGATCCGGTCGCTGGAGCATTGGGTCACGTGGCGGTGCGGGGTTTCGGTGCCGCGAGCCAATCGGCTGGTGAGCATGGCCCGGGCCCTGCCCGCGCTGCCGGCGGTGAGCGGAGTGTTCGAGGCCGGGTCGTTGTCGGAGGATCAGGCCGCGATCGTGTGTCGCCACGCCACCCCGGGCACCGATGCGGTGGTGGCCGAGCTGGCCCCGTTGTTGACCGTGCCCCAGTTGGGGCGGGTCGTGGCCTCGATCCCCCAACCCCCGCCCGATCCGGTGGACGAGCCCGACGAGGAGCGGCAACCGGTGAGCTCGACTCGGGAGCGGCGCCGGGTGACCTTCGGTCACGACGACGACGGCACCTGGTGGTTGCGGGCTCTGCTGCCCCCCGATGTGGGGGCGGTGGTCGAACAGGCGTTGGCTGCCGGGCGTGACGCCGAGTTCCGGGACCGGCATCCCGACCTCGAGCGTGGTGACGGGGCGGCGTCGGCCGCGGCTCGGGATCGGGTGTCGTGGGCCGATGGTCTGGTCCGGTTGGCCGAGACCGGGCTGGAGGCCCTGGAACAGGGCCCCGAAGGCGAGCCGGCCCGGCCGGGTGGGGAACGGTTCGAGGTGGTGGTCCACATCGACGCCGACCGGGCCACCCCGACCGCCCTGCATCTGGGGCCGTTGCTGCCGGTCGGGATCGACCACCTGGTCACCTGTGACGCCACCGTGCGGGCCGTCATCGAACGGCTCGGCCAACCGGTGGCGTTGGGCCGGCGGCGGCGCACCGTGCCCCGCCGGTTGCGGAGGCTGATCGAGGGTCGCGACGGCGGCTGCCGCATCCCCGGCTGCGGCCGCCGCCACCGGCTCCACATCCACCACCTGGTCCACTGGTCCGCCGGCGGCCCCACCGATCCCGACAACCTGCTCGCCTTGTGTCCGGCCCACCACCGCCTCGTCCACCTCGGCCGGCTATTCATCACCGGCGACCCGACCCGGCCCGACGGCCTCGAGTTCACCGACCTGCACGGCCGGCGGCTCACCCCGGCCCGGGCCAGCCCCACCCACGGGCCACCCGTCGACGCCGCCCGCCGGCTCGGCGTCCCCACCCCCCTCTACCAGAACCCCCTCGGCGAACCCCTCCACGACTGGGCCATCGTCTGGAACTCACGCGGCCGGTCGGCCATCGAGCGGTGTAGTGCCAGCCATCGGAGGATGACTCACGCCGACATCGACGAGCTTGTCGGGCTGCAGGAGCAGCGGCGACGGGATCGTCGGGTCGCACAGCCGAAGAAGGAACAGCCCGATCCCGGCGAGACCGGTCATCAGGCCGAACGGGAGGCCGTCGGCGCCCGGTGTCGTCCACGATCTGATCCTCTTGGTGCCGGCCCGGCCGACGGCGTTGGCCGTCTCCAGGCAGGCCGCCGCGACGGGGTCGTTGCTCACCGAGCCAGCGTGCAGCAGCGCGTCGGCGTTGCCCGCCAGACCGTGGCACAGGCACCAGCTCGGGCCGGAGGCACGGAGCGAGCGCTCGACCGCAGATCGCACCGTTGTCATCGCCTGGCGCGCCTCTGCCGCCATCGAGGCGTCGTCGAAGACCGCGGCCAGTCGCAGCCGGGTGAGCCCGATGCCCGTGGCTCCGTGGCACCACAGCGTCGCGCACGAGGCCGGCTCCGCCCCTTCGGGGCGATCGGCCCGGAAGTCGGGCCAGTTGCCGCTCGACGGGTCATACCAGCTGCGTTCGTAGGCGACCGCCCGCTCGGCGCCTCTGCGGAACTCACGGCTGCCCGTCGCGACGCTCAGTTCGGCGAGGGCCAACGCGGGTCCGGCCGCTCCGTGGGACAGGCCGGTGAGGTCGTGGGTCGCCTTGATGCGGGGCGCGGGCCACGAGTCGCCGCGACCGGTTCGGTGAGCCCGACCCATCAGGTCGGCGCCGATCTCTGCCGCCAGCGTGAGCAGGCGGTCGTCCCGCGAACCGCGGTGAAGGGTCAACACGCCAACCACGACCCCGGCTCGGCCGGAGATGAAGTCGACGTTGGCGTCGGCGTCATCCCAAACGGCGATGGCGCCGAGCCACTTCTCGATCAGCCGGTTCGCCGCCGCCCGAAGATCGTCGTCGTCCAGGACGGAGGCGACATGGGCGGCCGCCACGGCCACGCCGACGATGCCGGTGAACAGGCCCACGTCCAATCTGGCGTCGGACCGGGTCGCGGACGTCAGGGCGTGGCGCAGCGCGCCGATGGCGGTCGCCGTCGTGCGAGCGTCGCCGTTGGCCATGGCGAGATGGGCGAGGAACCAGCCGACACCACTGGTGCCGGCGTACAGGTCATGGCCGAGCGAGCGGTGCTCGCGCCCTCCGGTCGGCTGATCGTCCCAGCGCCCGACCCAGTTGCAGGCATCACCGTCCCAGATCGCCTCGTCGCACAGCCGTCGCCCGATCCCGGCGGCCGCGGCCAGGAACGAGACGTCACCCCCGGGATCGGTCGACGGCCTGGCCCGGCGGTGGTCGTCGTCGAGATGGCCGTCGACCATCCGATCGAGATCGAGCGAGCGCTGATATGGCCGGGTCGGATCGATGCCGGCCTCGGTGAAGCGCTCCCTCACGATCTGGACGCGGTCGGACAGATTCTCGGCCCCGTCGTCGTGGGCGCGGAGCACCCCGTCGGCGACCAACCCGCACCGATGGGTCCCGAAGCTGTCGCCTCCACCCGGATCCTCGGCCATCGCCAACCCGTCCGCCAGGCGGCGGGTGAAGGCGGGTACGCGGCTGCCCATCTCGGGGGCCACCTGTCGATAGGTGTCGGCGACGATCGGAATCGCCGACCCGGCCGAGGCGGCCGGAAAGTAGAGGACGGCCGTATCACATCGGTCGAACCCCGACGGGTGGTCGACGAGCTTGAGCTGGAACGGTACGCCGGCTCCGTTGAGTCGACCCGTCAGCTCGTCGATCAGGAGCGGAGCCCCCGCGCTGGTCACGTTCCAGTACACGCGCACCAGCGGCTCGCCGGCGGGAAGGGGCTCGTCGCCGAAGGCGACGTAGAAGCCGGGGAGGGCATTGCGCCGCTCGTTCGGGTACCGGAGCTCGACGACCGAGCCAGGGGCCGGCGTGGTCGCCGGGGTCGGGTTCCGGCATTCGGTTCGTGGCGCCCGGACCGTCAGCCCGTCCTTGGCGATCGTCAGGTGGTCCGGGGTCGTGTCGCGGACGACCCAGCCCGTTTCCCAACCACCACCGCCCCGGTTGCTCCGTGACAGCTCGGCGACGAATGCCGGATCGCCGTTGGCCCAGCCGACCCCACCGGGCGCGGCGCCGGCCACCCCACGCCGGCGGTAGAACTCGTCGTAGAGAACCGACGTCAATCGCTCCCGAAGGCCATCACCGGCGGCGTCCACCCTGGTCGCCACCGACCGAGACATCGGTGTCCCCCGCCATGAGAACCTCGACCGCGGCAGGATCCGGAGCGCGCCGACCGCATCCTCCAGTTGCTCGGCGTACGTCGCTGCGCTCACGCCGCCCCGCCGACGTTCAAGCCCAGGAGATGAGCGGTTGCGTCCTCCGGGCGGCTGAGCGTGTTGAACCCGAGTTGGAGGAGGATGACGCTCAGCGCCGGGAGGCGGGTCCGCCGGTCGGCCCGCTCAAGTGCGTTCTGGATCAGCCGGGCCCCGGCCATGGCTGCGCTGCGGATCTGGAGCTCCGCCCGATCGTCGCTCGCGTCTGTCCCTCCCCCTTTGTAGGCCTCCCAGAACGCCTGCACCGGTCGGTGGATGCGGTGAAGCGGGATGCGTCCCAGATCGAACGCACGCGCAGGATCCTTCTGGTCGGCCGCGGGAAGCGCGCCGATCCATGCGCCGAGGTAGTCGGCGAACACCGAGCCGATGTCCCAGGCCGGATCGCCGAAGCGGGCGAGCTCCCAGTCGATCAGCTTGAGACGGGTGGTTCGGGTCGACCCGGGGCGCGCCAGCACCAGGCAGTTGTCCCACCGGACGTCACCGTGGATCACGGCCTCGTAGCGCCATCCAATGACGGCCTCGTCGAGCGCGTCGCCGAGACCAGGGGCGGTCTGCGCGATCGCCACCACGTCGAGACCCGCCCGGCTGGTCGAGGCCAGGACCGACGATGACGGCCGGTGGAGGGCAAGGACCTCAGCCGGGCCGCGGCGCAGCTGCGACCGGTCACCGGGTGACGTGGTCCTGCCGTGGAGACGGGCGAGCGCCGAGCCCAGCTGTCTGGCCAGCGTGAGGTGAAAGCGCCGGGTGCGTAGGTAGTGGTCTCGCCAGCTCGTCGCCGACGGGACCAGGTCGAAGACCGCGATGGACCGGTCGGCGTCAAAGTGCCGGAGCGGTACGAGATAGCGGTCGAGGCCGCCCGACGCGGCGACGACCCGGCAGGCATGGGTCTCGGCCGCGACCGTCGCCTCCCGGTCGCGGCCGAT
>JBOGGX010000271.1:0-40191 GCA_050744245.1 Acidimicrobiales bacterium
CCGCCCCCGCCGGCACCTCGGCCGGGCGCAGGTTGCTGGCGGGCATGCGCCGACCCCTGGCCGTGAACTTGGCCGTGATCGGGGCCGCGACCTCGTCGTCGAGCTCGAGCTCGACCCCCATGACCCGGGCGATGACGTCACGCGTGATGTCGTCCTGGGTCGGCCCGAGCCCCCCGCACACGATGACCGCGTCCGACCGGTCGAGCGCGGTGTGCAGCACGGACTCGACACGGCCGGGGTTGTCGCCGACCACCGTCGTGAACAGGTGGTCGATCCCGGCCAGGGCCAGCTGCTCGCCGAGCCAGGCCGAGTTGGTGTCGACGATCTGGCCGAGCAGCAGCTCGGTCCCGACGGCGACGATCTCACACCGCATGCAACCGGTCGGTCAGAGCCGACCGCTGGCCCGGGTGCCGCGGCTGCCGGCGAGGAAGTACTGGACGCCCGTGATGACCGTGATGGCCACCGCCAACCAGAGGGCGGAGGTGGCCACCCAGCCCTCGTCGACGAGCGGAGGAAACAGGGCGAGCGAGACGGCCATGGTCTGCACGACCGTCTTGAGCTTGCCTCCCTTGGTCGCGGGTACGGCCAGGCCCCGTCGGGCCCAGAAGCTCCGGAACAGGCTGATCGCCACCTCCCTGGCGGTGATGATGGCCACGGGCACGGCCCAGAAGACCTCCGCCGCCACCAGCGCCCACATGGCGCCGAGGACCAGGACCTTGTCGGCCAGAGGGTCGATGAACGCGCCGGACCGGGTGGTGCCCTGCTTGCGGGCGATCCACCCGTCGAAGCCGTCAGTTGCCGACAGCACGACCCAGAAGGCCAGGGTCGTCCACGACGACGGCCGGTCGAGGATGAGGAGGAACAGCGGGATGGCAAGGAGAAGCCGGGTCACGCTGATGGCGTTGGCCGGGGTGGCGACCGCGGACGGCCCGAACGACGAGGGGACCGCCGCCGCGCCGGCGGCCGATTGTCCGGCTGGCTGGATCACTACGCCGCCTCCAGGTCGGGACCGGCGGCCCCGGTGACGGCCACGGTAGCGAAGGAGCCGACGGCCAGGCCGTCCGGAACGGCGATGACGCCGTCGATCTCCGGCGCCTCGCGATGGCTGCGGCCGATGCCCGGCTCGTCGACCAGCACCTCGAGCGAGCGCCCGATGAGATCACCCCGCCGGGCGGCGGTTATCCGATCCTGCCGGTCCCTCAGCTCGGCCAGCCGCTCGGCCGCCAACGTGCGGGGCACCTTGCCGTCGAGCGTGGCCGAATGCGTGCCCGCCTCCTCCGAGTAGGAGAAGAAGCCGCACCAGTCGAGCTGGGCCTCGTCGACGAACCGCAGCAGCAGGTCATGGTCGTCCTCGGTCTCGCCCGGGTAGCCGACGATGAAGTTGGACCGAAACGCGGCGTCCGGCTCCCGGTGCCGGATGGCGGCGATGCGCTCGAGGAACCGCTCGCCGCCACCCCAGCGCCGCATCCGGCGCAGCAGCGGGCGCGACACGTGCTGGAGCGACAGGTCGAAGTAGGGAACACCGGTGGCGCAGATCGTCGCGATGAGCTCATCGGTGAGGTCGGACGGGTACAGGTAGAGCAGCCGCACCCGCGGCACCCGGCGGGCCGCCTCCGCCACCAGCGGCACGATCCGGCGCCGACCCCTGCCCTGGTCGCGTCCGTAGGCGGCCAGATCCTGGGCGACGAGGACGACCTCCCGCACCTGGAGGGTCTCGATCTCGTCCAGCACGTCGGCCATGGCCCGCGACCGCTGCCGGCCGCGGAACGAAGGGATGGCGCAGAACCCGCAGGCCCGGTCGCAGCCCTCGGCCACCTTCACGTACGCCCACGGCGCCGCCGCCCGGGGACGGGGCAGGTTGAGCAGATCCATGTCGGGCAGATCAGACCGCGGACCCCGCGACAAGGTGACAGGGACGCCGAACCCGACGACCCCGTCGACCTCGGGCAGGGCCTCGGCCAGCTCGCCGCCGGAGCGCTCGGCCAGGCAGCCGGTTACGACCAGGCCGGCGTCGGCCCTCTTGGCGCCGGCCAGGGCGAGGATGGTCTCGATCGACTCCTCCCTGGCCTCCTCGATGAAGGCGCAGGTGTTGACGACGACCAGATCCGCCGCGGCCGCATCTTCCACCGACGCCATGCCGTCGGCGACCAGGGTCCCGGCCAGCTTGTCGGAGTCGACCTGGTTCTTCGGGCAGCCGAGGGTCTCGATGTAGAAGCGGCGCGGCGAGGTCGGGGCGTCCATGGGCAGGTCGTCGATTCTAGGAGGATGGCCCCGTTGTGTACGTTCGGACCCATGCCCGGAACCAACCACGACGCCAGCTTCGACCTCGACACCTTCTTCTCCATGCCGCGGGTCGGCGGGCTTTCCGTCGCCCCGGACGGCAGCCGCCTGGTCACGACGGTCAAGGAGGCGGCGCCCGACGGCAAACGGTTCGTCTCGTCGCTGTGGGAGCTCGACCCGGCCGGTGCACGGGAGCCCCGCCGGCTGACGCGGTCGAAGAAGGGCGAGAGCCTCGCCGGGTTCCTACACGACGGGTCGATCCTGTTCACCTCGGCCCGGCCCCACAACCAGGAGCGGGCCGACGACGATGACGCCGGCGGCGACGACGACCGGGCGAGGCTCTGGCTGCTGCCCGCCGACGGTGGTGAGCCCCGTGTGGTGGCCAGCCCTCCGAACGGGCTGTCGCAGGTGAACGCGGCCCGGTCCGCCGACATCGTGGCGTACCGGGCCGAGAGGTGGCGCGGGGCCGAGACCGACGCGGCCGACGCCGAGCGGGCCAAGACCCGCAGGGACAAGGGCGTCACCGCCCAGCTCTTCGACCGCTACCCCATCCGGTTCTGGGACCACTACATCCCGTCGTCGACGCCCAGGCTGTTCGCCGGCTCGGCCCCGGACAGCGGCGGCGACACGCCCCTGACCGACGTCCGCGACATCACGTCCGATGCCGGCATGGCGCTGACCGAGTTCGACGACTCCGAGTTCGACCTGGCCCCGGACGGCTCGTTCGTCGTGTCGACCTGGTTGCGCGACGTCAAGTCGTACGAGTTCAGGGTCGACCTGGTGCACGTCGACGTGGCCACCGGCGACCGGCGCACCATCGCTCACGGCGGCGAGGAGTTCGACTTCGTCCACCCCGCGATCTCGCCCGACGGCACCAAGGTGGCGGCCATCCGCGGGACGGTCGGCTCGCCCGAACAGGCGACCGACCAGACGCTGTGGCTGGTCGACATCGAGAGCGGCGACGGCACCGACCTGACGCCGGAGTTCGACCGCTGGCCGGGAGCCCCGGTGTGGGCGGCCGACGGGTCGGCCATATTCTTCACCGCCGACGAGGGCGGCCACACGCCGATCTGGAGTGTCGACGTCGCCAGCGGCGCCATCACCCGGCTCACCGCCGACGGGTGCCACGCCGGTGTGGCGGTGGCTCCGGACGGGTCGGCCCTGTACGCCATGGTCAGCACGTACGACTCGCCGCCCGAAGCGGTCAGGCTCGACCCGACCACGCCCGACCAGCGTCCACGACCCATCCCCACGCCTGGGCATCCGCTGCCCGTCGAGCTGCCCGGACGCCTCGAGTCGATCACCAGCGCGGCGGACGACGGCGTCCCGATCCAGTCGTGGCTCGTGGTTCCGAACGACGCATCGGCCGACGACCCGGCCCCGCTGGTGCTGTGGATCCACGGCGGACCGCTGTCGGCCTGGGGGCCGTGGCACTGGCGCTGGAACCCCCAGCTGCTCGCCGCTCTCGGGTACGCCGTGCTGCTCCCCAACCCGGCGCTGTCGACCGGGTTCGGCCACGACTTCATCCAGCGGGGATGGGGTCGATGGGGCCGGGAGCCCTACACCGACATCATGAGCGCGCTCGACGCGGTCGTCGCCCGCCCCGACATCGACGGCGACCGGGTGGCGGCCATGGGCGGCAGCTTCGGCGGCTACATGGCCAACTGGATCGCGGGCCAGACCGACCGGTTCCGTTGCATCGTCACCCACGCCAGCCTCTACGCCCTCAGCCAGTTCCACGGCACGACCGACCTCGGCGTCTACTGGGAGCAGGAGTTCGGCGACCCGTACGCCAATCCGGAGCGGTACGTCGAGAACTCGCCCGACCGGCACGTCGCCGACTTCGGCACCCCGATGCTGGTGATCCACGGCGAGCTCGACCACCGGGTGCCGATCGGCGAGGCGCTGCGGCTCTGGACCGACCTGGCCCGCCACGGTCACACCGACGCCAAGTTCCTCTACTTCCCCGACGAGAACCACTGGATCCTCAAGCCCAACAACGCCAGGGTCTGGCACGAGGTGGTGTTCGCGTTCCTGGCCGAGCACGTGCTCGACGACCCGTCCGCCTGGAAGTCTGAGTTCCTGGAGAGCCTCGGCATCGGGCCGAGCGGCGGGTAGCAGAACCCGGCGCCGTGCCGTGGCGGTGGCACGCCGGCGTCACGCCCCACGGGTGCGGGGCTCGGCGGGTCACCCGAGGGGTCTCGCGACCTCAACCGCTCGAACATGCACGGAGCGCCTCGTGTCAGACATCGACTATCCGGTCATCGACCTCGACAGCAACTACGGGGTCTCCATCTCGGAGACCGAGCTCCCGGTTCCCTCGTCCCGCGCCGTGATCTTCACGGCCCGGGCGAACAACATCAGCCAGATCGATTCTGGGCCGTTCAAGATCCTGTGGGCGCTGGACGGCACGCCGTACCACGAGGAGCCGGCCGATGGGATCCCCGGTGGCGGTTCCCTGCCCGCCGAGTGGAAGTTCGATCCGATGACCCACGGCTTCCTGGACGCCGGCGAGCACTGGGTCACGGTCGTCTTCGACTACGAGTCGGCGACGGTGCCGGCCGTCGTCGATGACGGGCAGCTGGAGTACCTGCGGGAGCAGCGGTGCGGCCAGCTCACGTTCACCGTCGCCGCCGACCATGTCGACATGGAGCCGGACGTCATCTCGGGCGACCCCGAGAACTACGCCCGGAACGCCGGCTACCAGGAGGTTGACTTCTCGATCTCCGTCGTCGGTCCCTACTCGGCACCGGTGAGAGGCTGCACGTTCTGGGTCGGCTCCGCCGGCCACGGGGAGCCGGACAACCAGACCGAGACCCTGACCTACAGCGGCGTCACCAACGAAGGTGGGATCCTCGAGCTCCCGTCCGGCTGCTGGATCTGGCCCAAGGGTTGGCTGTGGGTCAGGGGCTACCTCCACGACGGGACCGAGGTCACGTGCGAACCGCTGAACTACGGCGAGGTCACGAGCGACGCGGTCCTGAGGGCCACGATCGACACCCGGCCGGTCAACATCGGCGAGAAGGAGGTCGAGGGCTGGAGCCAGCGCCTGTCCGGCCAGGTTGGCGGCGAAATCGAGTTCTGGAAGCTGAAGATCACGAGCAGCGGCACCTACGAGCGCACCGCCGCGGGCGAGAAGGAGCGGACGCTGACCTACACGGTGGACGCACCGACGAACGTGCTGAAGCTCGCCGCGGTGAGCGGGATCAGCCTCTGAGCGCCGCGCCTCGGCGTCCGGCGACGGCCGTCCGCCCTGCGGGCACCGCTCACCGAGGCCCAACGAGAGGGACCGGTGCCGTCCCGCGGCGTTCCCGCCGCGTCGCGCCGGCTTCAGGAGGTGCCGCCGAGGTCGACATCCTTGGTCTCGACCGTCCCGGCCGTCCGCCCCGGCGCCGTCTGGTGCGTCCAGTACAGGTTCGTGTGCGCGATGACCTGGTCCGGCGGCGGCGCCCCCCATGCCGTCTGGTCCTCCGTCGTGTGCGCGTCGCTGACAAGGGTCGCGTCGTACCCCCGGGCGAACGCACCGTGGAGCGTCGAGCGGATGCACGCATCGGTCTGTGCGCCGGTCACGACGAGTCGCCCGACTCCGAGGCCCGACAGCACGGTCTCGAGGGTGGTGTCCTCGAACGAGTCGCCGCAGTGCTTCTCGACGAGCGGCTCGGCGTCGTCCGGACCCAGCTCGGGGACGATCCGCCAGTCGTCGCTCCCCCTCGCCAGCTCCTCGTCGGAGTGCTGGACCCAGACAACGGGGACCCGTTCCCGCCGCGCCTTCTCGACCAGGCTGCCGACGTTGGCGACGACCGCGTCGCGCTCGTGAGCCCCCTCGACGACGCCGTTCTGCACGTCGACGACGAGGAGTGCGGTGTTCGGCCGGTTCTCGAGTGTGGTCATCGTCTCCCCCTGCTCTGGCACGGCTCCTTCGTCCACGGTAGACCGACCCACCGACCGGGCCGGACAACGATGTCCTCCTTCATCGCGGCCGGCCTGGCCCTCCGCGGCTAGCTCTGGAGCCAGGCGAGCACGGCGAGGACGCGGCGGTGGTCGTCGTCCGACGGCGCCAGCCCGAGCTTGGAGAAGATGCTCGAGACGTGCTTCTCGACCGCCCCGGCGCTGACGACGAGCTCGCGGGCGATGGCGGCGTTGGTGCGGCCCTCGGCCATGGCCGCCAGCACCTCCCGCTCCCGAGCCGTGAGGCCCTCGATCGGGCGGCGGCGGCGCCGGGCGAACAGCTGGGCCACCACCTCGGGGTCGATCACCGTGCCCCCGGCGACCACCCGTTCGAGCGCGTCGCTCAGGTCGTCCAGCGCCGACACCCGGTCCTTCAGGAGGTAGCCGACGCCGCCCCGGCCGTCGGCCAGCAGCTCGCCCGCGTAGGACTCCTCGACGTACTGCGAGAGCACGAGCACGGCGGTGCCCGGCACCCGGCGCCTGGCCTCGACCGCGGCCCGCAGCCCCTCGTCGGTGAACGACGGCGGCATGCGCACGTCGACCACCGCGACATCGGGGCGGTGCTGCTCCACCGCCCCGATCAACGCGGGACCGTCGCCGACCGCGTCGGCGACGGTGCATCCGGCCTCCTCCAACAGCCGCGCCAGTCCCTCGCGCAGCAACAGCGAGTCCTCGGCTAGGACGACCCGCACGGGATCTCCGCGGTGAGCACGGTCGGCCCACCCACGGGACTGTCGACGGCCAGCCGCCCGTCGAGCGCGGCCACCCGGTCGGCCAGCCCGGCCAGTCCGTGGCCCTTCGCCAGGCTGGCCCCGCCGATGCCGTCGTCGGCCACCTGGACCCACAGCACGTCGTCGTCGAGCTCGACGCTGACCACGCCGTTGCCCGCCCGGCTGTGCTTGGCCGCGTTGGCGAGCGCCTCGGCCACGACGAAGTACGCGGTGTTCTCGATCGATGCCGGGAGCCGATGTTGGCCCGGCAGCTTCACGTCGAGGTCGATCTCGATCGGGCTCCTGGCCACGGCGACCGCCAGGGGGCGCCGAGGCCGCGGTCGGCCAGGATCGGCGGGGCGATCCCCCTGGACAGGGCGCGGAGCTCGTCGAGCGCCTCCTTGGCCTGGGTCAGGGCGTAGGAGACGAGGGGGGCGGCCGCGTTCGAGTCGTCGTCGGCCAGCCGGCGCTCGGCGGCCGACAGGTCCATGGACAGCCGCACCAGCCGCTGCTGGGGGCCGTCGTGGAGGTCGCGCTCGAGCTTGCGCAGGCCGTGGGCCTCGGCGTCGACCACCGCGGCCCGGCTGGCCGTGAGCGTGTCGACCCTGGCCCGCAGCTGAGCGATCCGGGCGTTGCCCAACAGTTGCTCGCCGACGCTGGCCTGCACCACCGCCATGCCTCGCAGCACGAACGGGAGGGTGGCCAGGAAGAACAACCCGAGGCCGGTGGTGAACATGGTCTCGCCCAGCCACGAGTCGATGCGGAGCAGCTCGGGGAGGTTCTGGCTGCCGTCGGTGTCGGGGATCGCCCAGCCCCACAACGGCCAGGTGGCGCCGCCCAGCGCGGCGGCCCACCACGCCACCGAGATCGACCACGTCGTCACCACGATGGGGAACATGACGAGGCCATGCAGCGTGTCGAGCCATATCTGGCCGTCGCTGAGGTGCCCGAGGAAGCCTCGAAACCCCTCGGACGCCGACTGGCGGTAGTGGGCCGGGGCCACCGGTCGACCGAGGACGTACGGCAGACGGACCCGCTCGAGGTTGGCAAAAGCCCGGGCGATCATCAGCGTGATCACGGCGATCGGGAGGCCGATGAACGTGATGAGCAGTCCGGCCGCCATCGACAGCCCGGTGACCAACACGACGAAGGCGACGAGGGCGATCGGGAAGGCAGTGAGGAGGTACACCGAGTCGTGGCCGACGTGGCGCAGCGCCCGCGCCGCCGGCGTTCGGGCGGCAACGCGAGAGGTCGGGGTCACGACGGGCGTGCGGCCGGCTGCGCTCTCGGCCGAGGCGGTGGCGGTCGTCGGATCGGCACTCACGGCGAACATGCCGTCATCTTCCGCCGCAGCGTAGGCCCGGGCCATCCTGCGGGCGGGTGTCCACCACGGGGGCTAGCCCCACCCCTCAACATGTCGTGTGGATCAGCGCGGCCACCCGCCGGCCCTCGGCAGCCAGCCGGTTGTAGCGCTCGATCGCCGACGCCGTCTCGTCATCCACGACCTCGATCCCGTGCTCGGCGAGGAGCACACGCGTCGGCGGGCTGACTCCGAGCCGGCGCTGCCGGCCCCGGCTCAGGACGACGACGTCTGCGTGATGCTCGATGAGCTCGGCGACGTCGGCCGGTTGCACGCCCGGCTCGTGCTCGGTGCCGGTCTCGGTCCAGTCCCACCCCCGACCACCACCCGGCCACAGCTTGGCGTCACGGACCCGTCCGACGCCGTCCACCTCGACGTGGCCCCAGCCGTGACGAACCACGCGTGGTGATCGCTCGGGGTCACCGGTCATCGCCCCAGGCTACGACCGGCAACCGGATGCGACTGCGGACGGCCGGCGCGATGATCATCGTGACCCCAAAGGAGTTCTCATGGCCGACGTGAAGCCGATTCCCGACAACTATCCGCAGGTGACGCCGTACCTCATCGTCGACGGCGCCCAGGCGGCCATCGAGTACTACGCCGACGTCTTCGGCGCCATTGAACGGATGCGCATGGACGAGCCCAGCGGCAGGATCGGACACGCCGAGCTGGAGATCGGCTCCGGCCTGATCATGCTGGCCGACGAGTTTCCCGACCTGGGGATCCGCGGGCCGAAGGCGGTCGGCGGGACGCCGGTCACGATCAGCGTGTACATCGATGACGTCGACGGCGTGGTCAAGCGGGCGGTCGACGCCGGCGCCGAGCTGGTCCGTCCCATCAAGGACGAGTTCTACGGCGACCGCACGGGCGGGTTCGTCGACCCGTTCGGCCACCGCTGGAGCGTGGCCACCCACGTCGAGGACGTCGCGCCCGAAGAGATGGACCGCCGGGCGGCCGAGGCCGGAGGCGACGGAGGAGCCTGACGGCAATCGGACCCCGCGTGCCTTGAAGGGCGGCCAATCCTGCTCGCGAGGAACGTGGTGATCTCCCAGTGCGACAACGCCGGCTGGCAGCCGATCTGGGACGTGGTCGGCGCCTTCCGACCTCAACCAGTCGGCGTCGGCGTGCATGCTGGGTAGATGGTCCAGCCCGCGGCCTGCACCACCGACTCCGGCGTCCAGGAGGCGCTCAGCTTGTGGCTGATCACCATGGCGAGGGCCGTGGCCCAGCACGAGTCGCCGGTCGGCTGGATCTGGGGCTCGCGGCTTCCGCGGCCGGGCGCGAACGGCGGGAGGCTCGCCTTCCGTGAACGACCCCCTCGTGGGCGCGGCGACCGACACCCATGACAGCAGTGTCGGCGATGTTCGAGGCGATCGAGTCGGTCGACGGCTCAACCTGGTGATCTTCCACCGCTGAGCTCACCGCCGCCGGGGGGCTGCAATCGCCCTGCAATCGTCGGGCGCGACAGTCAGACGATGGGTGCGGGCAAGGGGACGCGGGGTGCCCGTCGGCGAAGGCTGCCGGCAGTGGGCGCGGGCGGCGCACCGATTGCAACCTGGACGGTCCTGGTCGTCGATGGGGCAGACGACCGTCTCGTTCGGGCCGCCCTCGATGATCACATCGCCCGTGGGGTCACGTCGGCCGGCGCCGGGCTGGTGGCCGGCTTCACCAGTGCCGACGCCGCCATAGGGGCCGCGGTCGCCGTCCACCGGGCGGTCGAGCGACACGATGGGACGGCCGACCCGCCGTCGCCGACCCGGACCGGGATCAGCGGGCCGACGCCGTTCTCGACCATGGCGAGCTCCGCGGCCGCGCCGTGGCGGAGGCGACCGGTTTGTGCGCGGCGGCCCGGCCGGGCGAGATCCTCTGCTCGGCGGCCGTGCGCACCCTGGCGGCCGACCCGGGCGACGACCGGTTCGGCGAGGCCAGACCGGTCCGGGTTGCCGGCTCGACCGATCCGATCCTGTCGTGCGTGATCGACTGGACGCCGGGCCCGGGCGAGCCGACCGACGAAGCGCTCGGCTTCCATGTGCTCGGGCCGATCGAGGTGGTCGACGCGGGCGGGCCGGTCACCGTCGGCGGCCCCAAGGAGCGGATGGTGCTGGCCCACCTCCTGGCCAGGTCAACACCACGGTGTCGATGGATGCGCTGGTCGAAGGGGTGTGGGCCGGTGACCCGCCCCGGAGCGCCGATCGAACGATGCGCTCCTATGTCGCCCGCCTGCGCAAGGCGTTGGCGCCCGACCGTCTGCGGGGAACCGATCACGCGGTGCTGCTGACCGAGGGGCGCGGTTACCGGCTCCAGCTGCGTCCCAACCAGTTCGACGCCCTGCGGTTCGAGGACCTGGCCCGCCGGGGCCCCGACGAGCTCCGGTCGGGCGACGCGGTCGCGCCCGGCACCCTGCGCGAGGCGCTGGGGCTGTGGGCGGGCGACGCGTACGCCGAGTTTGCCGACGTCGACGCGATCGCCGCCGAGGCCCGCCGGCTCGACGAGATGCGGCTGGTGGCGCTCGAGGACCGGGTCGACGCCGACCTGGGCGGCGGCGCGGGTGCAGAGTTGGTGGCCGAGATCGAAGGTCTGGTGGGCGACCATCCCTTCAGGGAACGACTCTGGGGTCAGCTCATGCTCAGCCTGTACCGATCGGGTCGCCAGCGCGGCGCATTGGCCGCGTACCAACGGGCCCGGTCGGTGCTGGACGACGAGCTCGGCATCGAGCCCGGGCCCGAGCTGCGGCGCCTCGAGGCGACCGTCCTCGCCCAGGATCCGTCATTGGACGTTCTGCGCGCCGCGCCCGAGGACGGGCCCGGCGGCCTGCCGGTCGCGTTGGAGGCGCTCGGCCCGGCCTTCGTCGGCCGGGACGCCGAACTGGAATGGCTGCGCTCGGGCTGGGCCGACGCAGTTGCCGGCCGGGGCCGGTTCCTGTCACTGCTCGGGCCGGAGGGCATGGGCAAGACCCGCCTGGTCGCCGAGCTCGCCCGCCTGGTCGACGCCGAGGGCGGGGTCGTGCTGTACGGGAGGTGCGACCACGCCCACCGCGGCGCCCGGGCCCTACTGGATCAGGCGTTGCGCAGCGCGGGGACATCGTTGGCCCGCCTCGACAACGGCGGCCCGGTCGATGATCTCGCCGCGGCCGTGGCCCGCTTCCTACCCGACTGGTCGCAGGGGCGGCCGGTGCTGGTCGTGCTCGACGACCTCCACCTGGCCGACGGCGAGACGCTCGAGGTGGTCGCCGCCCTCGCCGGATGGTGCGCGGCGGAGTCGATGCTGGTCGTCGGGGCCTTCCGGTCCGACGCGGCGGCACCGGCCGGACTGCTCCCGGCGACGCGAGAGGCATCGGCCCAGCTCGTGCTCCAAGGGCTGGGCGGGACCGCGGTCGGGCAGATCTGCGAGCTGTACGGCGACGGCGAATGGTCCGCCGACGATGTGACGGGGCTCAAGCGCCTCACCGAGGGCATCCCCCTGCGGATTCACGAGCAGGCGAGCGAATGGGCTCGTCAGAAGGCCGCCCACCGGGCGGAAGATGCCGCCGACCGGCTGTCGGGCGCCCGGGTGCGGGTGGCCGCCCCGCGAGCCGAGATCGCCGACAGTGTCGAGGGGATCGGCCGGCTGCTCGAACAGCGTCGTGCCCAGCTGTCGGGCCGGGAGGAGGCGCGGGCCCGGCCGGACGTGGAGCCCTGTCCGTACAAGGGCCTGGCCGCGGTTCGAGGCGGCCGATGCCGCCACCTTCTTCGGGCGGGAACGGCTGGTGGCCGAGCTCGTCGCCCGTCTGCCCGGCGCCGCGCTGCTGACCGTGTTCGGGCCGTCGGGGAGCGGGAAGTCATCGCTGGTGCGGGCGGGAGTGTTGCCCGCGCTGGCCGCCGGCATCCTGCCGGGGACCGATCGATGGCGAACGGTGACCATTTGCCCCGGCGCCCATCCGGTCCGAGAGCTCGCCCGGCAGCTGCGCGCGGCGGAGCACGGACGGGCGGCCGACCGGCTCCTGGTGTTCATCGATCAGTTCGAGGAGACGGTCACCCTGTGCCGCGAGGAAGCCGAGCGCGACGAGTTCATGGCCCGACTCGTCGAGCTGGTCGACAACGGCGGCACGGTCGTGGTGATCGCGATCCGCGCCGACCATCTCGGCCGTTTCGCCCGCTACCCCGCGTTGGCGGAGCTGCTGACGAACGACGACGTGCTCGTCGGGCTGATGCGTGACACCGAGCTCCGGCGGGTGATCGAGCTCCCGGCCCAGCGGGCGGGGCTCGAGCTCGAGCCCGGCTTGGTCGAGGTCATCGTCGCCGATGTGGCCGGCCGCGTTGGTGCGCTCCCGCTGTTGTCGACGGCGCTGGCCGAGACCTGGGAACGCCGGCAGTCGCGGACGCTGACCTTGGCCGGCCATCGCGCCGCCGGTGGGGTGAACGGCGCCCTGGCCCGGATGGCCGACGACGCCTACGAGGCGCTGGCGCTGGGTCCCCGGGCCGCCGCCCGCCGGGTCCTGGTGCGGCTGTGCGATGCGGGCGACGGCGACGCCCTCGACCTCAGGCGCCGCCTCCCCATCGGCGAGGCAGCTCCTCAACACGACGCCGAGGCCCGGGCGGCGTTGGGCACCCTGGTCGACCGGCGCCTGCTGACCGTCGACCGCGACCCGGTCGAGGTCGCCCACGAGGCGCGGCTGCGGGAGTGGCCCCGCCTGCGGGCCTGGCTCGACGAGGACGTGCAGGGTCGACGGCTGCACCGTCGACTCGGTGATGCGGCGCGGTCATGGGCGGCGTCGGGCCATGACCGTCCGAGCTGTACCGAGGGACCCGCCTCGACGGCGCCGTCGACTGGGCCGCGGGCCACGACGCCGACCTGAACGACGGCGAGCGGGCGTTCCTCGCGCCAGCCGGGCCGAGGCCGAGCGGGAGGTCGAAGACAGCCGCCGGCGCATGGCCGACAAGGCCAGGACCAACCGGCGGCTCCGGGTGCTTTGGTCGGCGTCGGGATCCTGCTCGTGATCGCCATGGCGGCGGGACTGCTCTTCCTGCGCCAGCGGGACCGGGCCGACCAGGCGACCAGGACCGAGCAGGCCCGGCGCCTGGCCAGCGATTCGGTGCTTGCCCTGGAGGAGGACCCCGAGCGCGGCATCCTGCTCGCCCTCGAGGCGGTCGACGTGTCGCGCTCGGCCGGAGAACCCGCACTGCCGAAGGCGCTCGGCGCGCTCCAGCAGGCCGTGCAGACCTCACGGCTGGTCTTCCGCCGCGCCGAAGGAACCCTCTTTGTCGACGCCAGTCCTGACGGATCCGTCGTGGCGTCCGGCTCCTTCGAGCCGGCGGCGGCGATCGTGTGGGATGCCGTCACCGGTGAGCAGCTGAGGACGCTGACCGACCCCGCTCAAGTCGAAGTCTTTGACGTCGGCTTCAGCCCCGATGGCCGGCTGCTCGCCGTGGCCTACGCGACCTCCTCCGATGTCACCGGACCCCAGCCGGTGATCACCCTGTGGGATCCGGCTATCGGCGAGCCGGTGTCGCGTCTGGTCGGCCGGAGCGGGCGTTACGCCTCTCCGACGTTCAGCCCGGACGGCCGTCTCCTCGCGTCGATCAACGACCACGGCCGGCTGATGGTCTGGGACACGGCTTCGGCGACCGAGCAGTTGTCGTTCGAGGCGCCCGCCGGTTTCCAGGCGGAGTTCGCGGCTGACGGTCGGTCGTTGTTGGTCACCGAGCCCGAGGCCGAGCGGGTCGGGTTCTACTCGGCGGTCGACGGCCGGGAGCTGGACTCGCTTTCCACACCGGGCTTCGCCCCCGAGACCATCGCGCTGGACCCCACCGGAGGCCGCGTCGCCCTCGGGTCCCAGCGCTCCTCGGCCGCCCAGGCATGGGACCTCGAAACGCAGCAGCTGATCCGGTCGATACCCCTGGGCGACGTGGGGCCGCTGGATTGGAGCGCAAAACGGCGAGCACTTGGCCATCGCCGGAGCCAACAAGTCGGCCATCCACATCGTCGACCCAGCGTCGGGCGACGACATGACGCTGCCCGGACACGAGAGCGGCTCATGGGACGTCTCCTATGTCGGCGACGGCGACCGGCTGGCCAGCGCCGGACACAGCGGCGAGCTCAGTGTCTGGGTCGTCACCGCCGATGGACCACCGGAGCTCGGGGCCCTGCGCGTGCAGCCCGGCGACGTGTGGGGGATGAGCTTCTCACCCGACGGTGGCGAGCTGACGGTGAGCACGTCAGGCTCGGGCGTCGAGGTGCTGGCGACCGCGACCGGGGAGCGGCTCGCCTCGCTCGCCGGCCAGCTCATCGGCCTACCGGGCGGCACACCACCGACCAGCGCCGACGGGCGGTTGGTGGCGTCTTTGACCGCCAGCGACGGGCGGGCAGCCGTCCGGGAGCTGCCCTCGCTGACCACGATCATGTCGTTGCCGCCGTGTACCGCCCCGGTGGCGTTCAGCGCCGATGGGGCGGCGCTGTTGCTCGATGGGAGCGTGTGCGCGGCGGGCGAGTTTGCGCTCTTCGAGCCCGGGCCGGAGGCCGACCTGCGGAGCCGGGTGATCGAGGTCCCCTCGGGCCGGGAGATCCTCGATCTCGGTGTCCGCCGGGTCACGTCGGCCGCCTTCGTTCCGGGCGGCCGGTTCGCCGCCGGGCGCTACCTGGCGGTCAGCTTCGACTTCGAGTCGATCGAGATCTACGACATGGTGACCCGCGACCGGGTCGCCCGTCACGGGTTTGGCGACCAGTTGTCGTTCGGACCCTCGACGGACCCGCAGGGCCGATGGCTGACGGGATCGACCACCGACGGCCGGGTGTGGGTGATCGACCTGGCCGCACTCGTGGACGGGGCCACCTGGGACGACGCGCTCATCCTGAACCAGGCCGCCCACACCACCAACCTCCCCGGTCCGCGACTCAACGCCGACGGGATACTGGCCACACGGGGATTCGGTGACGGTTTCGTGCGGCTATGGGAAGTCGCGACCGGCGACATGATCGTCGAGCTGCGAGCCGACCCGACCGAGGGCTTCACCGTCACGTTCAGCCCGGATGGGAACCACCTGTATTACGCCGATACCGGTGACGTCATCCGTCGCTACCCGCTCGACACCGACGAGCTGGTCGAGCTGGCCGAGAGCCGGCTGACGCGCGGTTTCACCGCCGACGAGTGCCGGCGCTACCTCGACGCGCCGAATGCCCATGACCCAACCTGCTTCAGCGGCCGTTGGTGTACCCGTAGAAGCCGCGGCCCGTCTTCCGGCCGAGCAGGCCGGCCTCGACCATCCGGGCCAGCAGCGGCGGCGGGGCGTACAGGGGCTCCTTGAACTCCTCGAACAGCGACTCGGCCACGGCCATCGTCGTGTCGAGCCCGATGAGATCGGCCAGGGCCAGGGGTCCCATGGGGTGGTTGCAGCCGAGCACCATGCCCTCGTCGATGTGCTCCTTGGTGGCGAAACCCGACTCGACCATGCGGATGGCCGACAGCAGGTACGGGATCAGCAGCGAGTTGACCACGAACCCGGCCCGGTCCTGGGAGTGGATGACGGACTTGCCCAGCCGCTCGGAGGCGAAGCGCTCGGCCCGCCGCAGGGTGTCCTCGCCGGTGAGGAGCGACTCGACCAGCTCGACCAGCTTGAGCACGGGCACCGGGTTGAAGAAGTGGATGCCGACCACCTGCGCCGGCCGGGTGGTGGCCATCCCCAGCTTCATGATCGGGATCGAGGAGGTGTTGCTGGCCAGGATGGCCTCAGGGTCGTCGACCACCTTGTCGAGCCGGCCGAAGACCGAGGTCTTCTCCTCCTCGTTCTCGATCACCGCCTCGATGACGATCTGGCGGTCGGCCAGGTCGCCGAAATCGGTGCTGAACCGCATGGCCTCGACAACGCGGTCTCGCTCGTCCTCGGTGAGCTTGCCTGAGCGCAGGCCCCGGGCGAGCGACTTGTCGACCCGTCCCCGACCGGCCGCGACCGCCTCGTCGTCCACCTCGACCACCATCACGTCGCACCCGGCCCGGGCCGCCACCTCGCCGATCCCCGAACCCATGAGGCCGCAGCCGACCACGCCCACCCGATCGATGTCGTTCACGCCGATCAGCGTGGCACACCGCCGCTCGGGCGCCGAAACCACCCGGCAGTAACATGTTGGGGCTGCGCCCCAAGCCCATCCGTCGCCCGGCTCGCTGGCGCTCGCGCGGTCGACCTGCCCGTCGCCCTGCGGGCGCCGGTCAGCTGCGGAAGGCGGCCGACTCGAGCTCGTCCGGCGTCATGAGCACGGCCCTCGCCTTCGATCCCTCCGACGGCCCGACCACGCCGCGCTGTTCGAGGAGGTCCATCAGCCGCCCGGCCCGGGCGAACCCGACCCGCAGCTTGCGCTGGAGCATCGAGGTGGAGCCCAGCTGGGACCGCACGACGAGCTCCATGGCCTGCACCAGCAGGTCGTCGTCATCGTCGTCGCCCGACCGGCCCAACCCCCCCGGCCCGTCGTCGACCCCCTGGATGTGATCGTCGTACACCACGTCGGGCGACTGGCGGCGCCAGGCCCCGACCACCTTGCGCACCTCGTCCTCGTCGACCCACGCCCCCTGGATGCGGCGGGGGATCGACGACGCCGGTCCGAGCAGGAGCATGTCGCCGCTCCCGATGAGCCGCTCGGCGCCCATCTGGTCGAGGATCACCCGGCTGTCGGTGGCGCTCGACACGGCGAAGGCGAGCCGGGCCGGGATGTTGGCCTTGATGACGCCGGTGATCACGTTGACCGACGGCCGCTGGGTGGCGATGACCAGGTGGATGCCGACGGCCCTCGCCATCTGGGCGATCCGGCAGATCGAGTCCTCGACGTCGCGGGCGGCCACCATCATGAGGTCGCTGAGCTCGTCGATCACGACCAGGACGAGCGGCAGGCGGGTGTACGCCGGTTCGTCCGACCGGTCGCGCTTGAGGTCGCCGCGGTCGAACGCGGCGTTGAAGCCGGCGATGTCGCGCACGCCGATCTCGGCCAGCAGGTCGTAGCGGCGTTCCATCTCCTTGACCGCCCAGGCCAGGGCGTTGGCCGCCTTCTTCGGGTTGGTGACCACCTGGGTGAGCAGGTGCGGCAGCCGCTCGTACTGCCCCATCTCGACCCGCTTCGGGTCGACCAGGATGAGCCGGACCTGATCGGGCGTCGAGCGCATCAGGATCGACGAGATCAGGGCGTTGAGGCAGCTGGACTTGCCCGCCCCGGTCGCCCCGGCGATCAGGATGTGCGGCATCGTCGCCAGGTTCACCATCACCGACGTGCCGTTGATGTCGCGGCCGACGGCCACCTCGAGCGGCTGTACCGCGTGCCTGGCCTCGGCCGAGCGCAGGATGTCGCCCAGCCGCACCATCTGCCGCCTCACGTTGGGCACCTCGACGCCGATCGCCTGCCGGCCGGGGATGGGAGCGAGGATGCGGACATCGGGTGAGGCCATGGCGTAGGCGATGTCGCGGTGGAGGCTGGTGACGCTGGCCACCTTGACCCCTGGGGCGAGCTCGAGCTCGAACCGGGTGACCGACGGGCCGACCACCATCCCGACGAGGCGGGTCTCGACACCGTGTTCGGCCAGGGCGTGCTCGAGGGTTCGGCCCTGCGCCTCGACCAGGCGGCGATCGACCTCCTGGGTGCCGCTGCGGTGCAGCAGCGAGAGGGGCGGGAGCCTCCACGGCGACGCCTTGGCCGCCGGACCGAGATCGATCGCGAGCTGCTCGCCGTCGACCGGTTCGGCGTCGGGCGCGGCCACGTGCACCTGCGGGGCCCCGGATCGGCGCGGCCGGGCCGAGTCGGCGTCGGCGTCGGGCCGGTCGACGTCCTGGTCGTACAGGGCGGCGTCGCCGGCGGCCGCGGCGGGACCGCCGTCGGTCACCGAGAACAGCCGCTTCACGAATCGCGAGATCGGACCCCGCAGCGCGCCGAGCCGCCGCATCGCCGTGCTGCCGGACGTGCCCGTGAGGATGACCAGGCCCAGCAGCCCCACCGCCACCAGCAGCGGCGCCGCGCCCCACGGGGTGAAGGCGGTGGTGAGGGGCGAGCCGACGACGAAGCCGAGGACGCCTCCGGCGTCGGCCAGCGCGTCGATGCCTTCGCTCCACGCCGGCGCGCCACCGACTACGTGGAGCAGCCCGGCGACGGCGACCGCGACCAGGACCGAGCCCACCGCCAGCCGGGGCCCGCGCGCGGCCAGCAGTTCGTCCGGCTCGTTGTCGTCCTCGCTCGCCGGGGTGGCCTTGGCCTTGCGCCCGCCGCTGAGCAGGAACACGCCGGCGGCGACGAGCGCCGGCGGCACCAGGAACCGGAGCAGGCCGACCAGCGCCCCGAGCCCGCTGGCCAGGTAGCGACCGGCGTCGCCGGTCAGATCGAGGTAGACGGCCAGCCCGGCCACCAGCCCCACGGCGACGAGGCCGATGCCCCAGGCGTCGTGGTGGTGGCCGTGGAGCGCGGTGGCCGCGTGGCGGCCGATCCGGCTGGGACGGCGCTGGGCCGCCGTCACCTTCGACGTCGAGCGGGAACGCGACCGGCCCTTCGAAGCGGCGTGCGCGGCTCGGCTCCGCGAGCGCGTCGCGGCCCGACCTGAACGAGACTTCGTAGCCACAGTGGCCACAACCGTAACACCAGCCCCACCAGGAACGAAGCTGCGGGGGCCGCCACCGGCGGTCACACCGTTCTTCGGGTGGTTATCGCGCCTCTGGGCGCGATAACCACCCAACATTCGTGGCGGTCAGGCCAGCCGGGTGAGGTCGCCGCTGCGCTCGTCGATCCGCGGCAACGCCTTGCGGGAAAGGAGTCCTTGGTCTGGTCCTTGCCGTCCCGCGACGAATCGAACGCATGGGTGAACTGGCGCTTGGGCCAGACGTGCCCACCCGGCAGCGGTGCGAACCCGGTGGACGAGGGCTTCGGATCGGGGTTGCCACAGAAGTCGCGCATCGGGTGATGGTCGGGGACGCGCCGGGCGGCCACGTCGTGGTCGGTACGGAGATTTGCCGGCAGGATGCCTCCGTGACCGGGGCGACGACGCTACCGCTGGCGGCGGTGCAGGCGGCGGCCGACGCCGGCGACGTGGTCGCCAACGCGGCGACGTCGCCCGGCTGACCCGGGTCGCGGCCGACCGCGGCGCCCGACTGGCCGTCGTCCCCGAGCTGTTCCTGCCCGCCTACGCCATGAAGACCCTGGCCGCCGATCGTTCGCCGGACGTCGTGCCCGCGGTCGTGGGATCGGCCGACGGCGACGACTTCACGGCGGTGCGGCCATCTACGCGCCCGGCGGCCGGGCCATGGTCCGGGCGGCCGACGCGGGCGAGGCCGTCATCGTCGCCGACCTCGACCGGCGCGAGCTGGCGCGCATCCGGGCCACGCGCCGGATGCCGGCCGACCGGCCCGCCGCGCTTCCGAGCGAGCGGGCCCGGCTCGTCGTCGGTTGACGGGTACGCCTACGCCAGCCCGGCGACCGCCTCGACGACCGCGTCGACCTGTTCCGGGGTCGTGACGATGCTCGGCCCGAACCGGAGGTAGGGCTCGCGGTAGGGCGTCGTCGTGGCGCTGATCCCCTGCGCGTCGAGGGCCTCGACCGCCTCGAACGGGTTGCGACCGGCCAGCTCGACACACACGATGCCGGACGACACCCGCTCGTCCATCGGGGTCACCAGGCGGACGCCATCGATCTCGGCCAGCCCCTCCTTCAGCTGCGTCGCCTGGGCGTGCGTGCGCTCGGCGACCCTGTCCTTGCCGATGTCGAGATGGAAGCGGAACGCCTCGGCCAGGGCCCAGCGGTGCTCGAAGGAGTGGTAGCCGCCCGGCGTGTTGGCCGCACCAGGCCTTGAGCGGGGTGACGGTCTCGCCGGTGATGTAGCGCTCGAACGCGCCCGCGGCGAAGGGCGGGATGGTCGGCTGCACCGCCTCCCATGCCTCCGGTCGGCCCCACACGATGCCCGTGCCCCGCGGCCCGAACAGCCACTTGTGGGTCGGTGAGCGCGGTGTCGCCCGGCGCCGCCCCGAGGTAGTCGGCCGCGGCCTCGATGACCGCGTCCTCCAGCTCGGCCTGGTGCTCGAACATGTACCGGTGGGTGTCCTCGTCGAGCCAGGCCCGGTGCCGGGCGACGGCCTCGGCCACCGGATGCGGGTGTGGGCGGCGAGCACGTAGGCGGAGAAGTGGGCCACGTCGGGAGTCAGGGCGAACTGGGCCCGCACCGGGTCCCAGTCGGAGGGATCGAAGTCGCCCGCCGGTTGCGCCGACTGGTCGGGTGACCCGCGGCGCTCGCCCTCGCGGCGGCAGGCGGTCAGGCCGGCGACGGCCACGCCACCGGCGACCGCACCGGACCCGGCGATGAAGACTCGACGGGACAGCTCGACCATCGGCGCACGGTACCCGACCACGTCGACCACCCAGAGCCCGGCCCCCCAGAGCCCGGCCCCCGGGGAGGTCGGGGCCGGGATCCGTCGGGGGTGTCCGCCGGTGGCCACGACCGGCCGGGCCTGAGGGGACGGGTACGGGGTCGGCCACCGGCATCCCGACGGTACGGGCGGCAACTATCGGGACGGTGGCGGCCGGGTGAACACAACGCGAACGCCGGGGGAAGGCTGGGGGCCCACCGCAAACTCGACGCAGTGATGGTCGGGATTCGACCGCAGCTGCGTCGAGTTTGGGCTCAGGCCTCCATGACCACGGGCACGATCATGGGCCGGCGGCGGGTGCGCTCGTTGACGAACCGGCCCGCGGCCCGGCGCACATGGCGCTGGAGCGACTCGATGTCGACCGACTGCTGCTCGACCGCCTCGGCGATCGCCTTGCGGACCTCGTCGGCGCACTCGTCGAGCAGGTCCTCGGCCTCGGGGGCGTACACCCACCCGCGGGTGATGATCTCGGGCCCGGTGATGATCGCGCCAGAGGTCACGTCGACCGTCACCACCACGACGACGACGCCCTCCTCGGCCAGCACCTTGCGGTCGCGCAGCACGCCCTCGGCAACGTCGCCGACGATGCCGTCGACATAGAGGTAGCCGGCGGGCACGGCCCGCTCCCGACGCACCACTCCGTCGTCGGTGAGCACGACCTGGTCGCCGTCCTCGCACACCAGGATGTGCTCGTCGGGCACGCCCATCGACGCGGCCAACCGGGCGTGCTTGGTGAGGTGCCGGTACTCGCCGTGCACCGGCGTGAACCACTCCGGCGTGGTGATCGACAGCAGCGTCTTGAGCTCTTCCTGCTTGGCGTGCCCCGACACGTGCACGTCGGCCACGCCGGAGTGCACGACCTCGGCGCCCAGCCGGAGCAGCCCGTCGATCACCCGGGTCACGTTGGCCTCGTTGCCCGGGATGGGATGCGAGCTCAGGATGACCACGTCACCCGGAGCGATCTTGATCCACCGGTTCTCCCCGGCGGCCATGAGCGAGAGGGCGGAGAGGGGCTCGCCCTGCGACCCGGTGGAGATCACGCACACCCGGCCGGGGTCGAGGTCGCCGACGTCCTCGATGTCGAGCAGCCGATCCTCGGGGATGTGGAGCAGCCCCATGTCGCGAGCCAGCCTGACGTTCTTCTTCATCGACAGGCCGAGCGTGGCCACGGTCCGTCCGAAGGCGATGGCGGCGTCGGCGATCTGCTGGATGCGGTGGACGTGGCTGGCGAAGCAGGCGGTGATGACCCGGCGCCCCTCGAACTCGTGGAACAGGTCGTAGAGCGCCTCGCCCACCCGCCGTTCGCTGGCGGTGTGCCCCGCCTCCTCGGCGTTGGTCGAGTCGGCCAGCAGCAGCCGGATGCCCGGGCCGCTGGCGATGGCGCCGATGCGGGCCAGGTCGGTGAGCCGCCCGTCGACCGGCGTGAGATCGAGCTTGAAGTCGCCGGTGTGGAGGATCACGCCCTGGCCGGTGTGAAAGGCGACGGCGAAACCGTGGGGGACCGAGTGGGTGACGGGGATGAACTCGACGTCGAAGGGTCCGATGCTGCGGCGCTCGCCGTCGGCCACGGCGATGAGCCGGGTGTGGTCGAGCACGCCGGCCTCCTCGATGCGATTGCGGGCCATCCCGAGGGTCAGCGGCGAGCCGTAGACGGGAAGCGAGAGGTCGCGCAGCAGGAAGCTCAGCCCGCCGACGTGGTCCTCGTGGCCATGGGTGGCGATGCAGCCGACGACCCGCGCCGCGTTCTCGCGCAGGTAGGTGAAGTCGGGCAGCACGAGATCGATGCCCATCATCTCGATGTTGGGGAACATCAGCCCGCAGTCGAGGATGACGATCTCGCCGTCGGCCTCGAAGCAGGCGCAGTTGCGCCCGATCTCGCCCAGCCCGCCGAGAAAGGTGACCGTTACCGGTGACGCCATCGCCCGCCCCGCCCCCGCCGGTTCACCCGGGCCGCCTCCCGAGCCCGGCGAGCACCTCGCCGGCCCGGGCCGCCAGGCCGTCCGGCTCGGGCCCCATCGGCGGTCGACACGGTCCGGCCGGCAGGCCGAGCACCCGCAGCATGGCCTTGGTCGGCACCGGGTTGGGCGCGGCGTCGCCGGTCTCGAAGTCGTACGACGGCAGCAGCCTGGCGTTGTGCCCGCGAGCCGCGACCACGTCGCCCTTCTCGAAGGACGCGATCATCTCGGCCATCTCCGGGGCCGACCAGTGGGTGCACACCCCGACGACCCCCACCGCACCGATCGACAGCAGCGGCAGGGTCTGGTCGTCGTTGCCGCTGTAGATCTCGAACCCGGCCCGGGCGGCCGCCGCCAGGCGGGCCGACGCCGATACGTCGAGCGCGGCGTCCTTCACCCCGACCACGTTGCCGACATCATGGGACAGCCGCACCAGCACGTCGTGCGCGACCTTGCGACCGGTGCGGATCGGGATGTCGTAGATCAGCATCGGCAGATCGGTGGCCGCCGCGGCCGCGCGGAAGTGGGCCTCGAGCCCGGCCTGGCTGGGACGGTTGTAGTACGGCGTCACCACCAGGACGCCGGCCGCGCCGACCTCCTTGGCTCGCGTTGTCAGCTCGACCGTGTGCCTGGTGTCGTAAGTGCCGGTGCCGGCCACCACGGGGATGGTGACCGCCTCGCTCACCGCTCGCCACAGATCGAGCTTCTCTGCGTCGCTCAGGGTCGCGCCCTCGCCGGTCGTGCCGGCCACGATCAATCCGTCGTTGCCGTGGTCGGCCAGCCACCGGGCCAGGCCGACCGCGCCGTCGAGGTCGAGGCCGAGGTCGTCGTCGAACGGCGTCACCATGGCGGTCAGTACGGTGCCGAAGCGGGGCATCACAACACCTCCGGGTTTTCCTGCGATCGGTCGAGCCCGAGCGTGGCGAGCAGATCCTCGTGCGGCTCGAACCACACGGTGTGATAGGAGTCGATCAGCGCGCCGTCGACGTAGGTCCGGTCGCCCGTCGCGGCCCGCTCGATGGCCGCGTCGAGGCGCCCGCGGTACCCGTCGTAGCGCTCGAGACAGGCGGCCAGATCCGAGAGCACGGCCGTGATCTTCTCATTGATCCGACCAAGTCGGTCGACAATCCGCCGGTCGTACTCGGGATCGGCGTGACCGTTGACGACACCGTCGCGCACCTGCCAGTCGGTCATCGCCTCGAGCAGGGGCCGGTTGAGCGTGAGGAACGACCGATAGCCGGACTCGACCACGGATCGGCGAGCACTCCGGTCGAGCTCGTCGTGCAGCCGCCGTTCGGCCTCGGCCCGGCCCACCGGCGTCAGCGACCATCCGCGGGCCAGGCCGGCCGGTCGACCGTCTCGAAGCGGGCCCAACCCTTGGCGGCCAGCCGGTCGAGCGCCCGAGCGGCGGCCTCGGGCGGGCGCCGGTACCCGCCGCCACCCGATCGGGGTCGGCGAACCCGGCCAGCCGCAATCGGTGCCGCGCCAGCGTCGAATCCATGGGAGAACACGCGAGCTGGGCGACGGATTTGTGCATCTGACTTGACACTCTGGCAAGTCGTGCTTACGCTTCTGCCCATGACTAGCGACGAACTCCGCGAAGTACTCGGCCGGGTCGCCGTCGGCGAGCTCCGGGCGGACGAGGCCGTCCGCCTGCTCGACGCCGACGCGGCGTCGGCCGACCAGCACCAGGTTGATGGTCCCCGCGCCGACCTCGACATCCCGAACGAACCGGCGGGCGCCACGGCCCCCCAGTGGGCTCCGCTCTGGCTGGGACGGTTGTGACCATGAACGACGACGAACTGCGAGACATCCTCGGTCGGGTCGCCGCCGGCGAGCTCGATGCCGACGAGGCGGCCCGCCTGCTCGACCCGGACGCCACCCCGCCCGAAGACGACGCCGACGATCTCGACGATGGTGACCCCGACGTCGACTTCGACGCCGCGACCGAGCCGCCGCCGGGCGACATCGCCACCGAGCTCAGGGTCTCGGCCAGCGCGCGCAAGCTGCGCATCGTCGGCGACCCATCGGTCCGGGAGGTGCTCGTCCGCGGGGCGCAGATCCGGCGGGAGAACGGGATCCTCGTGGTCGACGCCGAGCCCGAGTGGTACGACAGCGAGGACGAGACCCACTCGCTGCGGTTCGTGTTCGCCGGAGGCCCACCCTGGTGGGGCGGCGAGGGTGAGTGGGACCGCGACTGGGACCGGCGCCGTCAGCGCGGTCGCCATCGCGGCGGGCGTGGGTCGCGTCGCTTCGAGTTCAACCCGCCCGTCGACATCAGGGCCAACCCCGACCTCAGCCTCTCGCTCGACGTGTCGGCCGCCTCGGTGCGGGTGTCGGGCATGCGGGGCAAGATCGTCGGGTCCGTGAGCGCCGGCTCGGCCGCCTTCGCCGATGTGCGGGGTCCGTTCGACCTGAACGTCAGCGCCGGAAGCCTCTCGGTGCACGGTCCCATCGCTCGCGGCGACTCCCGCATCCGCTGCGACATCGGCAGCGTCAAGGTCCGCCTCGAACCCGGGTCCGATCTCCGGGTCAAGGTCGACGCCACGATGAGCAAGCCCGATGTCAGGGTGGCCGGCTGGGGGGGCCGCACCGACGAGGGCGAGTGGGTGGTCGGCGACGGCACCGCCAGCCTGGCCATCGTCGCCTCGATGTCGGCGGTCAAGGTGCGGGAGACCTCGTGACCCGGCACCACCGCCATCGCCCACCTCGCGACTGTCCGGTGTGCGGTACCCGGCTCGCGCTCACCCGACTCGGCTGTCACGAGTGCGGCAGCGAGCTCGCCGGCGAGTTCGAGCCGTGCGAGTTCTGCGGCCTGTCCGCCGGCGACCGCGAGCTGCTGCTGGTGTTCCTCCAGTCTCGGGGGAACATGAAGGAGCTCGAACGACACCTCGGGGTCAGCTACCCGACGGCCCGGGCCCGCTTCGACGAGCTGCTGGCCCGGCTCGGCCTCCAACCCGTCCAACCCGTGGCCGCCGACAAGGCCCAGGCCACCTCCCCGAACGACAAGGCCGACCTCCTACGCTCGCTGGCCCGAGGCGACATCGACGTCGACGAGGCCGCCCGCCGGATGGGCCGCACCTGAGCCCAAACCGCACGAATGTGCGGTGGATCATCGCGAAAAACGCGAGCTTCCACCGCACAGTGGCATCACTCGGCGTCGCGGAAGCGGATCTTGCGGTGGCTGTTGTCGCAGAATGGCTTGTTGGCGCTGGCCCCGCACCGGCACAGGGCCAGCCGGTGCTCGTCGGCCAGCACCCGACCGGCGGGGTCGCGCACCTCGACGTGGCCCCGCACGAAGAGCGGACCGTTGGGGACGACCCCGATGACGGTCGCCCCCTCCGACGTCTCGTCCGGGAGGCCGCCGACCCCGTCGTAGCCAGCGCGCCGGTCGGACACGTGAGGACGGCGGCCGCGATCTCCTCCGCGGTGGCGGCGGACACGTCGACCCATGGGCGGCGCCTCGTGTCGAACGCCGCGGGCAGGGCCATTAGGCAGTTGGCCGTGTGGATGCACCGGTTCGCATCCCAGAACACGCGGATGCGGTCGGTCTCGTAGGTTCGGGTCGCACCGTTGGTGCGGGGCACGCCGGCCTCGGTCGGATCGTCGGGCACGCGACGACCTCCTGCGTCGTCACTCGGCCGCCAGTGTGCCAGCCCTGCCCCCGGGATCGTTCAGCCCGCGTTCCACGCCTCCCAGGCGCTCGACACCATGTCGTGCAGGTCGAGGGCGGCCTTCCACCCCAGGTCGCGGGCGATGGCGTCGGCCATGCCGACGATGTGGGCCGGGTCGCCCGGCCGGCGGCCGACGACCTCGGGCTCGAAGTCGATGCCGGTCACCTCGCGCACCGTGTCCATCACCTCGGCGACGGACACGCCGACGGCCCGGCTGAGGTTGTACGCCGGGGCCAGCGCGATCCCGGCGTCGAGCGCCCGGGCCGCGGCGACGTGGGCGTCGGCCACGTCGGTCACGTGGATGTAGTCGCGGATGCAGGTGCCGTCCGGGGTGGGCCAGTCGCCCCCGAAGATCTGCGGCGGCCGGCCCTCGGCCAACGCCTGGAACGTCATGGGGATGAGGTTGACGACACCGGTGTCGCCGAGGCCGGGTCCCCCCGCCCCGGCCGCGTTGAAGTAGCGCAGCGAGGTCGACCGCAGCCCGGCGGAACGGGTCAGGTCGCGCAGCAGCCACTCGCCGATGAGCTTGGTCTCGCCGTAGGGCGACACCGGCCGGGACGAGGTCGCCACCTCCTCGGTGACGACCTCGAGATCGGTGATGCCGTAGACGGAAGCGCTCGACGAGAACACCATCCGCCCGACGCCGGTCGCCTCCATCGCGTCGAGCAGGCTGAGGAGGCCGTCGACGTTCTCCCTGAAGTAGAGCGCCGGCCGTTCGACCGACTCCCCCACCGCCTTCTTGGCCGCCAGGTGGACGACACCACCCACGCCGTGGTCGACGAGCGCCTCGGCCACCCGGTCGGTGTCGAGCACGGAGGCCTCGACCAGCGTGACGCCGTCGGGCACCTTCCGCCGCACGCCGGTCGAGAGGTCGTCGAGCACGACCACCTCGATCCCGGCCGACTGGAAGGCATGGACGATGTGGGCACCGATGTAGCCGGCGCCTCCGGTGAGCAGCCAGGTCGAGCCGTCGGGCATGAGGCGGGCGAGGCTACCGGGCGCCCGAGGTGGTCAGTTCCGGCACGTCGATCGGGGCCGCGTCGATCGCGCACACGTACTGGCGCGATGGCCGCGGACGGCCGCGGCAGACGTTCGACGAGATCGTGAACCAGGCGAGCACGCCGGAGCCGGCGGCGAGGACGGCGGCCACGATCATCGTCGTCCTGAACCCGGCGGTGAGGAGCAGAGGGTCGAGGTAGTCCTGGCCCGAGAGGCCGGCGACGATGGGGATGGCGGCCACCGCGGTGAGGCCCCCGACCCGGGCCACGGCGTTGTTGATGCCCGACGCCGTGCTCGCATTCTCGGTCGGCGCCGCCGCCAGCACGGTGGCCGTCAGCGGGGCGACGAAGCCCGCCAGGCCGAGGCCGAACACGATGACCGTGGGCAGCACGTCGGTGAGGTAGCTGGCGCCGGGCCCGATGCGGGTCATGAGCAGCAGGCCGGCCGCGGTCACGATCGGACCGACCGCCATCGGGATGCGGGGTCCGATGCGCTGCGCCAGCGCGCCGGCTCGCGGCGACAGCACGAGCATGATGAAGGTGACCGGGAGCAGGGCCGTTCCCGCGGCCAACGGCGAGAACCCGGCGCTGGTCTGGAGCTGGACCACGAGCAGGAACGTCGCCGCGGCCAGGGCGGCGTAGAGGCCGAAGGTCACCACGTTGGCCGCGGCGAACTGCCGGCTCGAGAACAGTCGCAGCGGCACGAGCGGGTGGTGCTCCCGCCGCTGGAGCACCACGAACGCGACCGTGGCCACCGCTCCGACGACGAGCCCGGCGATGACCCCGGTGGTCCATCCGACCGAGCCGGCCTGGGTCAGCGCCAACGTGAGCGCGCCGAGCCCGAGGGTGGCGGTGACCGCCCCGGCGACGTCGATGCGGCCGGCGGTGGCCGGGTCTCGGGTCTCGGGGACGTGGCGGGCCAGGAGCACGACGCCGGCGGCGACCGGAAGGTTGATCAGGAACACCCATCGCCACGAGGCGTACTGGATCAGCCAGCCGCCCGCGAAGGGACCGACCGCGGTGGCCACGCCGCCGAGGCCGGACCAGGCGCCGACCGCCCGGCCCCGATCCTCGGGATGGAAGCCGGCCTGGATTATCGCCAGGCTCCCCGGGGTGAGCAGCGCGCCACCGACGCCCTGCAGGATGCGGGCCGCGACGAGCAGCGGCAGCGTGGGGGCGATCCCGCACAGCAACGACGCCACCGAGAACCACACCACGCCGACCACGAACACCCGGCGGCGTCCGTAGCGGTCACCGAGCGAGCCGCCGACCAGGATGAGCGAGGCCAGGGCCAGCATGTAGCCGGTGATGACCCACTGGAGCCCGGCCAGGCTGGCGTCGAGCTCGTCACCGATGCTGGGCAGGGCGACGTTGACCACGGTGGCGTCCAGCGCCGCCAGGGCCGAGCCGCCGATGGTGGCGGCCAGCACGAACCGGCCCGGCGCCGTTCCCATCCGGACGACATCGCGCTCGACCACCATGGACTACGAGCTCAACCTGTCCGCTCTTGGCCTTCGGCCGGGCCGCTCGGGCCACGCTCGCTTCGCTCGCTCACTGCCGATAGCCCTCGACGGTGGACGGCGGCCGGACCGCGGCGTCCTCCGGGTTCTCGCCGTACTCACGCCGCGCTCGACGCTGACGGAGGAGATCCCAGCACTGGTCGAGCGTCTCCTCCAGCCGCCGCAGCCGCGCCGGGTCGATGCCCTCGCCGCGGCGGCGCAGCTCGTGCTCCTCGTCGACCAGCTTCTCGATGGTGCCGAGGATCTGTTCGTCGTCCATCAGGGTCTCCTTGCAATCTGGTCGAACTCGGCCAGCAGGGTCGGGAGGTCGGCGAGCGAGTCGAGGTGTCGGAAGCGGGGGTGGCCCCGCACCGGCGCCTCGTCGCCGACCAGCTCATGCTCCCAGGTGACGTGGTAGGGGACGTGCACGGCCCACCCGCCGAGTTCGAGCACCGGCGAGACGTCGGAGCGAATCGAGTTGCCCACCATCAGGAACCGGTCGGCTCGCAGCCCCCGCCGCCGCAGGATTCGCTCGTAGGTGCCGGTGTCCTTCTCGCTCACGATGTCGACGGAGGTGAACCGCTCGCCCAGCCCGGAGCGGGCCAGCTTGCTCTCCTGGTCGAACAGATCGCCCTTGGTGACGAGCATGACGGGGTGGGTGGCGCTCACCGCCTCGATGGCGTCGACCGCGCCGTCGAGCAGCTCGACCGGGTGGGCGAGCATCTGCTTTGCCGCATCGAGGATGGCGGTCACCTCGGCGGCGGTGACCGCCCCGCCGGAGACCACGATGGCGGTCTCGATCATTGACAGCGTGAACGACTTGATGCCGTAGCCGTAGAGCCGCAGGTTCCTGAGCTCGGTTTCGTGCAGCCGCCGCCCGATGTCGTGGTCGCCGTCGAGGTAGGGGCCCATGAGCCGGCGGAACCGGTCCTGGGTGAGCGTGAAGATCGACTCGTTGTGCCACAGCGTGTCGTCGCCGTCGAAGGCAACCACCTCGATCATCGGCCCACAGTGTGCCGTGCCGAGACCCCACCGAGACCCCACCCCGGTTCTCCGGGTGGTTGTGGTCGCCCGCGACCACAACCACCGCACATTCGGCGGTTCGGGTCAGCCGGAGGTCTGGGCTGCGGCCCGCGCCGTTGCGGTCCGCGCCGGGGCCGGCTCGAGGTCGGCCACGGGCACGACCACCCGGTAGGCGAGGGCGGCCGCGGCCCCGGCGCCGAGCTGCACCACGAGATAGGCCAGGTCCCGCCGATGTCGAAGGCGTTGGTCCAGCCGCCGACGGCCACGGCCGGGTTGAAGGCGCCGCCGGAGATCGCCCCGACGGAGTGGATCCCGGCCACCAGCGTGAACCCGATCGCCAGGCCGTAGTAGGAGTTGCACTCGGTCCCCCGGCTCGTGGCCACGTGCAGCACCACGTAGGCGAGGGCGAAGGTGAAGAGAAACTCGACGAGCAGCGCTTCCCACGCCACGGCCGGCTCGAACGGCGTCGTCGAGCGCTCGAGGAGCTGGACGACGGCCAGCCCGGCCAGGCCGGCCCCGGCCAGCTGGGCGATCCAGTAGGCGACGAGATCGGGCGACGAGGCTCGCCACGGAGCCAGACGGCGATGGTGACCGCCGGGTTGTAGTGGGCGCCGGACACGTGGGCGCCGGCGAAGACCATCACCATCAGGACAGAGCCGATCGCCAGCGGGGCCAGATCCCCGGCGTTGGCGACGGCCATGCCCACGGTGAAGACGAGGAAAAAGGTGCCGATCAGCTCCACCAGCAGCCGCTTGGCGTTCATGAAGTCGGGTACCTCCTGGTGGGTTCCGACTCCGCCCGACGACAACTGACCCCGAGTGAGGCCTGCGGGTTGCGGTCCGGGGGTAACGCCCTACGCCGATCTCCCGCCCCGACTGGCATGGCAGGTGGCCGCAGACGTGGTCGCCCTGTCCTGGCTCGTGCTCTGGATCTGGATCGCGCTCACCGTGCGAGGGGTCATCCTCGACCTACGCGGCCCGAGCCAGCGGCCGGTCGACGCCGGAACGTCGCTGCAGAGCACGTTCACCGGTGCGGCCGACAGCGCGGCCGACATCCCGCTGGTCGGCGACGCCCTGGCCGATGCGCTGGGCGGGGGCACCGCCACCGGCGACGCCCTGGCCGAGGCGGGCACGGCCCGGATCGACCGGGTCGGGGCGCTGGCGTTCTGGGCCTTGGTCGTCCTGATCCTGCTGCCGCTGCGGCTGCTCCTGGTCACACCTGGCTCCCGGTGCGGCTCCGTTACGCCCGCGAGGCCGGGGCCGTGGCCGAGCTCATGCGGCGGGGGACGCATGGCGATCTCCTCGCCCTGCGCGCCCTGACCGGTCGCCGGGTGCGCCGGCTGGCGCAGCTCCACATCGATCCGGCCGGCGCCTGGCGGCGGGCGACCCCGACGACATACGAGCGCTGGCCAAGCTGGAGCTGGCCGACCTCGGCCTCAAGTGGCGGTGACCGTTCTGTGGCGACGTACGCCCGCCATTCCAGCCAAAACCCGACACAGAGTCGAGCGGGGCTCGATGTAAGGGCATAAGGCGACAGAGAACGACAGAGAACGCGGTTGCGGGCTGGTTCAGGGGCCGCCGGCCTCGTTGCGGGCCACCATCCTCATGTCGTGCTGGTGGCGGCCGACGGCGCTCAGCACCGCCTTGAGCGAGGCGGTGAGGATGCTCTCGTCCACGCCGACCCCCCACCGGACGTTGCCATCGTCGCGCTGGGTCTCGACGTAGGCCACGGCGATGGCGTCGCTGCCCGACCCGACGGCGTGCTCGAGGTAGTCGACGACCTCGACGTCGATCCCCAGGTCGGCCCGCAACCCGGCGACGAACGCGTCGATCGGACCGTTGCCCCGACCGGTGATCGTGCGGTGCTCGCCGTCGATCAGGAGCTGGGCCGTGACCGAAGCGCCCCGGTCACCCGTGGTCGTCTCGTGCGACAGCAGGCGCATCCCGTCGGGAACCAGGTACTCCGCCTCGAACGCCGCCCACATGTCGGTCGGGCTGATCTCGGTGCCGGTGTCCTCGGTGATGCCCTGGATGGTCTTCGAGAACTCGATCTGCAGCCGGCGGGGCAGGTCGAACCCGTGCTCGGCCTTCATGATGTAGGCCACGCCGCCCTTGCCCGACTGGCTGTTGACCCGGATCACGGCCTCGTAGGTCCGGCCCACGTGCTTCGGGTCGATCGGCAGGTACGGCACCTCCCAGACGTGGTAGCCGCCGTCGCGCGCCTCGAGGGCCTCGAGCGCGTCGACCCCCTTCTTGATCGCGTCCTGATGGCTGCCCGAGAACGCGGTGTAGACGAGGTCGCCGACATAGGGGTGCCTGGGATGGACCGGCAGTCGGTTGCAGTACTCGGCCACCCGCCGCAGGGCGTCGATGTCGGTTATGTCGAGCTTCGGGTCGACACCGAGGCTGAACAGGTTCATGGCCAGGGTGACGACGTCGACGTTGCCGGTGCGCTCCCCGTTGCCGAACAGCGTGCCCTCGACCCGGTCGGCCCCGGCCATCACCCCGAGCTCGGCCGCGGCCACCGCGCAGCCCCGGTCGTTGTGGGGGTGGAGCGACAGGATGATCTTGTCGCGGTCGCGCACGGTGCGGTTGAACCACTCGATCACGTCGGCGTAGACGTTCGGCGTGTACATCTCGACCGTGGCCGGGAGGTTCATGATCAGCCTCCGGTCGGTCGTCGGCTCGATGGCCTCGGCCACGGCCTCACAGATCTCGACCGCGTAGTCGGTCTCGGTCGCGGTGAAACTCTCGGGCGAGTACTCGTAGAACACGTCGGTGCCGACGAGCGAGTCCTCCAGCTTGCGGCACATCCTGGCTGCGTTCACCGCGATCTCGGTGATGCCGGCCCGATCCAGGCCGAACACCACCCGGCGCTGGAGCACCGAGGTCGAGTTGTAGAAGTGGACGATGGCCCGCCCGGCGCCCCGCAGCGATCGGTAGGTGCGCTCGATGAGCTCGTCCCGGCACTGGGTGAGGACCTGGATGGTGACGTCGTCGGGGACCAGGTCGTCCTCGATGAGCCGGCGGACGAAGTCGAAGTCCGGCTGGCTGGCCGAGGGGAACCCGACCTCGATCTCCTTGAACCCCATCTGCACCAGCGTCTCGAACATGCGGAGCTTGCGGGCCGGGTCCATCGGGTCGATCAGCGCCTGGTTGCCGTCGCGCAGGTCGACCGAGCACCACACGGGCGCCCGCTCGATCCGCGTTGTCGGCCAGGTGCGGTCGTCGAGGATCACCGGCAGCGGGTGGAACGGCTGGTACTTCTCGAAGGCCATCTGCTTCGGGGTGACGGGCTCGGGCGGCATCTGGTCCCTTTCGGTCTCGGGCGAAAACTGAACGACCCCCTGCGTCGGGCAGGGGGTCGGCGGCGGGCGCGGGTGGGCGCTCGCCGCTAGAGAAGAAGGAGGTCGGTCAGCCGGGTGATCGCCATCGGCCCATCAGCGTGACCGCGGGCCCGCCCGCCGTCAAGCCCGCACCTCGTCCCGAACATCTCGAATCTGCGGTGGATCCTCGCGGTTTTCGCGATCTTCCACCTTCGGTTCGGGTCGGCGGCGGGTCTTGCGCTCCTCGGATCGGGCCTGGCGGCGCAGGATCAGCGGGTAGCCGACCAGCGCGATCGCGGTGAACGCGAACCACTGGAAGGCGTAGGACAGGTTCTGGGTCTCGGAGAAGGGCTCGGGGGGTGACACGAGGATCGGCACGTCGCCGGTCAGCGGCGGCGCCTGGTCCTCGAGCAGCAGCCACAAGGGATACAGGTCATCGGGCACCTGCTGCTGGAGCCGGCCGAGGTCGACCCTCGACAGCAGGCGGAGCGTGCCGGTCGCCGGGTCGCGGGCCTGGAAACGGCCTCGCTCCTGCGTTCGCTGCAGCAGCCCGGTCACCGTCACCCCACCCTCGGGTGCTGCGGCCTGGGCCGGCACCGAGGTGAGGCCCGAACCCGGGATGAACCCCCGGTTGACCACAAGGGCCGCGCCGTCGTCGAGCACGAGCGGGGTCAGCACCCACACCCCGGGCCGCCCGCCCTGGGTGCGATTGCGCACCAGCACCTCTGAGCTGGTGTCATAGACGCCGGTCGCCGTGACCCTGCGGTACAGCGTGTCGTCGACCGCGTCGCTCTCGAACCCGTCGCCGGGGTCGACGACCTCGGCCACCGACACCGGCGCCGATTCCCGGCGCTCGGCGTAGAGCCGGTTGAGATCGCCCCGCTCCTCGAAGCGCCGCAGCTGCCACAACCCGGCCCAGACCATGAACACCACGAGGACGAGCACAACAACGTGCGACACGATCCACCGTGGCCGACGGGCGAACCGGTAGCGCGACATGACAGGTCGAGCCTACGGCCGCCCGTACCCGCCGAATGAGCGCGAACCTACGGGGATGGGGAGCTACGACGACGCCTACCGGCGCCGCATCGACGATCCCGACGGCTTCTGGCGGGAGGCGGCGGCCGCCATCGACTGGGACACCCCGCCGTCGACCGTGCTCGATGCGAGCGACGCCCCGTTCTACCGCTGGTTCCCCGGCGGCCGGCTCAACACACCTGCCACAACGCCGTCGACCGGCACGTCGACGGCGGGCGGGGCGACCAGCCGGCCCTGGTGTACGACAGCCCGGTGACATCGACCGTCCGCCGGTTCACCTACGCCGAGCTGCAGGAGGAGGTGGCCCGGTTCGCCGGCGTCCTCCACGGGCTCGGCGTGGAACGGGGCCACACGGTCATCATCTACCTGCCGATGGTGCCCGAGGCGGTTGTGGCCATGCTCGCCTGCGCCCGGCTGGGGGCGGTCCACTCGGTGGTGTTCGGCGGCTTCGCGGCGAACGAGCTGGCGGTGCGGATCGACCACGCCCGGCCGCGGGTCGTGGTGTCGGCCTCGTGCGGCATCGAGGGCGCCCGCATCGTCGAGTACAAGCCGCTGCTCGACGCGGCCCTCCAACAGGCCGAGCACCGCCCGGCGCACTGCGTCATAGTCGAACGACCGATGGCCCCGGCCGAAATGGTCGCCGGCCGCGACATCGACTGGGCCGCGGCCATGACCGAGGCCGCGCCCGTCGCGTGCGTACCGGTCGAGGCCACCGATCCGCTCTACATCCTCTACACCTCGGGCCCGACCGGCCGGCCCAAGGGCGTGGTCCGTGACAACGGCGGCCACGCGGTCGCCCTGCGCTGGAGCCTCCCCAACATCTACGGCGTCGGGCCGGGTGAGGTTTTCTGGGCCGCATCCGAGGTCGGCTGGGTCGTCGGCCACAGCTACATCGTCTACGCCCCGCTGCTGACCGGGTGCACGACGGTGCTGTACGAGGGCAAGCCCGTCGGCATGCCCGACCCCGGCGCCTTCTGGCGGGTGGTGGCCGACCACGGCGTCAACGTCCTGTTCACCGCCCCCACCGCGTTCCGGGCGATCAAGAAGGAGGACCCCAAGGGCAAGCACCTGGCCGGCCACGACCTCTCGTCGCTGCGGCACCTGTTCCTGGCCGGCGAACGGCTCGACCCCGACACCTACCACTGGGCCCGCGATCTGCTCGGCATCCCGGTCATCGACCACTGGTGGCAGACCGAGACGGGGTGGCCCATCGCCGCCAACTGCGTCGGGATCGAGGAGCTCCCGGTCAGGCCCGGCTCGCCGACGAAGCCGGTGCCCGGCTATCGACGATCCGGCCGTCCTCGACGAGATCGGCCAGGCCGTCGGGACGCGACCGTCGCCGCCGTCCTGACGCGCCAGAATCGGCCCCTTGCCCGACAACCAGTCCGAGCCGCCTCCCGAGTCGGAGGAGACCGCCCAGAACCCGCCCCGGCGGCTGCCCCGACCGGTGCTGGTCGCCGTCTCGACCGTGCTGATCGGGTTCGTGGTCGCCGGGTATGTCGGCGACGCCCTGGCCCCGACGCTGGTCGACACGCATCCCTTGGTGCTGCTGCTCCTCAACCCACGGGTGCGCAACCTGGTCCTCATCACCAACCAGCTCGACACGGCCACCTACTACATGGTCGGCACGCTTCGGCTCATGCTCTCGGACCCGCTCTTCTACCTGGTCGGCTACGCCTACGGCGACGCGGCCGTCCGGTGGACCGAGCGCCGGGCCCCCACCTACGGCGACCTGCTCCGACGGCTCGAGCGGTTCTTCGGGCGGGCCTCGTACCCGATGGTGGCGATCGCTCCCAACAGCTACATCTGCCTGTTCGCCGGGGCGGCCCGCATGCCGCTGGCCGCGTTCTTCACCCTCAACTTCGCGGGAACCGCGGTCCGGCTGTACCTCATCCGCCGGTTCGGCGTGGCGTTCGAGAGCCCGATCGACTGGGTCCTCGACTTCGTCGCCCGCTACCGGATTCCGCTGCTCGTCGTCACCGTCGGCCTGGTCGCGTTCAGCATCTGGAGCGAGCGCCGCCAGGGCCAGTCGAGGGTGCAGGCGCTCGGGCACCTGGAGGAGGAGTTGGAGGAGGCCGAGCGGGAGATCGAGGCCGAGGCGGAAAGTGAGGACGAGGCGACATGAGTCAGCGCGGAATGGCGGTGGTGACCGGCGCCAGCTCGGGGATCGGGGCGGCCACGGCCCGCCGGCTGGCGGCCGAGGGTTTCGACGTCGTCGTGGGCGCGAGGAGGATCGAGCGGCTGCGAGAGCTCGCCGACGAGATCGAGGACGCCAGCGGAGGGCGGGCGGTGGCCCGGACGCTCGACGTCACCGACGCCGCCTCGGTCGATGGCTTCTGCGCCGAGGTGGCCGAGTGTCGAGTCCTGGTGAACAACGCGGGCGGCGCCCCTCGGGCTCGAACCGGTGGTCGAGGCCGCCGTCGAGCAGTGGCGGGTGATGTACGACAGCAACGTCCTCGGGCTTTGCGCGTCACCCAAGGGCTGCTTCCCCGGCTGCGGGCGGGCGGCGACGGCCACATCGTGAACATCGGGTCGATCGCCGGGTTCGAGGCCTACCCGGGAGGCGCCGGCTACAACGCGGCCAAGTTTGCGGTGCGGGCCGTCACCCAGGTCCTGCGGATGGAGCTGTTGGGCGAGCCCCTACGGGTCGCCGAGGTCGACCCGGGCATGGTCGAGACCGAGTTCAGCCTGGTGCGCTTCGGCGGCGACGAGAAGCGGGCCGGGCACGTGTACGAGGGGCTCACGCCGTTGACCGCCGACGACGTGGCCGACTGCGTGGCCTGGGCCGTCACCCGGCCCGGCCACGTCAACATCGACCAGATCGTGGTCCGACCCCGCGACCAGGCCACCGCGACCATGTACAACCGCCGCTGACCTCTGGGGGGCTACAGGTCGAATAACTGGTCGAGGCCGACGGTGAGGCCTGGCCGGTCGGCCACGGCCTTGACCGCCAGCACCACGCCGGGCATGAAGCTCCCGACGTCGTAGGAGTCGTGGCGGATGGTGAGCGATTGCCCGTCGGTGCCGAGCACGACCTCCTGATGGGCGACCAGGCCCCGGAGCCGCACCGAGTGGACACGGATGCCGCCCGGCCCCCGGCCCCCCCGCGCTCCGGCGATCACCTCGTGGTCGGTCGGGTCGTCGCCCCAGTCACCCGACGCCGCAGCCATGCGCTCGGCCGTCAGCATGGCCGTCCCCGACGGCGCGTCCCGCTTGCGATCGTGATGGAGCTCGACGATCTCGGCCGAGTCGAAGTAGGGGGCGGCCAGCTCGGCGAACCTCATCATGAGAACGGCCCCGATGGCGAAGTTGGGGGCGATGAAACACCCGGTCGAGGTGAACGCGGCGCCGAAGCGCCGGTAGTCGTCGTCGGCGAACCCGGTGGTGCCGACGACCATGTGGATCCCCTGCGCCGCGGCCCACAGGATGTTGTCGCGGGCCGCGTCGGCGCGGGTGAAGTCGACCGCGACCTCCGCGTGTGCGTCGACGAGCGCCTGGCGATCGGCCGAGATCGTGATCCCGGCGACCGCCGAACCGGCGTGGTGAGGGTCGACCGCGGCCACCAGCTCGAGGTCCGGGTCGTCGGCGACGGCCCGGCAGACGGCGGACCCGACCCGGCCGGCGGCGCCCAACACCCCGACCCGGATCATCGGCCGGGACGCTAGCTCCATGGCCGGGCGTCGAGGGGATGGTGCTGCGGGTCGGTGTGGGCGAGGTACCACGCGACGGTCTCGCATTCGATTCCGGCCGCAGCGGCGAGGGTACGAGTGGCCTCGCCCTTCACGGCTGCGCCGAGGACGCGGTAGCCGGCGGCGGTCCACGCGTCGGCGCACGCAGCGACGGTGGTGGTCTTGCCTGCCCCGGCACGGCCGATGGCAGCCTGGAAGCGGTGGCCTCGCTGGCACCATTCGGTCACGAGTCGTTGTTGTTCACCGGTGAGGTTGGGATGCCGTGCGATCGTGGCGTCGACGTGCGCGTCGGCGACGAGGTGTGCGCCTCGATGCAGCCCTTTGGAGAAGCGGCCGGCGATCCGTTCCTGGACTCTCAGCATCTCGACGGTGGTGAACAGCGCATCGTCCGCCTCGGTGAGCGCGACCACGTGGGACGAGGCGAGGAACTGGTCAGTCAGCTCGAGTAGGCGTTGCGCGCCACACAGCAAGGGCTGCGCATCGTGGTCGCCAGGTACGGGATGGTTCGCGAGTTCGGCGAGTGCTTCGGAGCGGGAGAACACCGATCCGCCCGAGCAGATGCCGTCCGGCCCGGCGAGCGACGCGAACAGTTCCTCGGTGTCGATCGTCTGTTGGTGGGGATCTTGGGTGTTGATCGCGGCGAGCGCCTCCGGGGTCAGCCCGTTACGGGCGGCACGCTCGCGCCAGACGGCGACGAGTTCGTCGGCTGGCGTGTGGTTCTTGGCGGGCCGGGTGCGCAGGACGATGTGCTCGATCTCGTTGGGGTGGGCGCCCCGGCCGATCTCTGCTTCCAGCTCCTGGAGGGCATCGTCGATCTCGTTGCGCCGGCGCGAGAACTCCCGCACGACGGCATCGCTGATGCCGTCGATCTCCCAGCCTCCCCTGCGGCTGGGTCGCCAGCGGACACCGAGCGACACCGTAAGCCGGTGGCGCATCTCGGCAGTGGCCAGCGCGGACCCCGCATGGGCATCCGCGAACAGAGGTCGCGACCACAGCCCCCGATGAGTGCCGTCGGGCATGCGGGCGGTGTTGATGACGACGTTGTGGTGGTGCGGGAACGGATCCAGGGCCCGGGAGGTGAGGTGCTGGAACGAGGCGACCGCGAGCCCTTCGGCCGCCACCGGCTTGCCGTCGACCCGCCCGACGGCCCGATCCTGAAGCCAGTCGACCGCCCAGTCGTTCCCGGCCTGGATCGACGCCAGCACGGCCTTCCGCGTTGCGTCGTTGCCGACAAGAGCGAGGACGCCGAGCGACTTCTCAGTGGTGAGGGTCAGGTCGTAGGCGACGCGGACGGCCGGTGGGCGGCGCCGTTCGAGGAACTGTGCGAGGTTCTCCCGGAGCACGAGCCACTGACCTTTCGTGCCCCGGTTGGCAACGAGGAATGCCCGCCGCGGCTGGCGCCCAGCAGCGAGTGTTCGTTCGATCTCGGCGCGATGGTCGTCGTGGTACCGGGCAACCCCCCGCAGGTAGCGGTTCGTGACGCCTGCGAGTCGGGCTGCTTCAGGGATCGTGAGCTGATCGTCAGCACTGCCCAGTGCCCGGATGCTGTCGGGATCGACCCCCGAATCGCGTTCGTGGGCACAGCGGTCCAGTTCGCTGGCCCGCACCCACCGGGAACCATCGGTCTCGATGAGTGGCCGGAGGTACGAGCCTCCCGGTTGGCCGAACTGGCTGGTCAGAGCTCCAACGGGAGGTCGCGCGGGAGGTCGAACGGGATGTCGTTTGTCTCGTTCCGAGCCGGGAGACGGCCCAGGAGGTCCTGCAAGCGGTCCCGGCACCCCCATGGCGCCGAGCGCGACGGCTGTGCCGACATCGAGCATCCGCTCGACCTCGCCCTGGGACACGCCGAGCGCCGCCGATACGTCGCCGACCCCGTACAGCGGCTCGCCGTCGGCTCCGAGTCGTGTGTGGGTTCCCGAGCCGAGGGTGGGACGACGACCCGCCGAGCCTTGGGCCGTGATGAGGCGTTCGCCGGTCTGAGGGTCGCGGCCGGAGAGCATGGCGGCGAAGTCGTCGCGCTGGACCATGCCGGACAATCCCATGCTGTGCGCCGTGCGGCCGAGCCAGCGCCCGGGCTCCTCGCCGCTGTCGGCGTAGTAGCGCTCCGGGCCACTCGCCCTTGGTCCGGCTGTCGGTGTCGGGGTCGCCTTGGGCCGGGGCTGAAGGTAGCGGACGATCGAGTCGACGACACGGGCCGTGTCGGCTCGCCCGCCGCCGAGCGGGGTGACGGTGAACTTCACCGGGAACCGCCAGCGGGAGGTCCAGCAGGTTTCCCGAAGGGAAACCTGCAAATGTGTGCGCGCCGGACCTGCTGTTCAGCAGCGACGTGAGCGGGC
>JBOGGX010000272.1:0-22462 GCA_050744245.1 Acidimicrobiales bacterium
GGGCCGGCGTGGTGCTGGCGGCGACGGCGTTGGCCGCCGTCGGGCCGCGGGGCCGGGCGGTGGGCGAGGTCGAGGCGGCCCTCGTCCAGGGGGGCGGTCCCCAGGGCACGCAGGCCTCCGACACCGACGAGCGGGTGGTGTTCGAGCGGCATCTCGAGGCCAGCGACGCGGTGCCCGCCGGTGCCGACCTGGTGGTGTGGCCCGAGGACGTGGTCGATCTGCCCGGGCCGCTGGCCGCCGGTACCGCCGAGGCCTCGGCGCTGGCCGACCTGGCCCGCCGGCTCGACGCCACGCTGGTGGTCGGGGTCGTCGAGGAGGATGGCGACCGGTTCACGAACGCGGCGGTGGCGTTCGACCCTGACGGCGCGGTGGCCGACCGGTACGAGAAGGTGCGGCGGGTGCCGTTCGGCGAGTACGTACCGTTCCGCCGGCTGCTCGAGCCGTTCGGCCCGGTCGACCTCGTGCCCCGCGACGCCGTGGTCGGCACCGGGCCGGCCGTCCTCGACACCGACGTCGGACGGCTCGGCGTGGTGATCTCGTGGGAGGTCTGGTTCGGCGACCGGGCTCGGGACGCCATCGGCCACGGGGGTCAGCTGTTGCTGAACCCGACCAACGGGTCGTCGTACTCGGGCACCACCGTCCACACCCAGCAGGTGGCGGCGTCGCGGCTGCGGGCCATCGAGACCGGACGGTGGACGCTCCAGGTCGCACCCACCGGGTTCACCTCCATCATCACCGACACCGGGGAGGTGCTCCAGCGCACGGCGATCAGCGAGCGGGCGGTGCTCTCGGGAACCGTCGAGCTGCGGGACGGGCAGACCATCGCCACCAGGGTCGGCGACTGGCCGGCCGTCGGGCTCGCCGTCGGTGCGCTCGTGGTGGCGTGGTGGCCTTCGGCTCGCCTCAGGTCTCGAGCAGGACGGTCACCGGGCCCCGGTTGACCAGCTCGACGTCCATGTCGGCCCGGAACCGGCCGGCGGCCACGGTGGCGCCCAGCTCCCGCAGCCGGTCGGTGACCGCCTCGACCAGGGGCTCGGCGAACTCGGGTCTGGCCGCCGCGATCCACGACGGGCGCCGTCCGGCCGACGTGTCGCCGTACAGGGTGAACTGGCTGACCACCAGCACCTCGCCGGTGGTGTCGGCGACCGACCGGTTCATCACCCCGTCGCCGTCGGGCATCACCCTGAGGTGCCAGACCTTGTCGGCCAGCCGGTGGGCGGTGGCCCGGTCGTCGGTGTGGGTCACGCCGACCAGCACGCAGAGGCCCCCACCGATCTTGGCCACGACCTCGCCGTCGACGAGCACCCGGGCCCGCCCCACCCGCTGCACCACCGCTCGCATCAGCGCGGGTGGACGCCCAGGGCGGCTCTGACCTCGTCGTCGCTCACCTCGGAGAAGTCGTCGTACCAGTGTCCGACGGCGAAGAACGGCTCGGGCGTGCGGGCGACCACGACCCCGTCGGCCACCGCGGCCAGCTCGTCGCCCGCGCCGTACGGGGCCACGGGCACCGCGACGACCAGCTCGCGAGGGTGACGGATCCTGAGCGCGGCGACCGCGGCCCGCATGCTCGCCCCGGTGGCCAGGCCGTCGTCGACCACGACCACCGTCTTCCCGGCGACGTCGATCGGCGGCCGGTCGCCCCGGTAGGACCGCTCGCGTTGCGCCAGCAGCTCGCGCTCGGCCGCGGTCACCCGCTCGAGCTCGGCGTCGGTCACCCCCGCCAGCCGGATGACATCCTCGTTCACCACCCTCGTGCCGCCGCTGGCCACCGCCCCCATGGCCAGCTCCGGCTGACCGGGCACGCCGACCTTGCGGACGACGAAGACGTCGAGCGGCGCCGCGATCGACGCCGCCACTTCGGCGGCGACGGGCACACCCCCACGGGGAAGCCCGAGCACGACGACCGTACCGACGTCGTCGCCGCGGGCCGCGAGTCGGTCGGCGACGAGGGCGCCGAGCGTCCGGCCCGCCTCGGCCCGGTCGCGGAATCGAGCGGTCGTGGCCATCGGCCGTCGCCCCCTTTCCGCTCCATCATGCCCAATCGAGCCCGACCGAACCCCGCTACCCCGAATGTTGGGTGCTTATCGCGCCTATCGGCGCGCTACGCACCCGAAGCTCGGCGGGGGGTGCGGGGTGCGTAACCTGTCGCACTCGTGATCACCGACGACGACCGCCCGCTGCGCATCGCGCTGCTCTCCTACCGGAGCAAACCGCACGTCGGCGGGCAGGGCGTCTACGTACGCCAACTGGCGAGGGCGCTGACCGACCTGGGCCACCGGGTCGAGGTCGTCTCGGGCCAGCCCTATCCCCATCTCGACGATGGCATCCGGCTGGTCGAGCTGCCCAGCCTCGACACCTGGAACGACCACTTTCCGGCCCGGATGCCCGGGCTGTGGGAGATCAAGAACTGGAAGGACTGGGTCGAGGTCACCTCGTTCTCGTTCGGGACGTTCCCCGAGCCGCTGTCGTTCAGCCTGCGGGCGTGGGACCACCTGCGCCACCGCCGAGGCGACTTCGACGTCGTGCACGACAACCAGTGTTTGGGCTACGGCCTGCTCGGCATCCAGCACGCGTGCCCGCTGCTCGGCACGATCCATCATCCCATCGCCGTCGACCGCCGGCTCGAGCTCGCCCATGCCACGTCGGCCTACCGGCGGTTCGCCCTCCGGCGGTGGTACGGCTTCACCCGCATGCAGGCCCGGGTCGCCCGTCGGCTCCATCGCATCATGACGGTGTCGGAGTCGTCGAGGGACGACATCGTGCGGGAGTACGGGGTGCCGAGACGTCGGGTGCACGTCGTGCCGGTCGGCGTCGACACCAACCAGTTCCGGCCGACCGACACCGTCAACCGGGTCCCGGGCCGGATCATCACCACCGCATCGGCCGACGTCGCCATGAAGGGCCTGTGCTACCTGCTCGAGGCGGTGGCCAAGCTCCGGGTGGAGCGCGACGTGTCGCTGGTCGTGGTGGGCAAGGCCAGGACGAACGGCAGCACGGCCGAGACCCTCAGGCGGCTCGGCCTGACCGACGCGGTCGAGTTCGTGTCCGGCGTCGCCGAGGAACGGATCCGCGAGCTCTACTCCGAAGCCGAGCTGGCCGTCGTCCCGTCGTTGTACGAGGGGTTCTCGCTGCCCGCCATCGAGGCCATGGCGTGTGCGGTGCCGCTCATCGCCACCACCGGCGGCGCGCTGCCCGAGGTGGTCGGGCGGGACGGGGACACGGGCCTTCTGGTGCCGCCGGGGGACGTCGAGGCCCTGGCGGCCAAGATCAGGACCGCGCTCGACGACCCAGCCGGTCGGGCCAGGATCGGCGCCGCCGGCCGCCGGCGGGTGGTCGAGCGGTGGAGCTGGCGGGCCACGGCCGAGCAGACCGTCGAGCAGTACCGGAGCCTCCTGGGCGAACGGGCGCGGGCGACGGCGACGGCGGCGGCGACGACGACTTCGACGTGCTGACCGTCCGCTACGACCGCCTCGGGCTGCGCCCGGGCGATGTCGTCCTCGACCTCGGCTGCGGCGCCGGCCGCCACGCCTTCGAAGCGGGCCGCCGGGGCGCCCGCGTGGTCGCGTTCGACCTCGACCGGGCCGAGCTCAAGGACGTGGTCGGGCTGTTCGCGGCGATGAACGACGCCGGCGAGATGGCCGAGCACGGCGGCACGGGCACCGCGGTCAACGGCGACGCCCGGCGGCTCCCGTTCCCCGACGGCAGCTTCGACCGGATCATCGCCGCGGAGGTCCTCGAGCACATCGTCGAGGACGAGTCGGCGATCGTTGAGCTGGCCCGCGTGCTCAAGCCGGGCGGGACCCTCGCCGTCACCGTCCCGGCCTGGCTGGCCGAGCGCATCTGCTGGGCCCTGTCCGACGAGTACCACGCCCCCTTCGTCGACGGCGGCCACGTCCGCATCTACACCGAACCCGGGCTCCGGGCCAAGCTGCGGGCGGTCGGTCTTCGGCCCGGCGCCGCCCACCACGCCCATGCCCTCCACGCACCGTACTGGTGGCTCAAGTGCGCGGTGGGGATGACCGACGACGACCACCCCGCGGTCGCGGCCTATCACCGGCTGCTGGTGTGGGAGATCATGCGGGCGCCGTGGCTCACCCGCACCCTCGATCGGCTGGCCAATCCGTTCATCGGCAAGAGCCTCGTCGTCTACGCCAGGAAGCCCGAGGCGAACCGTGCTGCCTGACGTGGCCGGCGTGGTCACCGCCGACGAGTTGGCGGCCACGGTCGACGGCGTCGCCGAGTGGCAACTCCCGTCCGGGTTGATCCCCTGGTTCCCCGGTGGCCACGCCGACCCGTGGAACCACGTGGAGGCGGCGATGGCCCTCACCGTCGGCGGTCGGGCGGCCGACGCCCAGCGGGCCTACGAGTGGCTGGCCCGCCATCAGCGACCGGACGGCGCCTGGCACCAGTACTACCTCGACGACCGCGTCGAGCACGACAAGCTCGATGCCAACGTGTGCGCCTACGTGGCCACGGGCGTCTGGCACCACTTCCTCGTCACCCGTGACGACGGTTTGGCCGCGGCGATGTGGCCCGTGGTCGAGCGGGCCATCGACTTCGTGCTCGGCCTCCAGACGCGACGCGGCGAGATCCTCTGGGCCAGGCACGCCGACGGGACGCCGTGGTCGTTCGCCCTCCTGACCGGTTCGTCGAGCATGTGCCTCTCGATCCGGTGCGCCATCGCCCTGGCCGAGCGGCTCGGCCGCGAGCGTCCCGACTGGGAGCTGGCGGTCGCCCGGCTGGCCCATGTCATCCGGCACGATCCGGCCGCCTTCGCCCCGAAGCACCGCTGGGCCATGGACTGGTACTACCCGGTGCTCACCGGGGTGATCGCCGGCGACGCAGGGCGCGACCGGTTGGCCGCCCGGAGGTCGACGTTCCTGATGGAAGGGCGGGGGGTGCGGTGCGTCGGCGACCGGCCGTGGGTGACGCCGGCCGAGACGGCCGAGTGCGCCCTGGCCCACGTGGCCGCGGGCGAGCGGGCCATCGCCGAGGAGCTGTTCAGCTGGACGTCGCAGTACCGGTTCGCCGACGGCCGCTACTGGACGGGCACGGTCTACCCGGACGAGTCGCGGTTCCCGCCCGGCGAGCGCTCGACGTACACCGCGGCGGCAATCGTGCTGTGCGCCGATGCCATCGCCGGCTGCTCGGCCGCCGCCGGCCTCTTCGTCGACCACGACTCGGTGGTGCCCGAGATCATCGATCTCGACGACCTGGACGGAACCTCGGACGTTCGAGCGGTGTAGAGGAGGCATGCGCCTCCGAACCCTCCGCACCGTGCTCCCGCTCGCGGCCGCAACGGCCACCGCCATCACCGTCCTCCTCGTTCCCGGCGTGGCCCAGGCCAAGGTCGTGCCGTCGTCGGGCACCATCGAAGGCGAGGGCCTCGGCCGCCCGATCGACATCGACGGCACGAATGGCACCACGAGCGGCTCCGGCGACCAGTTCTTCCGGCTCGTCGAGCAGGCCGGCTTCTTCGCCGCGACGATGGGGCTGGTGCCCGATCCCATGATGGAAGAGGCCCCGACGACCGACCTGGGCCCGGCCCTCATCGTGACCTGGCACGTCGAGGAGCATGGCGTGGGCGAGGGCACGCTGCACCAGACGATCTATCCGGACGCGGCCGGCGGCCCGCTCACCCACACCCCGCCCGGGCAGGAGTACTTCGACGGCATGACCGCTCCCGGCGGCTGGTTCCGCGCGCCGGCCGGCATCGTCGGCTCGCTGACCGCGCTGGGGGTCCGGGTCGACGAGCTGGTCGAGACGGGTCCGCCGCCCGCGACCGGCGGGGCGCCCTCGCCGTGGCCGTGGGTCGCGCTTGCCCTCGCCGCCGCGGGTTCCGCCGGCGCCGCGTACGGGGCGGTGATCGGGGCCCGCCGCAGGGTCCGCATGCGGCCCACGGCGACGTGAGCCAGGCTGCACACCGGTGGAGGGCCGTCCACTGCTCGAGCAGACCGACGACGTGCTCGTGCGGCGCGCCCAGGGCGGCGACATCGACGCCTTCGCCGAGCTCGTCCGGCGCTACCAGGAGCCGGCCCGCCGGCTCGCCTACGTGATCGGTGGGGCCGTGCTCGATGCCGACGACGTCGCCCAGGACGCCATGATCAAGGGGTTCCGGGCCATCGGAGGGTTTCGCCTCGGCTCCTCGTTCCGAGCCTGGCTGCTCCGCATCGTGGCCAACGAGGCCAGCAACCGCCGGCGCTCGGCCGGCCGCCGAGCCGGCCACGAGCTGCGGCTGGCGACGGACCGCGCCTCGGGGGAGGCGGCCCCCTCCGCCGAGGCCGCGGTCCTCGCGGCCGAGGCGCGACGGGTGACCCTGGCGGCCGTCGCCGCCCTCCCCGGCCGCCAGCGCGACGTGATCGCCTGCCGCTACCTCGTCGGGCTCAGCGAGGCGGAGACGGCCGCCGTCCTCGGCCTACCGGTCGGGACGGTGAAGTCGCGCTCGGCCCGGGCGATGGACCGGCTGCGCGACCAGCTGCAGCTGGGAGGCGACGATGCCTGACGTCGAGCACGCACTCGTCGATCTGGCCCAGCACCTCGACCACCCGCGGGGCGGCGATCTCGGCGAGACGGTGGCGGCCCGGCTGAGGGATGGCGGAAGCGGAGGCATGGTCACCACGAGCCGGCGACGGCTGCTGACCACCGCGGCCGTCGTCGTCGCCGTGCTCGCCGTACTCGCCCTCGCGCTGCCCCAGCCCCGGCGGGCCGTGGCTCGCTGGTTCGGCATCGGCGGGGTGCAGCTCACGTTGCGCGGAGAAGGCGTGGCCGACCCCGAGGCGATGGCCTCCGAACTCGACCTCGGCCGGCCGGTCACCGTGGCCGAGGCCGCGCAGGCAGCACCGTTCGCCATCGCCCTGCCGGCGGACGTGGGTCCGCCGTCGGCCGCGTTCGCGGGCCGGCCCCCCGATGCCGTGACCTTCGTGTGGGCGCCGTCGGACGACCTCCAGGAGGTCGACGGGAGCGGGGTCGGGCTGCTCGTCACCGAATTCCCGGGTGCGACCGACGACTCGCTCGTCGTGAAGGAGCTCGGTCCGGGCACGCAGGTCGAGCAGCTGTCGGTCGACGGGCACGACGGGTACTGGATCACCGGGGCCAGGCACGTGGTGACCTACGTCGACCCGGCGGGCGAGCCGCAGTTCGACCCGACCCGGCTGGCCGGCAACACGCTCCTGTGGCAGGTCGGCGACGTGACGAACCGGATGGAGGGCGAACTCGACCTCGACCGCATGCTCGCGCTGGCCGAGTCGTTCAGGATCGTGTCCTGACCGGCGGACCCGGCGGCGCCCGATCAGAATGGGCGGGTGGGCGAACCAGAAAACGCGGCCTCGTCGCTGGTCGAGCTGCGGGTGCTCGACGGACCGAACCTCTATTTCCCCAGGGCGGCCGTCAAGCTCACCCTCGATCTGACCGTCGTCCTCGATCTTCCCGAGGACGACGCCCGCGCCCTGGCCGCCCGGATCGGGATGAGCCGGGCCCGACCCGGACCTCCCGCGACGGCGTTCCGCCAGCGCTTCGCCGCCCGGGCCGTGGCCCGGCTGGTCCGCCAGGTCGCAGGAGAGGCCGGCACCACCCGGCTCGCGGTGCGGGCCCGGCCGACGACCGAGCTCCGTCGCATCGTCGTCGCCTATCCCTGGCGGAACCAGGACCGGGCCGAGGCGCTGGGCCGGGCGGTCGCCGCGGTGCTGGACGGCCTGCCCACCACCGACTTCGACGGGCTGCTGGAGGCGGCGGCCGACCAGGTGCGCCAGGCCAGGCGGGGCGAGCATCCCCCGACCATCCGGCCCCGCATCCGAGTCGTCGCCGTCACCGGAACGAACGGCAAGACCACCACGTCACGAATGATCGCCCACATTGGACGGTGCGCCGGACTCCACGTCGGATGGTCGAGTACCGACGGGGTGTACATCGACGGCGTGCTCGTCGAGGCGGGCGACTACTCGGGACCGAGCGGCGCCGGCCGGGTCCTCTCGCATCCCGAGGTGGAGCTGGCCGTGACGGAGACGGCGCGGGGCGGCATCCTGCTGCGGGGCGTCGGCGTGACCCACAACGACGTCGCCGTCGTCACCAACATCTCGGCCGATCACCTCGGCCTGCAGGGAATCGACTCGCTCGACCAGTTGGCCGAGGTCAAGGCGGTGATCACCCGCATCACCCGGCCGGACGGTTGGTGCGTGGTGAACGGCGACGACCCCCGCACGATGGCGATGCGGCTCGACTCGCCCGCCCGCACGTGGGTGTTCTGCCGCGACCCTGACGCTCCGGCCGTCCGCCAGGTGCTCAACGAGGGGGGGCGGGCGACCACGTTGATCGATGGCTGGGTGGCCGTGGTCGAACCGCGTGGCGACGCCGACCCCCTGGTCCCCGCGGTCGACGTGCCGATGACCTTGGCGGGCATCTCCCGCTTCAACGTCGAGAACGCACTGGCGGCGGCGTCGGCCGGACTCGGTGTCGGTCTGCCGAAACCGGCCGTGGTCGATGGTCTCCGGTCGTTCCGGCCCGATCCTGAGCTCAACCCCGGACGGATGAACGTCTACTCGTTGGGACCGCTCACGGTCGTGCTCGACCTGGCCCACAACGAGGTCGGCCTCGAGGCGCTGGTCGAGATCGGGCGCGGGCTGCTGCCGGCGGAGGCCCGGCTCCACCTCGTCGTCGGCACCGCCGGTGATCGCAGCGACGAGGTCCTGCGCGGCATCGGCGAGATCGGCGCCCGCGGGGCGGATGTGATGGTGGTGGCCCACAAACCCAAGTATCTGCGGGGTCGCGAGCTCGACGAGATGGACCGGCTGTTCAAGGAGGGGGCCGAGGCGGTGGGCGTGACCGACGTCGCGTCCTACGACAGCGAGCTCGAGGCGATCGAGGCCATGGTCGACCGGGCCGAGCCCGGCGACGTGATCGCGGTCATGTGCCACGCCCAGCGCGTCGAGATCGACGCCTGGCTGCGCGACCGGGGCGGCACCGTCGACGACCCGGACACCCTGCGGGCCAAGGTCGTCGCCGCCACCGGCTGACGCCACCTCTCCGGCGTTCTGTGGCGAGTTACGCGGGCCAGAGCACCCCCAACCCGACAAAGAGGGGGACTTGGGTGGTCCTGGGGTGCGTAGGTCGCCACAGAACGGCTGCGGCTCCGAGGCGTCCGGGGCCCCCGGGACCTCAGGGCGACGGCGGCGCCGAGTCGGGGTCGCCGACGTACTCGACGCCGACGCCGGCGCCGGCCTGGGCCTGGCGCGAGATCGACTCGAGCTCGGCCAGGACGGCCGGATGCTTGTCGACGCACAGCACGACCAGGTCGCCCGGGTTCGCCCTGGCCATGCAGTGGCGCACCGCGTCGATCTCGTCCGGGACGACCTCGATCTGCTTGCACCGGCCGCCGTCGTGCATCCCGGCCCGCACCCCGTCGGCGACCAGCGAGGCCGTCTCCCCCGGCCGGCGGCCGCGCAACGAGATGTCTTCGCGCACGACGATCACGTCGAAATGGTGGCCCGCGATCGCTCCGAGCTCGCGCATGTCGTCGTCGCGACGGTCGCCGGCGGCCGCGATCATCCCGATGCGCGACGGCTTGCCCAGCTCGTGCGTCGCCACCAGGCTCTCGCCCAATCGGTCGACGAAGTCGCCCAGCATGCGCATCCCCGGCGGGTTGTGGCAGTAGTCGACGATCACGGTGACGCCGCCCACGTCGATCTCGTTGAGCCGGCCCGGGGACAGGTAGTACGACGTCGTGAACGACCGCAGCCCCTGGCGGATGTCGTGCAGCGGCGCCCCGGCGGCGAACGCGGCCGCCGTCGCCGCCATCGCGTTCTGCACGTTCATGCGGGCCCGGCCGGCGAAGGTGGCCGGCAGCAGGTGGGTCCAGGCCAGGTGCATCGACCGCTGGCCGTGGCGGATGACGATCATCTCGCCCTTGTCGCTCGGTTCGAGCACCACCGCCTTGCCCCCTCGCCGGCAGTGACCGTCGATCATCTCCCTGACGTCGCTCACCGCCGGCTCCATCGAGAACCACACGACCTCGCCCGAGCAGCGCCGGCGCATGCCCCGCACGAGAGGGTCGTCGGCGTTGAGCACGGCGTGACCCGCCCGGGGGACCGCCTCGACCAGCACCGCCTTCACGTCGGCCAGTTGCTCGAGCGTGTAGATGCCCCGCAACCCGAGATGATCGGGCTGGACGTTGAGCACCACGGCCACGTCGTTGCGCTCGTACCCGAGCCCCTCGCGCAGGATCCCGCCGCGCGCCACCTCGAACACGGCCAGGTCGACCCTCGGGTTCTGGAGCACCATACGCGCCGACTTCGGCCCCGAGGCGTCGGCCCTGATCACCAGCCGCTCGTCGATCACGATGCCGTCGGTCGAGGTCATCCCGACCTTGCGCCCCATGCCCTTGAAGATGTGGGCGATCATCCGGCAGGTCGTCGTCTTGCCGTTGGTGCCGGTCACCGCGACGATCGGGATGCGGCTGGCCGCCCCGGGCGGGAACAACAGGTCGACCACGGGTTTGGCCACGAACTGGGGATGACCCTCGGTCGGGTGGGTGTGCATCCGGAACCCGGGGGCGGCGTTGACCTCGCAGATGGCGCCGCCGGTCTCGCGCACGGGCTGGGTGATGTCGGGGCAGATGAAGTCGATGCCGGCGATGTCGAGCCCGATCACCCGGGCCGCCTCCTCCGCGACCTCGATGTTCTCCGGATGGGCGTCGAAGGTGCGGTCGATGGCGATGCCGCCGGTCGACATGTTGCCGGTGAGGGTGAGCTCGACCACGACGCCGTCGGGCGGCACCGAGTCGAGCTCGAACCCCTGGTGGCGAACGAGCTCCTCGGCGGCCTCGTCCACCTTGATGCGGGTGAGCACCTTCTCGTGGCCGACGCCCCGACGGGGATCGGCGTTGGTGCTCTCGACGAGCTCGCGCACCGTGTGCTTGCCGTCGCCGACGACGTGGGCCGGCACCCGCTCGGCCACCGCGACCATGTGCCCGCCGATGATGAGGCACCGGTAGTCGCGCCCGGTGATGAAGGCCTCGACCACGACCCAGCCCCGGCGCGACTCGGATTCCGCCTCGGCGAACGCAGCCGCCACCGCGGCGGCGTCGCCCAGGTTGAGGCACACGCCCCGGCCGTGGTTGCCGTCGAGCGGCTTGACCACCACCGGGTAGCCGATGCGATCGGCTGCGGCCACCGCCCGGTCGGCGGTGCGCACCGCCTCCGAGCGCGGCACGGGCAGACCGGCCGCGGCCAGGAGCTGGGTGGTGAGCTCCTTGTCGCCGGCGATGTCGACCGCGATGGCCGGCGTGGTCGACGTCATCGTGGCCCGCACCCTCTTCTGATGGACGCCCTGGCCCAGCTGGACCAGCGAATACTGGTTGAGGCGCATCCAGGGGATGTCGCGGGACTCGGCCTCCTCGATGATCGCCTGGGTCGACGGGCCGAACGAGGTGCGCTCGGCCTCGACGATGAACCGCTCGACCTCGGCCGCGAAATCGAAGCCGGCCTCGGGGACGACCAAGTGGTTGACGAGCCGGACGGCGAGGCTGCCGGCCGCCCGCCCGACCGACTCGTCCTGGTAGCCGTAGATCACGTTGTACCGGCCCCTGACCCCCTTCACCTGGCGGGTCTTGCCCCGGCGGAGATCGTGGCCCGCCTCCTGCTGGAGCTGGAGGGCGACGTGCTCGGCCACGTGACCGAGCCAGGTGCCCTCCCGCAGCCGTTCGATGAAGCCTCCCTTCTTGCCCCGGGAGCACGAGTGGTTGGCCAGGCCGGGCAGCAGGACCAGGACTGCGTCGACGAAACCTGGGATGGTGTTGCTCGGATGATCCTCGAGCGATCCGAGGTCGACGACGAGGTGGATGCACGGCGCGTAGGACCAGACGTTGGGGCCCCGGTAGACGCGGGTCTCGACGATGACGAGGTCCGCGGCCGCGGCCACCTCGGGCCCGGCGAGCTGCTCAGTCATCGACACCTTGTCGGCTGTCGTCGGCCGACACGTCTCTGAGCCAGGCCTGGCGCCGGCGTTGGCGCCGCAGGTTGGCGGGGCCGACCCCCTCGACGGCGATGTCGTGCACGACCGCCCGCAGTCGCTTCTCGATGTCGTGCCCCACGGCCTCCTCGACGGGGCCGAGCGAGTCGAACCCGATCAGCTCACGGTCGACCAGGTCGAAGCGGGCTCCGGCCGGGAGCACGTGGAGCCGGGCGCCGGAGACCAGGACCGGGTTGGTTCGGCGGGCCGCGTCGGCGTTCGACCGGGCCTCGTGGCCGTCGATGATCGTGACCGAGCCCCGGCCGGCGACCTCCATGAACCGGCCGCCGGTGACGATGGCCGCGGTGTCCTCGTCGACGCCGACCCCGAGCAGGCTGGGCGACTGGCCGACGAGGTACAGCAGCCGGCCGTAGCGGTTGCGTTGCTGGAAATGCTGGTCGACGACGCAGCCCGGCAGCAGTCCGAGGCCGGCGGCCAGCTGGCTCATGCGTTGCTTGGGTGTCGCGCCACCGGGTCCGAAGGCCACCATGTGCTCGGAAAGCACGCTGGCCCCGGCCGAGGTGCCACCGACCGCGGCGCCCTTGGCGTAGGCGTGGTGAATGGCGTCGCCGAGGCGGGTGCCGGTGAGGACGGCCGACAGCTTGAGTTGGTTCCCCCCGGTCATGAAGACGCCGCTGGCGCCGGCGACGGTCGACGCCGCGCCCTCGTGGTCGGCGTCGGCCCGGCTCTCCGGCCGAAGCCCGACGACCTCGCCCGCGCCCATGGCCCGGAAGATGCCGTCGTACAGCTGGACGATCTCCGGTCCGAGCGACGACGCCGTCGGCATCACCACGATGCAGGCCTCGGCACCGCCGGCGGCCTCGACGAAGCGGGCCAGGACGGCCCGCCGCTTGAGCTTGTCCTCGGCCCCGCCGATGGCGAACAACGTGCCGCGCGGCGCCCGCGACGGGTGCGACATGGCGTGGATGCTACGGGTTCTGCGGGAGCCGGCCCGATCAGGGCCCGTCGTCCACCCGGCGCAGCCACCGGAGCGAACCGGTCCGGCCCAGCTCGGCGAACCGCCCGGAGTCGACCGCCGGCCGGTAGATCTCCTCGTACGGCGCCCGGCCTCCGGCCTCCGGGTCGGTGAACACGTCGTGGGCGGCGAGGACGCCGCCGCCCCGGACGTGACCGGCCCAGCCCTCGTAGTCGAGCCGGGCCGGCTCCCGCCCGTGGCCGCCGTCGATGAAGAGGAAGGCGAGCGGCGTGGCCCAGGCCGCGGCGACCGTCGGCGAGTCGCCCACGACGGCCACCACGACATCGTCGAGCCCGGCGTCGCGGATCGTGCGCCGGAAGCAGGGCAGGGTGTCGAGCCGCCCGGTGGCCGGGTCGACCAGGTCGGGTTCGTGCCACGCCCACCCGGGCTGGTTCTCCTCGGAGCCGCAATGGTGGTCGACGCAGAACAGGACCCGGCCCCGCGCCCGGGCGGCGGCGCCCAGGTACACCGACGACTTGCCGCAGTAGCTGCCGACCTCGAGCAACGGCCCCGGCGCCTCGACCGCGGCGGCGGCGGCGTAGAGCGCCAGGCCATCATCCGGCGGCATGAAGCCGCGGGCGGCCTCGGCCATCGCTCGCAGCACCGGGTCCATGCCAGCCATCCGACCATGAAACACGGCAAGATGCTGGTGTGCCAGCCGCCCCGGGGGCCGCCACCGTCCCCAGCCACGACGTCGGGCTGGCCCGATGGCGCGAACGGATCCGCACCGGTCTGTGGTTCGTTCCGCTCGTGATCACCACGGCCGCGGCCATCGGCGCCGCGGTCACCATCGCCATCGATCACCGGGTCACGGACAGGGCCCCGCTCGCATTCGACGGCGACCCGGGCAGCGCCACCGAGGTGCTGTCGACCATCGCCGCGTCGACCCTGACGTTCACGGCCCTGGTGTTCTCGATCACGATCGTCGCCCTCCAGCTCGCCAGCAGCCAGTTCTCCCCGAGGGTGCTCCGTCTGTTCCTGCGGGACCGGGGCAGTCAGGTTGCGCTCGGCGTGTTCGTCGCCACGTTCGTCTTCGCCTTCATCGCCCTCCAGTCGGTTCGCGAGGGTGACGCGACCCGCGACCCGTTCGTGCCCGGCTACACCATCACCGTCTCGTTCCTGCTGGTCGTGCTGACCCTGGCCACCTTCGTGTACTACGTCGACCACGTCGCCCACGCCGTCCGGGCCGTGACCATCATCGAGTCGGTCGCCGGCGAGACGCGGGCGGCGATCGAGGACAACATCCCGATGAGCGATCCGGTGATGGTGACCGGCAACCCGCCGGGCGGGACGCCGACGGCGGTGATCGCCAACCCGAATCCGGGCGTGGTGGTCGGCTTCGACGAGGACGACCTGGTTGCCCTGGCCCGCCGGCACGATTGCGTGCTGCGGCTGGTGCGCCGGGTGGGCGACTATGTGCCGACCGGGGCGCCGCTGGTCGAGGTGTACGGGGGCGACGGCGCCGTGCCGGCCGACGGCGTGCTCGATCACGTCGGGCTCAGGACCGAACGCACCATGCAGCAGGACGTCGCCTTCGGATTCCGGCAGCTGGTCGACGTCGCCGAGAAGGCCCTGTCGCCGGCCATCAACGACCCGACGACCACCGTGCAGGCCATCGACCGGCTGCACGACCTCCTGCGCCGGCTGGCCGCACGCCCCTGGCCCACCGGACGGGTGGCCGACGACGACGGCCGGTTGCGCTTCGTGTTCCCCGTCGCCGGGTGGGATGGCCTCGTTCTCCTCTCGTTCACCGAGATCCGGCTGTTCGGCGCGGGTTCGATGCAGGTGGCCCGGCGCCTGCGGGCCGCCATCGACGACCTGATCCGCTGCGTGCCCGACGACCGCCGCGGCGTCCTCGAACAGGAGCTGGCGCGGCTCGAGGCCGACGTCGAGCGTCTCTACCGACAGGACGACGATCGTCGCCTCGCGCTCCGGCTCGACCAGCAGGGATTGGGATCGTGACCCAGGAGGTGGTCGATCGGCTGGTGGCCCTGCTCGACCTGGAGGCGATCGAAGTCGACGTCTTCCGCGGGGTCAGCCCCGACGAGAAGCGCCAACGCGTCTTCGGGGGTCAGGTGGCCGGACAGGCCCTCGTCGCCGCGGCCCGAACGGTCGAGCCCCACCTGCACGTGCACTCGTTGCACGCGTACTTCCTCCGCCCCGGCGACCCGTCGGTGCCGATCCTGTACCTGGTCGACCGGATTCGCGATGGCCGGTCGTTCTCGACCCGGCGGGTCGTGGCCGTGCAGCACGGCCGGGCGATCTTCAATCTGTCGTCGTCGTTCCACAAGGAGGAACCGGGTCTCGACCACCAGCTGCCGGCGCCCGACAACGTGCCCAGCCCCGACGCCCTGCCCAACTTCACGACGGTGTGGGCGCCGCACCGGGAGCGCCTGGGCGACTGGTACGAACGGCCGCGCCCGATCGACACCCGCTACGTCGACTGGAAGCCGGCCACGCGTCTGGGACCGCTTCCTCCCCGCCAACGGGTGTGGATGCGGGCCGACGGCGCGCTGCCCGACGACCCGCTGGTGCACACGTGCGTGCTCACCTACGCGTCCGACATGACACTGGTCGACACCACGCTGCTCCCCCACGGCGGCGAGTACGACCCCGACCGGATGGTGATGGCCAGCCTCGATCACGCCATGTGGTTCCACCGCACGTTCCGGGCCGATCGCTGGCTGCTGTACGTGCAGGACACCCCGTCGGCGACCGGCGGGCTGGGGCTGGCCCGCGGCCTCATCTACACCGAGGAGGGCGACCTCGTGGTCTCCGTGGTCCAGGAGGGCCTCATCCGCAGGATCGACCGATGAGCGCCGAACGCTCCGCGTGGAGGGTCGCGGTGAGCGCCCTCCTCCTCGTCGCCACCGCCGCCTGCGGGGGCGACGGCGATGACGTGGCGGCGCCGGGGGGCGGCGTCGGCCAGGGCGTCGGGTCGGTCACGACCACGACGACGACGACCACCGCACCGCCGGTGCCGACGCGCACGCTCGAGGGGGTCACCGTGGCCCTACGCGCGGTGGCCACCGTCGAGGCACCGCTCGACCTGACCAACCGGTCCGGTGACACCTCGCTCTACGTGGCCGAGCGGGCCGGGCGCGTCCGTCGCATCCGGGTCACCACGCGGTCGAGCGGCGCGGTCTCCTTCCAGCTCGAGCGCACGCCGGTGCTCGACATCGGCGGCGAGGTCCTGACCGACGGCGAGCGGGGTCTCCTCGGCCTCGCGTTCTCGAGGGACGGGCGCAAGCTGTACTTCGCGTTCACCGGGACCGACGGCAACCAACACCTGGACGAGATCACGATGAACGGCGATCGGGTCGAGGAGTCGTCGCGACGTCGCCTGCTCGACGTGCCCGACTTCGCCTCCAACCACAACGGCGGCGATGTCGCCGTCGGACCCGACGGCTTCCTCTACTACGCCATGGGCGACGGGGGCGGGGCCGGCGACCCGCAGAACACGGGCCAGGACCCCAACGATCTTCTGGGCTCGCTGCTGAGGATCGACCCGGAGGCGGGGACCGCCGGCGGCGCGCCCTACGCCGTCCCCGACGCCAACCCGTTCAAGAACGGTGGCGGGGCGCCCGAGGTCTGGGCCTACGGACTGCGCAACCCGTGGCGCATCAGCTTCGATCGGCTGACCGGCGACCTGTGGATCGGCGACGTCGGCCAGAACGCCTTCGAGGAGATCGACCTCCTGCCCCGGGCGGCCGGCGGCGGCCGGGGCGCCAACCTGGGATGGAGCGCGACCGAGGGTACGGAACCGTTCGATGGGCGCGAGCCGCCCGACGGTCACGTGCCGCCGATCTTCACCTACGGGCGCGACCGAGGCTGCTCGGTCACGGGCGGGTTCGTGTATCGGGGGCCGGCGATCCCCGCGTTGCAGGGGGCCTACCTCTTCGGCGACTTCTGCCAGGGCGAGCTGCGAGGGCTGCTCGTCGAGAACGGCGCGGTGGCCGACGAGCGGGGCGTCGGCCAGATCGTCCCCAACCTGGTGAGCTTCGGCGAGGACAACACCGGCGAGCTCTACGTCCTGTCCCTCGACGGCCCGATCTACCGCATCGACCCACCCGGGTGACCCCCGCCAGCCCGCCGGTTGGTGCCAGTGTGGTCGCCATAGCGACCACATCGAACCACCCTTGGCGGGGCCTGCTCGTTGCGCCGGCGCTGGCCCTCGGTGTGCTGGGCTGCGGGTCGAGCCCGGCCGCGGCACCGCTCGACCGGGCGACCACGACCACCGCGCCGACCACCACGGCCGCGCCCACCAGCACGACCGCGTCGACGACCACGCTGGCCCCGACGACCACGACGACGATCCCCGAGCCGCTGGCCGTGGCGCTCACCGGTCGTCCCCGCGCCGCGGCCGACCCGGTCGGCCTGGCCGCGCAGCTCACCGCGGCCGAGCAGGCCATTCGCAACCCGGCGACGGCGCCCGACGTGGTGGCTGCGGCCGGTCATCTCCAGCAGGTCGCCTACCGCCAGCTCGGCATCCACCCAGAGTGGGACGCCGAGGTCATGGCCCGGCTGCCTCCCGAGGTGGTCGAGCCGGCATCGCTCAACGTCCAGTCGCGCCGTGAGTTCCGGTCCATGCATGTCAGGCTCCGCGACACCCTGCCCGCCTGGAGGATCGTCGCCCCCGAGCCGGCGCCCGTCCTGCTCGCGCTCTACCAGGAAGCGGCCGCGACCTTCGGCGTCGGCTGGGAGTACCTGGCCGCGATCAACCTGGTCGAAACCGGTCTGGGCCGCATCCGCGGCACGTCGGTCGCCGGCGCCCAGGGACCGATGCAGTTCATGCCGGCCACCTGGGCCGCGTACGGGGCCGGCGGCGACATCAACTCGACGAGGGACTCGATCATGGCCGCGGCGCGCTACCTGGCGGCCAACGGGTTCGCCAACCCCGGCGGCATCGACGGCGCCCTGTTCGCCTACAACCGCCATCCCGCCTACGTGCGGGGCGTGGCCGCCATCGCCCGGGTCATCGAGCTCGACCCGCAGGCCTTCGCCGGCTACTACCACTGGGAGATCTACTACCTGACCACGATGGGCGACGTGCTCCTGCCGGTCGGCTACGAGGCGACCGCGGCCATCCCGGTCGCCGACTACCTGGCCGCCCACCCGCAGTAGCCGATCAGGCGAGCACCTCGATCGGGCACCGGGTGCCGGCTGCGCCGGCGAGCCGGTCGTCGGCCGTCAGGAGGACGGTGCCGAGCGACTCGGCCAGCGCCACATAGGCCGCGTCGTACACGGTGAGGTTGGCCCGCAGCTCCCAGCACCGTTCGAGGAGCGCCTCATGCGGAACTCGGCGCAGACGCAGAGCCGAGAGGGCGCTCAACATCGACGGCGACGAGGCGTGCGACCGGCACACCCCGCTCGGTCACGACGACCCGCTCGCCGGCTCGCGCCCGGTCGACCCACGACTTGAGATTCGCCCGGAGCTCGCTGATGGCGACGTGTCGGCTCTCGTCAACCCTCAGCGATGATGACGGACATCCAGCCCCGGCAGGTTGTCGAAGGCCGTCGCGGCCGCGGTCACGACCGCTCGTCCGGTCGCGGACGCCGTCTCGGCGATCAAGAGATCGTGGGCCCTTCGAGCAGGAGACGGGTCGGGATCGGTCCTCGATCTCGATCAGCGCGCGCACTGGGCCGGCGATCGGTTACTCGGTTTCCAACTCCATTCTGTAGACGTTGGTCTCCCGCGGCTGGAAGCCGAGCCGCTGGTAGAGCCGGTTGGCGGCGACCCGTGACGGGCGCGACGTGAGGTCGACCGTCACCGCGCCGAGCGCACGGGCCCGGTCGAGCGCAGCTCGGTTGAGGGCTTCGCCGACACCCTGGCCCCGGGCCGACTCGTCGACCACGACATCCTCGATCCACGCCCGCAATCCGGTCGGGATCCGGAACACGGCCAGGGTCAGGGAACCGACGACAACCCCTTCGTCGTCGTACGCGACGATGAGATCGGTGGCGGGCGAGGCGACGATGGCGGCCAGGTGTTCACGGGTGGGCGGGGGGTTCGACGATGACAGCTGCGGAACCAGCCGTTCGAACCCGGTGAGCAGCTCAGGGGTCACCCCGGCGACGATCTCGATCCTCATGGCGCGGGTCACGCTAGCCCTGGCCGTTCTGTTGCTGGCCGCGTGCGGCGGCGGAGGCGGCGCCGGCACCGACACCGGCGGCCCGAGCCCCTCGGTCCCGTCGGTAACGGCGTCGTCGGACGACCAGCGGGTGATCGAACTCGACGAGCGGCGGCCCCGGACGAGGCCGCCGATCCCGATCGGATCCTGACCGTCGACGACCTCTTCGACCGGGCCCGCACGGCGATCGACGAGGCCGACGGGGTCGAGATCGACTACGACAACGACTTCGACTTCCCGGCCACGATCGTCATCGACAACCTGATCGACGCGATCGACGACGAGGTCACCTACGTCGTCACCGACTTCGAAGTCGTCAGCTGAGCGACGCGGAGCAGCCGCCAGACCCTGAGTAGCCGAGTGACGCTGCGCAGCCGCCAGGCAGAGCAGCAAACGCGGGCCGGGCGGTTGCGCGAAGCGCCGCGCCGGCGAGGCCGAAGGCCGAGTGGCGCAATGTCACAGTCCCCCTAGCCTTGACGGCTATGGCCGACACCGTTGAGCGCACCGAGGACGAGTGGCAGGAGCGGCTCTCCCCCCAGCAGTACGAGATCCTGCGGCGCAAGGGCACCGAACCGCCGTTCAGCGGCGAGTACGTCTACAACAAGTCGACGGGAACCTACCGGTGCGCGGGATGCGGGGCCGAGCTGTTCGGATCCGACACCAAGTTCGATTCCGGCACCGGGTGGCCCAGCTTCACCGAGCCGGCGGTGGCCAGGAACATCGTCACCGAGAACGACCTCAGCTACGGGATGCGCCGCATTGAGGTCAACTGCGCCCGTTGCGGCGGACACCTGGGCCACGTGTTCCCCGACGGGCCGGGCCCGACCGGCCTGCGCTACTGCATCAACAGCTGCGCGCTCGACTTCGAGGAAGACGGTTAGGGTCGCCCGCGTGGGCCATCTGTCCTGGACCAGCCGTCCCCGGCTCAGGCGGCCGGCGTTGGTCGCCGCGTTCGAGGGCTGGAACGACGCCGGCGACGCCGCCTCGTTCGCCGCCCGCTACCTGGCCAAGCAGTGGGACGCCGAGCTGTTCGCCGAGCTCGATCCGGAGGACTTCTACGACTTCACCGAGACCCGGCCTCGGGTCATCCTCGACGACGACCTCAACCGCCAGATCATCTGGCCGGCCAACGAGTTCTACGCGGCCACCCTGCTGGGACGCGACCACGACCTGATCGTGCTGGTCGGCACCGAGCCCCAGCTGCGGTGGAAGACCTTCAGCCGCCAGATCGTCGAGCTGGCCACGTCGCTCGACGCCAGGATGGTCGTCACCCTGGGCGCCCTGCTGGCCGAGGTGGCGCATTCCCGACCCGTCTCGGTGGTGGGCACCACCTCCGACCCCGACATCGCCGCGGACCTCGGGCTGCGCCCGTCGAGCTACCAGGGACCGACCGGCATCGTCGGCGTGCTCCACGACGAGTGCCGCCTGGCCGGGCTCTCCTCGGCGTCGCTGTGGGCCGCGGTGCCGGCCTACGTGCCGTCGTCGCCATCACCCAAGGCCGCCCTCGCCCTGGTCGAGCGGTGCTCGGCGCTGCTCAGCCTGGCGGTCGACACCAAGGAGCTCGAGACCGCGACGTCGTCGTACGAGCGCCAGGTCAGCGAGCTGGTCGACGCGGACGAGGAGACCGCGGCCTACGTGGCCGATCTCGAGCAGCGAACCGACGACGACCCGTCGACCGGGTTGGCCGACGGCAGCGCGCTGATCGAGGAGGTCGAGCGCTTCCTCCGTCGTCAGTCGCCGGGCGACTGACCCCCCGGCGGGGCGGCGTCCCTCGGCGCCGCGGTCCCGACCGCCTCCTCGAGCTCGACGAACGCCTTGCTCAGGTACCCGGCCAGGGCGGGTAGATCGGGCAGCAGCTCGCGGTCGCCGGTGATCCCGAACTCCATCTGTCCGTCGTAGGAGATCACCGCGATCATGAGCCCGAGGTTCTCGGCCAACCCGACGTACGGGAACACCTCGAGCACGCGGGCACCCATGCAGTACAGCGGGAACTGCGGTCCCGGGACGTTGGTCACGACCAGGTTGACCAGCCGCGACCGCACCAATGCCCGGGAGGCGAGGCCGAGCACGGTCGGTGGGACGTACCCGCTCATCTGGATGAGCCGATCGGCCCCGATCGCCTGTCCGGACGCCTTGAGCTGGCTCTGCATCCGGTGGACCCGGCTCAGCCACTGCCTGGGGTCCGGCTCGCCGACCGGTAGCTCGGCCGCCAGCATCGACAACCGGTTGCCGAGGGCGTAGCGCTGCGAGTCGTCGCGGACCGACACCGGCACCATGGCCTTGACCACGAGATCGTCGCCGACGTCGTGACCCCGCTCGATCAGGTAGTTCCGTAGGGCGCCCGTCGAGGCGGCCAGCACGACGTCGTTGACCGAGCACTTGCCCTCGGTGACCCCGGCGGCCGTGGCCGCGTCCTTGATCGCCTTGACCCGCGCCAGCGACACCCTCGCCTCCTCCCAACGGCGGTGGGGCGAGACCTCGTTGTTCCACGGCATCTCGGGGGCCCGTCCCGCCGCGGGCGCGAGAGGCAGGAACGACTGCAGCAGCTCGACCGCGCCCTCGACGGCCCGCTGCGGGGCCCGAAGCGCGGCCCGGGCCGAGCGGGCCATCTCGGCCGGTTCGGTCACCCGCTCGACGACGCTCTCGACCAGCAGCTCCAGCGGCGTCGGGGCCATCTCCGGGTACCAAGGCTCCGGCTCCAGCTCGGCGGGCTCGGGGGCCAGGTCGAACAGCACGGTGGCCACGTCGAGCCCCGAGACGCCGTCGACCATGCAGTGGTGGGTCTTGGAGATGAGCGCCACCCGGTCACCCTCGACCCCCTCGACGAACCACAGTTCCCACAAAGGTCGCCGGCGGTCGAGGGGGTGCGACTGGAGCCGGCCCATCAACGTCTTGAGCTGCTCCTCGGTGCCCGGGCTGGGCAGGGCGGTGAGCCGGATGTGGTAGCCGAGATCGAAGTCGTGGTCGTCGATCCAGACCGGTCGACCCTGCTCGAACGGGACCGACATCAGCTTCTTGCGAAAGCGCGGCACCAGATGCAGGCGGCTCCCGATCGTCTGGCGGGCCTCGTCGAGCCGGAACCGGCCCTGGTCGTCGAAGAAGGGGCCGGCCTCGAGCAGCACGAGCCCCCCGACGTGCTGGGGCAGGGTGGGCGACTCGATGTGGAGGAACACCGAGTCCTGGGCGGACAGGCGCTCGAAGCCCATTGACCGGAGATTAGCGGGAGGGGGGCGGGCCCCCCTCCCGGCCTCCCCCCAGCGCGACCGCCGTTGCGGTGAGGTTGTCGGGCGGGCAAAGCCCGCCCTCGGGCGCGCGAGTCGAGCACAGGAACGACTGCGCTCTTCTCGCAGAAGGC
>JBOGGX010000273.1:0-1628 GCA_050744245.1 Acidimicrobiales bacterium
GACACGCGGTCACGCTACGGAGCGAGCCGCGGAACCGGACGCGCCGCGAGGCGATAGCGTCCTGGCCCGAAGTGGCAGGTGACCAACGGCGGCGCCGCTTCCGAACAGACCACGGAGCGCCAGTGCCTTCGTCCCATCCATCCACAACCGAGACCCGGCGATGAACGGCTTTCTGTGGCTCGGCGTGTTGTGCACCGTGTTCCTGGCGATCTCCGTGCTGCTCGACGGGCTCGACGTCTCCGTCGACATGCTCGACTTCGGACCCGGGTGGCTGTCCTTGCCGGTGGCGGCCGCGTTCCTGGCGGCCTTCGGGTTCGGGACGGGAGCGCTCGTCGGCAGCCTGGGCGGCTTCGCCGTCGTGCCGGGGATCGCCGCCGGCATCGGCTTCGGGGCCCTCGCCGCACGGCTGACCGCGGCGGCCATCAAGATGCCGACCGGCAAGACCGACAGCGAGTCCGCGCTCGTCGGTTCGCTCGGCCGCGTCGTCACCGCTCCGGTGCCGCCCCGCTACGGCGAAGTGCTGCTCCATCGCCCGACCGGACCGGTCAAGGTCGCCTGCACCGCGGCGGACGCCATCGCCGTGGGCACCGAGATCGTGGTCGTCGACGTCCTGTCGTCGACGCTCGTCGTGGTGATGCCCTTCGACGCCGACAACCCAACCCAGATCGTTCCGTGAACCAGGAGTCGCCATGGATTCCCCGATTCTGATCGCCGCCGGAGGACTCGTCGTCCTGCTCCTGCTGCTGGTGATGTTCGTCATCAGCCGCATCCGCGTCGCCGGTCCCAACGAGGCCTTCATCATCACCGGACGCAAGGGCAAAGCCGGCGGCGGCGACACCTCCGGCCAGAAGGTCGTCATGGGTGCCAGCGTCTTCGTCGTCCCCTTCGTCCAGAAGCTCGGCATCATCGGGCTGACCAGCCGGCAGATCGGCGTGACCGTGCCCGCCGCCGTGTCCTCCAACGGCATCCGCTGCTCACTCGAGGGCGTCGCCGTCGTCAAGGTCGGCGGCACCGAGGAGCTCATCCGGGCCGCCGCCCAGCGGTTCCTCGACCAGCAGGGCGAGATCGACGTCTTCACCCGCGAGGTCCTCGCCGGATCCCTCCGCGCCATCGTCGGACGTCTCACGATCGAGGAGATCATCCGGGACCGGGCCGCGTTCGCCGCCGCCGTCGCCGAGGAGGCCGAGAACAGCCTCACCGGCCAGGGCCTGGTCCTCGACACCTTCCAGCTGCAGGACATCCAGGCCGAGGGCGACTACCTCGCCGACCTCGGCCGGCCCGAGGCCGCCCGGGCGGTCAAGGAGGCGGCCATCGCCGAGGCCATCGCCCGGCGCGAGTCCGAGCAGGCCCGCATCCAGGCCGAGGAGGAGATCGCGATCGCCCACCGCGAGCTCGCCCTCAAGCAGGCGGAGATCAAGGCCCAGACCGACGCGGCCGCGGCCAACGCCGCCGCCGCCGGCCCTCTCGCCCAGGCGGCGAAGGACCAGGACGTCATCGCCGCCCAGGAGCTGGTCGCGGCTCGCCGGGCGGACCTCAAGGAGCGGGAGCTCGACACCGAGATCCGCAAGCCGGCCGACGCCCAGCGCTACGCCGTCGAGCAGCAGGCCGCGGCCCACAAGGCCCGGGAG
>JBOGGX010000274.1:0-16577 GCA_050744245.1 Acidimicrobiales bacterium
GCAGCGTGTCGCGGGCGCCCAGCCCGGCCGGCTCGACGCCGGCGGCGACGACCGCCTGCCAGAAGGCGGCCGCCCGATCGGCGGGGACCGCGCACTCGACGCCGTCCTCGCCCGTGTAGCCCGTCCCGGCCACCAGGCAGTCGGTGTCGTCCCACCTGAACGGGGCCACCCGGAACCGACCGACGGCCGCGGCGTCCTCGGACACCGCCGCCAGCCGGGCCCGTGCGGTCGGGCCCTGCACGGCGATGATGGCCCGGCCCGCGGTGACGTCGGCGCCGGCGCCGAGGGCGGCGACCACCCGGTCGGTGTTCGACGCGTTCGGCATCACGTCGAAGCGATCGTCGGCCACCCACCAGACGATGATGTCGTCGAGCACCGAGGCGTCGGTGTCGTCGAGCAGGTGCGTGTACTGCGCCCGCCCCGGCCCAATCTTCCCCAGGTCGTTGGTGAACGCCCGCTGCAGCCGGTCGAGGGCATCGGCCCCGTCGACCCGCACCGTGCCCAGGTGGCTGACGTCGAAGGCGACCGCCCCGGTCCGGCACGCCTGGTGCTCGGCGATCGTGCCCGACGGGTACGCCAACGGCATCTCCCAACCGCCGAACTCGACCATCCTGGCGCCGAGGGCGCGGTGGACGGCGTCGAGCGGCGAATGCCTGAGGGCCACCTCAACGGGCGGCGACGTGGTGATCGCCCGACCGGGTCGGGTGGACCTTGATGTCGCTCAGGTGGGCGTCGACCTCGTCCTTGACGGTGGCCAGCGACAGGATGTTGAGCACGCCCTGGCCCTTCCGCACGAGGTCGATCAGCTCCCCGTCGTCGCGGGCCAGCATCACCGAGTGGCCGTCGATCACCAGGTTGGCCGAGGCCACCTCGCTGCCGACCTGCTGGCGGAGGTAGTCGAACACCTCCCGCACCTGCTCGAGGCGGATCCCGGCGTCGAGCAGCCGCTTGATCACCTTCAGCTCGAGCAGGTTGGAGTAGGAGTAGCGGCGCCGGGTCCCGCTGCCGTTGGCGTCGGCGAGCGAGGGGCGGATCAGGTCGGTGCGGGCCCAGTAGTCGAGCTGGCGGTAGGTGATGCCGACGATCTCGGCCGTCTTGGCCCCACTCCAACCCTCGCTCATCACCGGTCCTTTCGACCAAAGACCACACGTGAAGTTACGCCCGTGTCGTCCGGCCAGGGTACGGCAGGCGGTGATGGGCGTCAACGGCCCGGCCGGGACCTGCGCTCAGGCGCCGAAGTCCTCGGGGTTGACGTGCTCGATGAACTCGCGGAACTGCTCGACCACCTCGTCCTGCTCCTCGCCCGGCTTCTCCTCGGCCGCGTCGGCCGGGTAGGCGGCCTCGGCCAGCACCGTCTCCTCGGCGAAGATCGGCGTGCCGGTGCGCACCGCGAGGGCGATGGCATCGGACGGCCGGCTCGACACCGTGTGGGCCCGGCCGTTGCGGGTCAGGTGGAGCTCGGCGAAGAACGTGCTGTCGCGCAGCTCGGTGACGACGATGCGATCGATGTTGACCCCGAGCTCGTCGAGCACGTTCTTCAACAGGTCGTGGGTCATCGGACGGGGTGTCTCGACCCGCTCGAGGGCGAAGGCGATCGCCGTCGCCTCGGGCGATCCGATGAAGATGGGGAGCACTCGCCGGTCGCCCTCGGTCTCCCGCAGCAAGACGATCGGAACGTTGGTCGGCAGCTCGACCCGAACGCCGACCAGCTCCATCTCCACCATCACCCGCACGTTACCCCGTGGCCTCACGATCGAGAATGCGTCGCCGGCGCTGACGGCGCACCCTCCGCTGAGGGGATTCGGGTCGGGCCGGGTCAGCCCGGGTGGGCCAGATTGCCGAGCAAATGGTTGAGCAGCGCGGCCCTGAGCCCCTCGCCCAGCCGGCCCAGGTCCTCGACCGTCTCGATCGCCTGTTGACGCGCGGCCGGGCTGTGATGCTTGACGATCGGCATCACGATCTGCTCGACGAAGCCGGCCTCGCGTTCGGCCGCGACCTTGTACATGCGGAGGTGACGGGCCTCGACGCCGTAGCGCAGGAACCCGGCCGCGGCCCGGGCGACGAGCAGGTCGTCGCCGTCGAAGCAGGTGTCGCGCCCGACCGCCCGACCGCTGATCAGCCCGTACTGCTCGAGGTCGTCGACGTCGTCCGGCCTGACGCCGACCGTCGCGGCCAGCTCGTCGCGGGTCAGGCTGACCGAGGTCGGCCCCGTCCCCGGCCCGGCCGAGTGGGCCGCGGGCGCCGCCGGCAGCGTCTCCGCCGAGTTCGTCGAGGCATGGGCCGGCGTTCGGGTGGTGGCCACGGGGACGGTGTCGTCGTCGGTGGGTGGCCCGGCGGGCACGCCGAGGTCGTCGAGCGGGATGCCGCGGCGGTCGCTCTCCTCGAGGCGGTCCTTGATGACCTTCAGGGGGAGGAAGTTCTCCTTCTGCTGGCGCAGGATCCACCGCAGCCGCACCAGGTCCGGCTCGTAGAACTTCCGGTAGCCGGACGGCGTGCGCTCGGGATCGAGCAGGCCCTGGCTCTCGAGGAACCGGATCTTCGAGATGGTGACGTCGGGGAACTCCTCCTGGAGCAGCGACAGGACCTCGCCGATGGACAGATGGGCGCGGTGGGCCACGCCGGCCATGTCGCTCATCCCTCGCTCACGTTGCCGAAGAACGCCAGCTTGAACTTGCCCACCTGGAGCTCGTCGCCGGTGGTGAGCCCGGCCTCCTCGACCCGCTCGCGGTTGAGGTAGGTGCCGTTGAGCGATCCCGCGTCGCGCACCTTGAACCCGTTGTCGACCCGCTCGAGCTCTGCGTGCCGGCGCGACACGGTGATGTCGTCGAGGAAGATGTCGCTCTGCGGGTGGCGGCCGATGGTGGTGACGGCCTTGGTGACGGCGAGACGAGAGCCCGCGGTCGGGCCCCTCGTCACGACGAGCAGCGCGCTGCCGGCCGGGATGTCGTCGAGGTCGAAGGTGACGTCGTCGTCGGCGGTCTCGGTCTCGACCGCGAACGAGACCGTGGTGCGCTCGCCGGGGTCGCGTTCGAGCGGCTCCCCGCACGACGAACAGAAGTTGGCGCCGAGGGGGTTCTTGTGACCGCAGTTGTTGCAGAAGACGTCGGGCACGCGTCCCCCAGTCAGCCCTCGATCAACGCCCGGTACCCCTCGGCGTCGAGCATCCTGTCGAGCTGGCCCGGATCGTCCGGTTCGATCACGCAGATCCATCCCTCGACGTACGGGTCGTCGTTGAGCAATTCCGGCCGGTCGGCCAGCTCGGTGTTGACCTCGACCACCGTCCCGCCCACCGGGGCGTAGATGTCGGAGACCGACTTCGTCGACTCGACCTCGCTCAGCGACTCGCCACCCCCCACCGACGCTCCGACCTCGGGAAGCTGGACGAAGACGACGTCGCCCAGCGCGTCCTGGGCGTAGTCGGTGATGCCGATGCGCAGCCGCCCGTCCTCGAGCCTGGCCCACTCGTGGTCCTTGGAGTAACGCAGGTCTTCCGGGACGTTCATCTCGGCGGACGATAGTCCATCGCCGGCGGGACGTCGCCCTGACCTTCAACTGAAGGTCGAGCCAGCGCCGAGCCCGCGGGTGTAGCGTCGCTGGTCGATGGAAGCCACATCGACCGCCGCGGCTCGACCGGACAGATTGAAGAAGCGCGAGTATGAGGGCGAGCTGACGAAGCTCCATCTGGAGCTGGTCAAGCTGCAGGACTGGATCAAGGTCCACGGGCTCAAGGTCGTCGTGTTGTTCGAGGGTCGCGACGCGGCCGGCAAGGGCGGCACCATCAAGCGCATCACCGAACCGCTCAACCCCCGGGTGTGCCGGGTGGTCGCGCTGGGCACCCCGACCGAGCGGGAGAAGACGCAGTGGTACTTCCAGCGGTACGTCCCGCACCTCCCGGCGGCCGGCGAGATGATCCTGTTCGACCGGTCCTGGTACAACCGGGCCGGGGTCGAGCACGTCATGGGGTTCTGCACCGATGACGAGTACTGGGAGTTCCTCCACGCCGTCCCCGAGTTCGAGCGGATGCTGATCCGGTCGGGGGTCATCCTGGTCAAGTACTGGTTCTCGGTGAGCGACGAGGAGCAGGAACGCCGGTTCCAGGACCGGCTCAACGACCGCACGAAACGATGGAAGATCAGCCCGATGGACCTCGAGTCACGCAAGCGGTGGTTCGACTACTCGAAGGCCAAGGACGCGATGTTCCACTACACCGACACCTCGGAGTCGCCGTGGTGGGTCGTCGACGGTGAGGAGAAGCGCAGGGCCAGGCTCAACTGCATCGCCCACCTGCTGTCGGTCATCCCGTACGAGGACGTGACCCCGCCGAGGCTCAAGCTCCCACCGAAGCAGGCGCCGGAGGAGGGCTACGTGCGGCCCCCGATCCAGTCGATGCGCTGGGTCCCCGCCACCTACTGACCCTGGCTGAGCGCCGTCCCCAACCCCAGGATGACCCACTCGCCGTGGAACTTGGTGGCGGCCTCCTGATGGATCATACGGTCAGGCTGTGACACTCATGATGAAGGGGTCCTCGGTCGGGCTCGGGTGTGACCCTTCATCTGTGACTGGCCTTCGGTGCCTTGCCGCTGATCTGTCGGCGCGGGTTCCGGCCGGGGACGCGCACCGACCGGTCGGGCCGGACGTGACCTGATAGGAGCCTTGGCCAGACCACCTTGAGTGTCCTGTCCGACCACCGCCGCAACATGAAGGTCGTTGTGGGTGTCGTCGACCACACAGGCCGGATACGCGACGTCGAATCGTTCCCCGCGACCACCTCCGGCTACCGACGACTGCTCGGCTGGATGCGACGGCACGGCAAGGTGGTTCGGGTCGGGATCGAGGGCACCGGCAGCTACGGCGCCGGCCTGGCCCGACACCTCGCCAGCGAAGACGTCGAGGTGGTCGACGTCAACCGCCCGAACCGCCAGACCCGCCGCCGGCGCGGCAAGAACGACACCGTCGACGCTGAGGCCGCGGCCCGGGCCGCGCTGAACGGTGAGGCCACCGCGGCACCCAAGACCCACGACGGGATCGTTGAGTCGATCCGGGCGCTGCGGGTCGCGTTCTGTTCCACCCGCAACACCCGCACCCGGATCGCCAACCAGCTGCGCGATCTCGTCGTCTGCGCCCCCGACCAGCTGCGACGGGACCTTGAGGGGCTCGACACCCCCGCCCGGGTCGAACGAGCGGCGCGGTTCCGGCCCGGTGAGCTCACCGACGCGACCGAAGGGACCAAAGCAGCGATGCGCGCCTCGCCCACCAATATCAGGCACTCACCGCTGACCTCGATGAACTCCGTCACCAGCTCGACCGGTTGACTGGCCAGGCCAACCCGGCGCTGCGCGAAGCCCGCGGGGTCGGTGTCGATGTCGCCTCGATCCTGCTCATCGCGGCGGGCGACAACCCCGAACGGCTCACCAGCGAAGCCGCGCTCGCCGCGCTCTGCGGCGCCTCCCCGATCGAGGCATCCACGGCCAAGACGGTCCGTCACCGTCTCAACCAGGGCGGCAACCGCCAGGCCAATCACGCCCTGTGGCGCATCGCGATGGTCCGGCTCACCTGCGACCCCGCCACCCGCGCCTACGCCGAACGCCGACGAGCCGAGGGCAAGAGCACCCGCGAGATCACCCGCTGCCTCAAGCGCTACATCGCCCGCGAGATGTACCGACTGCTCACCAAGCCGCCCGCCGTCGCCGACCGCGGCGAACTCCGTCACGCGCGAACCACCGCCGGGCTCACCCTCGCCGCGGCAGCCGACGCCCTCGACACCTGGCCCGCCCGCATCAGCGAACTCGAACGAGGCACCGCGCGCAACCACGAACTCGAGCAGCGATACCGCCTCTGGCTCGGACTCGAAGTTGCTTGACAGCCGATAGGAGCATCAGCGATGGTGGACGGGTCGTCGGCGCCGACAGCGTCACGAAGGGCAGCGGCGAGCTTGGGGAGTTGCTTGTAGCCCTTCACGGCATGCTCGCCGCCTCCACCCAGCTCCGGCGTGGTCGCCGAACACATCGCTCACCGCCTTCGATAACGCGGTGCCGCCGTCGAGCACGAGGAGCACGCCCTCGCTGGCATCGAGGCCGCGGTCGCGCAGACCGGCGATCAGGTGGCGTACTACGGTGGCGTTCTCGGTGGAGCCCTCGACCACACCGAGGGGGACCTTGACGCCATCGGCGGTGAGCCGAGCGCGCCGAGACCGGCGAAGTCGAACCCGTCAACGACGCAGATCCGCCCACCGCCGCCAACGTGTCGTGGGACTCCACATGCACCTCGCGCGCTTCGCCGTCATCATCGGCGACGGTCCGCACCCCGGGGTCGGCGCACGGGATGCGCCGCCCGTCCGGGGTGACCTTGCCGTCCTCGGTGCCGTGGCGGCACGCGGCCCGGTTCGGATCGTGGCCGCCCTTCAGCCCGGCCGCCGCCCCGGTGACCTCGGCGTCCACCAGTGCGCCCATCACGTCCAGGCCGATCGTCACCGACGCGGCCAGCAGCCCTGGCACATCCGGGGCGGCGAACAGTTCCAGCTGGTCGCTCACCCTCCCGGCCCGCCGCACCGACAGCCAAGGGTCGGCCGCGTCGACCAGCCCGATCTCGGGCAGCAACCGCAGGCTGCTCGTCGTGGTCCTCTCCGTGCGCGACGCTTGCTTCCTCATTGGTGGTCCTCCGTTCTCAACCCGGCTGGGTGAGAACCCCGAGCGTGGCTCACGGCAGGAACGAGGGGGAGGACCGCCACTGAACTTCTACGACACCCGAGTCAACCTCCCAACCCGAACTTCGGGTACCTATCGCGCCCATAGGCGCGACAAGGCCCCAACATTCGGGTGTTAGCGCAGCATCTGGCGGATGCGGCGGGCGTACTCCTGGGCCAGGCGGCGGGCGTCGGCGTCGGAGGAGGCCTCGGCCCAGATGTTGGTCAGCGGCTCGGACGGGTCGGGCAGGGCCAGCACCCAGCCGTCGTCGTGGCGCACCTTGACCCCGTCGACCAGCTCGACCTCGCGGTCCTTGGTCCGCTCGACCAGCAGCCGCATCACCGTCCCCTTCTGGTCCCACGGGGTGACCACCGACTCGCGCACGATGTGCACCCGGGGCAGCTTGTGCACGATGTCCGACACCCGGGCCTGGTCCAACGCCAGCAGCTCGAGCAGCTTGACCAGGGCCGCGGCCGCGTCGTAGGCGGGCAGGAACCCCGGCAGGATGTAGCCGCCGTCGAGGCTGGCCGCGAAGCCGACCCGGCGGTCGGTGGCGGCCTCCATGAGGGCGGCGCTCGACATCTTGGTGAGCCGCACCTTGAGCCCGGCCCGCTCGACGATCTCCTCCGCGTGATGGGTGACGCCCACCGGCAGGGCCATCTCCTCACCGACGATGTGCGAGCCGAGCAGACAGAGGAAGACGAGCAGGGTCTGGCTGTCGGTGAGGACATGGCCGTCGTCGTCGATGATCGTGAGGTGCTCGCCGTCGGGGTCGATGGCCGCGCCCAGGTTGGCGCCGGCGGCCCGCACCAACGCGGCCACCTGCTCGGCGTGGGCGTCCTTGTCGTAGGCGATGAGCCCGCGGGTCGACGCGTACGGGTTGACGGCGAGCACGTCGGCACCCAGCTTGGCCAGCACGTTCGGCATCACGAACGACGTCGACCCGTAGCCGTAGTCGACGACCACCTTGTGGCGGGCCTGCTGGACCAGCCCCACATCGACCGTCGACTCGAGGGCCAGCGTGTACTGCTCCAGGGCCCGGGGCGGGTAGGAGATGTCGCCGATCTCGCTCGGGAGCACCCGGCGAAAGTCCTCTCGGGTGAACACCCGCTCGATGCGGCGCTGATCGACCTCCGACAGGTCGAGGCCCTCGCCGTCGAAGAACCGGATGATGACCGACTGCGGGTCGCCCTCGACCAGCCGCACGGTCACGCCGGCGCCGACGCTCGGCTGCCGGGCCGCGAACCTGGTGACCGGCACCGAGGCCACCTCGAGGTCGAGGACGTTGACCCCGGCCGCGTTGAGCCCGGCCATCATCGCCCGCTTCAGCATCCGGGCCGAACGGCTCGAATCCCGCGAGGTGACGATCGTGGTGTCCTTCTTGATCGAGGTGGCGTGGGCCATGGCGAGCCTGGTCGCCAGCTCGGGGCTGATGTCGACGTTGGCCAGCCCGGCCACGCCGTCCCGCCCGAACAGGCTGCGGGCGCCGCGGGTCTCCCAGACCAGCGAGGCGTTGACCACGGCCCCGGCCTCGACCGTCTTGAACGGATAGATCTTGACGCCGGGGTTGACGACCGCGTTCTCGCCGACGAAGGCCTCGTCCCCGAGCACCGCCCCCTCCTCGATGCGGGCGTGGGCCCGCAGGTCGGACGAGCGGCCGATCACCGCCCCCCGGAGCCGGACGCTCGGCCCGAGATAGGCGTTGTCGTGGATGACGACCCGTTCGAGGTCGCCGTTCTCCCGCACCCGGACGTTGGAGCCGAGCACGACGTACTCCCCCAGCCGGGCCCCGGCACCGATGCGGCAGTTCTCGGCGATCACGGCCGGGCCCTCGACCTTGGCCTCGGGGTGGATCTCGGCCCCCTCGCCCAGCCAGACCCCGTGCTGCAGCTCGAACCCGTCGATCTCGACCTCGACGTTGCCGTCGAGGGCGTCCTTGTGGGCCCGGATGTAGGCCTCGAGCGTGCCGACGTCCTCCCAGTAGCCGTCGAGCACCGCGCCGAACAACGGCTTGCCGGCGTCCAGCATGGCCGGGAAGACGTTGGCCGAGAAGTCGACCGTCTGGCCGTCGGGGATGTGGTCGAAGACCTCGGGCTCGAGCACGTAGATGCCGGTGTTGATGGTGTCGCTGAACACCTGGCCCCAGGTCGGCTTCTCGAGGAAGCGCTCGATCGAGCCGTCGTCGCGGACGATCACGATGCCGTACTCCAGCGGGTTCTCGACCGCGGCGAGCCCGATGGTGGCGATCGCCCCCCGCTCGGCGTGGAAGCCGACGATGGCCGACAGGTCGGCGTCGGTGAGCACGTCGCCCGAGATGACCAGGAAGCGCTGGTCGAGCACGTGCTTGCCGTTGCCCACCGAGCCGGCCGTCCCCATCGGCTCCTCCTCGACGGCGTACTGGATGCGCACCCCGAACTCGGATCCGTCGCCGAAGTAGGTGCGGATGGCGTTGGCCATGTAGGCCACGGTGACGACGATGTCGTCGAACCCGTGCCGGCGCAGCAGGGTGACGACGTGCTCCATCATCGGCCGGTTGACCAGCGGCGCCATCGGTTTGGGCTGGTTGGACGTGAGAGGACGGAGCCGGCTCCCCTCTCCCCCAGCCATGATCACTGCCTTCATCGTGGTCCGACCCTACCCCCGGCTCACCTCGTCCAGCCCGGCCGGCCGGTCCCGCTCGGCCAGCGCCCGCTGCGCCATGGGCACGTAGAGGGCGGCCGCGTAGTAGCTCATGACCACGCCGACCAGCCCGAAGCCCCACGCCACGAACTCGGCCAGCCCGGGCCGGGAGAAGGTGCTGTTGGCCAGGAGGAACAGCGGGAACGCGATCATGAGGCAGAAGGTGCCGGCCTTGCCCCACCAGGTGACGTCGATCCGGCGGGCGCCCATGGCGGCGAGCACGATGGTCGCCCCCGCCACCAGCACCTCCCGTACGAGCACGACGATGGCGAACCACAGCGGGACGGACCCGTCGATGACGATCGCGCCCACCCCGACGATGAACAGCAGCCGGTCGGCCACCGGATCGAGCACCTTGCCGACCGTCGACACCTGGTTGTAGCGCCGGGCGACGTAGCCGTCGAGAAAGTCGGTGGCGCCGAGGACGGCGAGCAGAGCGGCGGCCGCGACCCGGTTGTCGCGACCGAACAGCAGCCACAGCATCACCGGCAGGCAACACAGCCGGGCCACGCTGATGAGGTTGGGGATGGTCAGGACCCGGTCGCTGACCGGTTCGGCGGGCCCGACCGACATGGTGCAAGCCTACGGGCCGGCCGTTGTGCCGCAGCCAGCGCCGCAGCCGCCAGGCGCGGGGGAATCGGCGAGAATCCCCGCATGGCCACCCTCTTCACCAGGATCATCGACGGCGAGCTGCCCGGCCGGTTCGTGTGGCGCGACGAGCGGTGCGTCGCCTTCCTCACCGTCAACCCGCTCAAGCCCGGCCACACGCTGGTCGTGCCGATCGAGGAGGTCGACCACTGGCTCGACTGCCCGCCCGACCTCATGGCCCACCTGGTCGAGGTGGCCCGCATCCTCGGCCGGGCCCTGCAGCGGGCCTACGACCCCGAGAAGGTGGCGTTGCTCGTGGCCGGGCTCGAGGTCCACCACCTCCACCTCCACGTCTCCCCGATCTGGACCGTGCTCGACACCGACTTCGCCGGCGCCGAGGTCGACCCGGCGCCGGCGACCCTCGACGAGGCCCAGGCCAGGATCCTCATGGCCCTGGCCGAGCTGGGCCACGAGCACCCGACGGGCCCGTAGTCAGTGAGTATGGAACGGCCGGCCCGTTTCGCATCTTGCGTGGGTTGCCCACGATGGGGCGGACCGAGCCACCTACGGAAGGAGCCGGCCGTGTTGATCCATGTTCCCCCTGAGGTTCGCGTGTTGACAATGGACGTGCACAAGAACACCATCTCGACCGGGTTGCTCGAGCCCGGGTGGGACACGCCGCTGGTCGACAAGCTGGGCACCGATGAGGAGTGGGTGCGCCGGCTGCTGACCCGCTTGGAGGATCCCCGCGGGGTGTGGGCCTGCTACGAGGCGGGCCCGACGGGCTACGAGCTGGCCCGGGTGCTGCGCAACGCCGGGATGCACTGTGCGGTGATCGCCCCGTCGGTGATCCCGGCCCGCCCGGGCGACCGGGTCAAGACCGTGGCCACCGCCGTGGCCCGCGAGCTCGCCGGGTTCGTATGGGCCGAGATGACCTCCTAACCCCCATGACCACTTCGACCATCTCGTTCACCCCGGGCTGGGGGTGAGCGAGGACCCCGCCATGCGCCGGGCACCCGCCGCTGCAGCACCGACCCTCGTGACGACCATGCCGGCGTCCCCGATCCCGCGATCAGTATGAGGCAACTCGCTGCGCAGCGCTCTCCCGCGACACCAAAACGCCTACATCAGTCTGCCGGCCAGCCCACCAGCACCCGCCCGGCGCATGGCCGAGCCCCCGTCCGCGCCCCACCCGCCACCGGGCCGCCGGGGTGACCTAGCAGCCGCCCCGGCGTCAGGGTCGTTCGTCCTCGCTTCGCTGCGGGCGCTCCACCCTGACCCCAGGACCCCGTCGCCTGCTCAGCAGCATCCAAGCCCCAAACCTCCGGTTCGGCGCGTCCCAACATCAACCCGCGGCACGCCCGCCGGACGCGCTTGACAAACCGTTCCACGTCAGTCGTCCCGTTCCATCCAGACCGTCAGGCGCTCCTGGCGGAAGACGAGCTCCCACCCGCGGGCGGCCATGGCCCGGAAGAACGTGAGGCTGTCGTCGGTCGTCCAGTCGGGGATGGCGTCGCCGTCGAGCACGGTCGCGGTCACCCCGCGCGTGGCCCGGCCGGCGTTGGGCCCCGGGAGTTCGAGGAGGTAGACGTCGGTCCGTTCCGCCAGCCGGGGCAACAGGGCGGGCGAGGCCCGGACCGCCTCCTCCGCCGCGACCATCTCCACCGCCGAGTCGGCCGCCGCGTCGCGAGGGGTGTCGTTGCCCCAGGCCCAAGGGGTCCGGTAGGGGGAGCTGGCCGCGTCGAGGGCGAAGAACCCGACCGCGGCCAGCACCAGGGCGATGAGCACGCGCCGGTCGACCACCACCCGCTCGACGTTGCGCCGCCCGATCCTGGACAGGGCGAACGTGGCGGCCACCAAGGCGAAGGGGATGGTCGGCACCAGGTGCTGGGCGCCGTCCGGCCCCGACAGGGGCACCGCGGCGAGCAGGTACAGCACCTGGAGGGGCAGGCCGGGGATGAGGTAGCGGGGGGCGAGCAGGGGCAGGAACAACAGCGGCGCCAGCACCCCGATGAGCAGCCGGATGCTCGACTCGGAGAAGATGTCGCCCAGCACCTGGAAGGGGTTCCCGAGCATGGCCCCGATGGCGCCGAGCGCGCTGTTGCCGTAGTCGCCGAAGGCCTCGGGCCCGACCAGGGCCGCATCACCGAAGACGGGCTGCACGACGAGCACGGCCACCAGCGTCCAGCCCACCCCGAAGCCGATGGCCCTGATGCCGTTGCGCCGGCTGCCGCCCAGCATGAGCAGCAGTCCGAGCCCGCCGACGACCAGACCGAGCTCGGCGCCGCACAGCACGGTGATGACGGCAAAGGCCCAGAAGCGGGGCCACCGTTTCTCGAGGCCGTAGTAGGTGGCCGCGAGGAGGGGGGCGACGGCGAGGGTCTGGGGGTGGAAGTCGGCCAGGTTGAGGTTCTGGACGGCCGGGTGCAACCCGTAGGCGACCCCGAGGGTGGCGGCGGCGCCGACCCGCAGGTGGACGACCCGGCGGGCCAGCCGCCACAGGGGGACGACGCCGACGGCCAGGGCGGCGGACTGGATGCCGAGCAGGGTCGGCACCGTCGGCAGGATCCCGGTCAGCCAGGCGATCGGCCAGAACGCCAGCGGGGTGTGCGCCGCCAGGAGGTGGTCGCCGGTGATCGTCGGCTCGGCGCCGTTGCCCGTGCTGATCAGCCAGGCGGCCTGGCTGAATGTGCCCAGCACCTCGCCGGGCATGAGGGTCGAGGCCCGGGCCAGCGCCAGCCCGAACAGCATGGTGAACAGCAGCCCGGCCCCGACCCACGGGACGACCCGGTCGGCCCACGCGGCGTCGAGGCGGGCCTGCCACCGGAGCAGGACCTGGTCGATCCGGCGGCTCAGCTTGCGACGCGGTTTGGGCGGCTGACGAGCGCTCGGGGCTGCGCCGGTCGTCCGAGTCTGGGCGCTCATCGCCCCGCCACGGACCGGCCCGCCATTCTCGACGCATCTACGGTCGGAATTCGACCGTCACTGCGTCGAGTTCGCGGGTCCACGCCCTGCCCCGCGATTCTCGACGCATCTCGCACCGCTGTCCGGTGTCCACTGCGTCGAGTTCGCGGTGTCCGCTCGCTCACCTGACGTCCGGGGCGTCGACCTCGAGGTTGAGCTCGGCTGCGGCTGCGGGCGCGGGTTCGGCCGGTTCGATGAGCTCGGGTCCGTCGGTGCGGACGTTGTTGACGGCCGTGCTCACCGGGTAGATCGTGATCAGCTCGGACGGCGCCGGCACGAGCAGCTTCCCGAGCGTGTCGAGGTCGTCGTTCGTCGGGTCGAGCCACGCGGCCCAGACGCTGGGCGGCAGCATCGCCGGCATCCGGTCGTGGATCTCGGCCATCTTCTCGTTGGGTTCACCGGTGATGATCGTGCACGACCGCACCAGCTGGCTGTCGTCACCGTCGGGGGCGTCCTTCGGCCGCCACCGCTCCCAGAGCCCGGCGAGGGCCAGCGGCTCCCCGTCGGTGCGCTGGACGTACATCGGCTGCTTGGCCTTCTGTCCCGGCACCTTCATCCATTCGTAGAACCCGTCGGCGGGGATGAGGCAACGCCGCTTGGCGAAGGCCCGCTTGTAGGTGTTCTTGCTGGTCACCGAGTCGGCCCGGGCGTTGATCATCTTGTTGCCGGTCGACGGGTCCTTGGCCCAGAACGGCACCAGCCCCCAGTGGAACGCGTCGAGCCGACGTACACCACCGCTCTCGAACACGACGTAGATGTCCTGGGTGGGCGCGACGTTGTAGCTCGGCTCAAGCACCTGCTCGGCGACCTCTTCGACGGCGAAGTACTTGGCGAGCTCGTCGGGAGGCGACGACGACACGAACCGGCCGCACATGGCGGCGCGAACGCTACCGCGCCGTGCCCGGCCACCACACGGTGGCCACCGGTCGGACCGGGTCCAGGCCGAGATCGGCCAGCGCGGCCCGCAGTTCGTCGTCACGGTCGTCGGCCAGGCACAGACGGCGGCGCAGGAAGGCCAGGTGTTCCTCCACGCCTCGGCCGGCCAGGTCGAACGACTCGTCCCATCGCTCGATCTCGACCTCGATCTCGGCCTCGGCCGCCACCTCGACGGCATCGTCGAGCCCCGGCCCTTCGGTCACCGTCAGGCCGTGCAGGCGCTGCCAGTAGGGCGCCATCCAGGCCAACGGATGCTCGAGCGTGAGGTGCAGCACGACCCGGCGACGGGCGTGATCGGTCAGCCGTCGGAGGAAAGGATCGAGGTCGGGAACGTTGTAGGCCACGTGGCGGCACACGACCACGTCGGCCGACGGGACGGCGCCCGCCACGTCCGGCCACCAGCCGTTGATCTCGACGTGGTCGACGCCGAGCCGGTCGGCCCGAGCGGCGAACGCCTCGAGCAGGCCGGCGCTCTCGTCGACGCCGATCAGGCGGCCGGCCCGGGCGGCGATGGGCAGGCTGGCCGATCCGGCGCCGCACCCGACGTCGAGCACGTCACCCCCGTCGGGTAGGCCGTCGTCGGCCCGGCGGGTCGAAGGGTCGGGCGGGCCGGCGACGGCGTCGTCGGCGATCCGGGAGAACACCTCGACCGAGAAGCCGTGCGGCGACGCCGGGGCCCGGGCCAGGATCGACGCGGGGATGGCCCTGGCCTCGAGCGCCGATCGCCAGCGGGTCGCAGCCGAGGTCACGCCACCATCATCGCCGTGAACCGGACGCCGCGCCGTTCCGTAGGCAGGGGCACCGACCCCACCCCATCGGAGGAACGAGTGAACACCACGTCTGTCCAGCCCGGGCCGCGCCGTCGCGGTCTGCGCACCACCGCCGCCGTCATCGCCGCCGCGGCGACGGCCACGCTGGCCACCCTGGCCCTGGCGCCCCTGGGCGCCGGCGCCTCGGTCGAGAAGGGCGGCCGGGGCCTCGACGTGCTCGTCGGCGCCGACAACGACAACGTCAACAACACCGCCATCCAGCCCGACCCCGCGGGCGCCAAGCAACACCTCGACAACACCGACCTGCTCACCGGCAGCCTGAACCGCGACCTGCTCATCGGCCGGGCCGGTTCCGACACGCTGCTCGGCGAGGAGGGAGGGGACATCCTCATCGGCGGCCTCGAGGGCGGCACCCCCAACGCCAACTCCGACGTGCTGGTCGGTGGGAGCGGCGGCGACATCAACATCTGGGCCCCCGGCGACGGCAGCGACCTGTTCGACGGCGGCTCCGGTCGTGACGTCATGATCCTGGCGCCGATCGTGAACGTGAACCGCGACATCACGCTGTTCGACTTCGAGGGCCAGCAGGTCCCCAGGGTCAACGTCAACCAGGGGACCCAGTTCTGCACGATCGAGCGGGCGCCGACCACCGACGGGCTCAACGTCGACGCCGTCGTGCGCTTCCGCAACGCCGCCGGCGCGCTGGTCGTGACCATTCGCCTGGTCGACGTCGAGCAGGTGCTCTGCATCAGCCAGACCCCGGGCCAGGTCGGCGTGGCCGACATCGACGAGGGCCAGGACGAGTTCGTCGACGCTCCGATCGCCGACTTCGACGGCGTCCTGGGCGCCGTGCTCGGCAACGACACCTCCGGCTGACACTCCCCCCAGCCAGCCGGTCACCGGGGCGCTCCCCCAGCGGGGCGCCCCGGTGGCGCGCCCGGGGGCAGCTTGCGCTGTAACCGAGCACCACCCACCGATCCTTGGAGGATTCCATGCGCTTGCTTCGTCGCGCCCTCGCGGCTGCCATCGCCGCTGCGGTCGCGCTCGTGTTCCTCTCCGCACCGTCACCCGCGTCGGCCTCGGCCCGCGATCGCGGGGCGGCCTACGTCCTCGGCAACCAGACGACCGCAACGACCACGGCGAACCGCTGAGCGTTGACGCCACGCAGCCGGCCCAGGTCTCGTTCACCCCGGACGGCCGCCGGCTGATCGTGACCGAGCGGGCCACCAACCTCCTCGACGTGTACCAGGTGGCCCGCGACGGCCGGGCGTCCGGGGCCGACGGTGGCCGCCTCGGCCGGGGTCACGCCGTTCGGTTTCGGTTTCGACAACCGGGCCACTGATCGTGTCGGAGGCGTTCGGCGGGGCGGCCGACGCCAGCGCGGTCTCGTCCTATGTGGTCGCCGACGGTGGCCTCGACGTGGTGAGCGCCTCGGTACCGACGACCGAGACTGCGGCCTGCTGGATCGCGACGACCCCCGACGGCCGGTTCGCCTACGCCGGCAACGCCGGGACCAACTCGATCAGCGGCTACCGCGTCGCTCGCGACGGTTCGCTCTCGCGGCTCACCCCCGACGGCAAGACGGGCTCGGCCGCGGCGGGCGTCACCGAGCTGGCGCTCAGTGGCAACGGCCGCTTTCTGTACGCCAGGCTCGGCGACGGCACCGTCGGCGGCTACGCCGTCCAGCGCGACGGCAGCCCGCACGCCTTGACCCCGGTCGCCGGGCTCCCCCCCGACGCCGCCGGGATCGCGGCCAGCTAGTGTTCTGACACAGAAGTTGTTAGAGATTTGTTGGTGGGTGGGAATTTCGGTTGGTGCGGGCGTGTTCGCCCCGGTGAGCCAGCATGGGGGAACGCTCATGGCCCGCCGAGGACGCCCCACCGTCGAGATCGCTGTGACCGCCGAGGAGCGAGCGACGCTGGAACGGTGGTGCCGGCGCCGCAAGACCGCCGCCGGT
>JBOGGX010000275.1:0-11320 GCA_050744245.1 Acidimicrobiales bacterium
GACACCGCCGAGTTCGCGGTCGAGTCGATCCGCCGCTGGTGGAACCAGATGGGCCGGACCCGCTTCCCCCACGCCGACCGGTTGTTGATCACCGCCGACGCCGGCGGCTCCAACGGCTACCGGCTGCTGGCCAGCGTCGCGGCCCAGGCGTACTCGAAGTCGGCGCGGGCCATGCTCGACGCGCTGGTGGCCGGCGTCACCGATCCCGCCGAGCTGGCGGAGCTGGCCAAGGCGCGGCTGCGGTCCAAGATCCCCCAGCTGCGTGAAGCGATGGCCAACCGGTTCCAGGTCGAGCATCACGGCGCGCTGGTCGCCCAATTGCTCGCTCACATCGACGTGCTCGACGAGGCGATCGCCACGCTGGATGCCCGGGTGGTGGCGCAGTACGCGCCGTCCGCGGAGATCATCGAACTGGTCGACACCATTCCAGGTGTTGGGCTGCGCACGGCCGGGGCCCTGGTCGCTGAGTGCGGAATCGACATGACCCGGTTCGCATCGGCCGGGCACCTGGCGTCGTGGGCCGGGATCTGTCCCGGCAACAACACTTCGGGCGGCAAGCGCCGCTCCGGTCACACCCGGCCCGGGTCACGGTGGCTGCGCCAGGCGTTGACCGAAGCGGCGTGGGCGGTGGCCCGCTCCAAGGGGACCTACTTCTCGTCCCACCACGCCCAGATAGCCGGTCGACGAGGCAAGACCAAGGCGCTTGGTGCCACCCGCCACGACCTGCTCGTCGCCTACTACCACGTGGTTCGGGACCGGGTCCCCTTCGAAGACCTCGGAGCCGACTGGCTCGCCCGCCGGTACTCCGTCGAGCACCGCACCGCCCGCCTGGTGCGCCAGCTCGAAGCGTTGGGCCACAGCGTCACCCTCCAAACCGCCAGCTGACCATTCCCGGCTCCCGCCTTTCATGTCGGGGCTGACGCCCCGACCCGCTGGCGCGCGCCCGGGTCCGCGGACAACTCCGGGGATGATTCACACCTCAGCAGTGGCCTTCTTCTCGGGGTCCCCGAGGATCAGCGAGTGACCGCGGTCAGCGACACTATCTGGCACAGGTCGACATCAGCCGGACCCTCCCTGGCATGCTTTGGGGCAAGGCGGTCGGGGGTTCAAATCCCGCTCCCCGACGCGGGTGTAGCTCAACGGTAGAGCTTCAGACTTCCAATCTGATGACGGGGGTTCGACTCCCCTCACCCGCTCCAGCCCATTCTCGACGCAGTTAGCACCGGTAGGCGGTGCCCGCTGCGTCGAGTTGCGGGCCCAGCCATTCTCGACGCACCTAGCACCGGTATACGGTGCTCACTGCGTCGAGTTTGCGGGCCCAGCCATTCTCGCCGGAGAAGTCGCTACGCCGAGCTCTGCACCTGGCCGGACCCTTGACTCCGGGGTCCAAGGCGGATGTCGTCGGCGTCGAAGCCTCGACCCTCGAGGGTGATCATGGCCTCGCAGGCGTCCTCGGGACGGTCGAAGGAGGCGATGACGACGGTCGGTCCTGACGGGGGATCGGCCACGGGTTCGAGCTACCCATGGTCACACCGGCCGATTCCACGTCGGTTGTAGCGTGCGGCCATGGCGGGACCGGACGTCGGTGGTCTGGTTCTGGTGCTCAACTCGGGCAGCTCGACCCTGAAGTTCGCCGTCGTCGACGCCGCCTCAGGGGACCGACCGCTCGACGGCATCGTCGACCGCCTCACCTCGGTCGGGGAGCGCCGGGCGGCCGTGGCCGACGTGCTCGACCGCCACCGGGGCACCGATCTCATCGGCGTCGGCCACCGCGTCGTCCACGGCGGCGACCGCTTCTCGAGCTCGGTGCTCATCGACGACGCCGTGATCGACGCCATCCGTTCCGTCAGCGACCTGGCCCCCCTCCACAACCCGGCCAACCTGCTCGGGATCGAAGCGGTCGCGGCCCAGCGGCCCGAGCTCCCCCAGGTGGCGGTGTTCGACACGGCGTTCCACCAGACGATGCCGGCGGCCGCGTACCGCTACGCCGTGCCCGAGCCCTGGTACGCCGACCACGGCATCCGCCGCTACGGGTTCCACGGCACCAGCCATCGCTATGTGAGCGAGGAGGCTGCGGCCCGTTTGGGCCGCCCGATCACCGAGCTGCGCATGGTGACCGCGCACCTGGGCAACGGCTGCAGCGCGGCCGCGGTAAGGGACGGTGTCTCGGTCGACACGACCATGGGGCTCACCCCGCTCGAGGGCCTCGTCATGGGCACCCGGTCGGGCGACGTCGACCCCGGCCTGTTCGCCCGCCTCGCCGGGCGCACCGGCCTCGACGTCGACGCCATCACCAGCGCCCTCAACCAGGAGAGCGGGCTGCTCGCGTTGTCTGGTGTCGGCAACGACATGCGGGCGATCGCGGCCGCGGCCGCGGGTGGGCACGGACGGGCCGCCCTGGCCATCGACGTGTTCGCCTATCGGGCGGCCAAGGCCATCGCCGCGCTGGTCGTCCCGCTGGGGCGGCTCGACGCCCTCGTCTTCACCGGCGGCATCGGGGAGAACGACGCCGCGATCCGCCGGTCCATCCTCGACCGCCTCGGCTTTCTCGGCCTGGCCGAGGATCGGCAGGCCAATGAGGCGCACGGACGGTCGACCGGTGGACGGATCACCGTCGATGGTGCGCCGGTGGCGCCGGTGGCGCTGGTGGTCCCGACCGACGAGGAGCTGCTGATCGCCCGCGACACCGCACGCCTGGTGCGGTCGCCTCGGCCAGAATGAGCCGGTGCCCGGCACGCTGCTCGCCGTTCCCACCGGGCCCGGCGTCGGGCTGACGACCGTCTCGCTCGGCCTGGTTCGGGCGCTCGACCGTCAGGGGGTCAGGGTCGGGTTCATCAAGCCGGTCGCCCAGCCCAACATCGCCGGCCACGACGACCACTCGACGGCGTTGATCCGGTCGACGACGACCCTGCTGCCGCCCGAGCCGATCTCGCCCGAGCGGGTCCACCAGGAGCTGAGCACGGCCGGCGACTTCGACATCGTCCTGGAGGAGGTGGTGGCGGCCTGGCAGCCGGTCGAGGCCGCGGCCGACGTGGTCGTCGCCGAGGGCCTGAGCCCGGGCCCGACCCATCTGTACTCGATCAGCCTGAACCAGGCCCTGGCCCGCACCCTCGACGCCGAGGTGCTCGTGGTCGGGTCGTGGCCCGCCGATCTCGACGTCACGCCGACCGCCGTCGACCGGGCCACCCAGCACGTGGCCGAGTCGCTCGCCATCACCGCCAGCCGCTACGCGTCCGGCGAGCGGGCGAGGGTCACCGGCTGCGTCGTGAACCGGGTCCCGGCCCTGGATGCGGCCGAGGCCATGAACCTGACAGGCGCGATCGAGCGCCGCGGCCTGCGGCCGGTCGCCGTCGTGACCAACCAGCCCGAGCTGACCTGGCCCCGAATGGCCGACCTGCTCGACGCGCTGGGGGCCAGGGTCCTCCAGGAGGGGGATCTCGCCCGCCGGATCAAGGACATCGCGGTGTTCGCCCAGTCGGTGCCGGGCGGGCTCGACGTCCTCACCGACGGAAGGTTGGTCATCGTCCCTGGCGACCGGCACGAGGTCGTGATGGCCGCCTGCCTGGCCTCGCTGAACGGGATCCGGCTGGCCGGCCTGCTGCTGACCGCCGGCGTCGAGCCCGACCCGAGGGTGTGGGCCCTCACCGAGGCGGCCACCGCGAGCGGGTTGCCGATCGCCATGGTGCAGGAGCACACCTACGAAGCGGTTACGCGGGTCCGCGATCTTGACCTCGGTCTCCCCGTCGACGACCAGGACCGAGCCGAGCTGGTCATGCGGAGCGTGGCCGATGCGTTCGACACCGACTGGCTCGAAGGGCTGGCGCGGTCGACCAAGACCCGCCGGTTGAGCCCGGCCGCGTTCCGTCACCGGTTGGTCGAGAAGGCCCGCCAAGCCGACGCCCGCATCGTCCTGCCCGAGGGCACCGAGCCGCGTACGGTCGAAGCGGCGGTCATTTGCGCCGAGCGAGGGATCGTGCGCAGCGTGCTACTCGGACCGGTCGACGACGTGATGGCGACGGTGAAGACGCTCGGCGTCGGGCTGCCGGACGGCGTCTCGGTGCTCGACCCGTCCAACGTGGCCGAGGACTACGTCGCCGAGCTGGTCGAGCTGCGGCGGCACAAAGGGATGACCGACGACATCGCCCGCGAGCAGCTGGCCGACGAGATCACGCTGGGCACGATGATGGTGCACCGGGGCGAGGTCGACGGGCTGGTCGCCGGGGCGGCCCACACCACGGCCGACACCATCCGGCCCGCGCTGCAGATCCTGCGGACCAGGCAAGGCGTGCGCCTGGTCTCGTCGGTGTTCTTCATGTGCCTTCCCGACGAGGTGGTGGTCTACGGGGACTGTGCCATCAATCCCCAGCCCGACGCCGAGGAGCTGGCCGACATCGCCATCCAGAGCGCGGCGTCGGCCCTGGCCTTCGGCATCGAGCCCAGGGTAGCCATGATCAGCTTCAGCACCGGCACCTCGGGCGGCCGCGGCGCAGAGGTGGAGAAGGTCGCCGCCGCGACCAGGCTCGTCAAGGAGCGGGTGCCCGACCTGGCCGTCGACGGACCGCTCCAGTACGACGCCGCAGCCATCGCCTCGGTCGGCAGGAGCAAGCGTCCGGGGAGCGCGGTCGCCGGTCACGCCAACGTGTTCATCTTCCCCGACCTCGACACGGGGAACACCACCTACAAGGCGGTGCAGCGCAGCGCCGACGTGGTGAGCATCGGCCCGATGCTCCAAGGTCTGCGCAAGCCGGTGAACGACCTGAGCCGGGGCGCCTTGGTGGAGGACATCGTCTACACCCTGGCCCTCACCGCCATCCAGGCCCGCCAGCCGTAGCCGGAGTCAAGCCCACCGTTGGGTCATGGTCAGGGCGACGAGTCGACGGGTGCGTGGCGGATGCGGTCGCGGGCCTCGGCGTAGCGCACGACCTCGAACGCGACGAACAGGCAGAGGACGCCGGCCACGACGCCGAGGGCCACAACCGCGGTCGGCCGAGTGGCAATTGGGATGGACGCGAGCAGCGCGGCGGCCAGCAAGAGCCGCGGTCCGTTCAACGTGTTCAGGTTGCGCCACCGGAAGGCCACGTGCGCCAGCAGGTAGACGGCGAGCCCTCCGCACAGGGCAACGGCCGGCACGACGTCGAGCGGGTCGCGCACGTGAGCGATGGTCGTCTTGAGGCCGAGCGCGATGAGGACAATGCCGGCGACCATCGGGAAGTGGAGGTACGAATAGGCGTCGCGGGCCATCTCGTTCTGTTCCCGACCGGCCGGCCGCGACACCAGCCGCCGTACGGCCACGATGGCCACGACGTCGAAGTACAGCCACCACATGGCCGCCACCAGGGCAACGCCGAGCACGGCGGCCACGATCACGCCGGCGTCGATCCCGGCCGCGGCCCCGACACCGATGGCCACGATCGACTCGCCCAGGGCGACGATCACGATGAGGCCGTGGCGCTCGGCGAAGTGTTCGGGCATGAGCTTCCACCCGTCGGCGCCGAAGAAGAACGGCTCGGCCACGTCGAGCCCGATGGCCAGCGCCCACAGCCCGCCTTGGGTCCATCCGTCAAAGAACGAGGCGGCCACCAGCAGGCCAACCCCGATGGCCGTGCCGGCCGCGAGCCCGAGCGTCGGCGGCGTAACGCCGGGTCGTCGCGGCTGGCGACGAGGAACAGGCCGATGTGGGCGGTCCGCACCACGCCGTAGGCCAAGGCGAAGGTCAGGCCCAGGTCGCCGAACGCCTCCGGCACGCACAGGGCGACGACGAGCAGGGCGGCCATGGCGACGAAGATCACGATCCGGACGAGTCCCTCCTCCGGGTCAACGACGCTCGTCAGCCAGGCGTACCCGACCCACGACCACCACAGCACGGCGAGGACGGCGAGGCCCTGGGCAAGACCCCGCCAGGTCGGGTTGGCGGCCATGAGCGCGGTGCACTGGGTGATGGCGAGCACGAAGACGAGATCGAAGAACAGCTCGAGCGGGGTGACCCGCTCGCCCTCGCGTCGGACGGCCGAGAGTCTGGGGACACGGCTGCGGCTCGCCACGGCTCCCATTCTCGACGCATCTGCGGTCGAATTCCGACCGTAACTGCGTCGAGAATGCGGGGTCAGGGTCAGGCCTCGAGGACCTGGAGGATGGCCCGCTCGATCTCGGCCAGATGGTCGGCGTCGGTGATCTTGGCGCCGCCGAAGCCGCGGACATAGAAGGCGTCGATCACCTGTGGTCCCAGGGTCTGGACCTTGGCCGAGCGGATGTCGAGGTCGAGCTCGGCCAACGCCCGCGACACCCGGTGCAGCAGGCCGACCGCGTCGGGGGCCAACACCTCGACCACCGTCGAACGCTCCGACGATGCGTTGTCGAAGGTGACCTTGGTGACGACCTCTGAGTCGGGAACCGACGGTCGGCGGGCGTAGCGCCGGCGCCTGGCCTCGACCCGGGCATGCACCGCGAGCCGGCCGTCGAGCGCCCGCTCCAGATCGTGGCGGACCTTGTCCCACGGCACCACCGGCCCGATCGTGCTCTCGACCCGGTACTGCTCGAGGGCCATGCCGTCGTCGGTGCTGTGAACCCAGGCGGCCAAGACGGCCACGCCGTGTACGGCCATGACGCCAGCCACCCTCGACATGAGGCCGGGGCGGTCGCGGGTCACCAGCACCAGTTCGTCGCCCCCGGCCACGATGACCTGCTCACGCCGGTCGAGCAGCTCCCGCTGGGCTGGCGTCGGGAAGTCGGCGCCGATGACCTCGTGGGCCGCGCCGCCGCCGAGCACGTGCTCGACCCTGGCCACGAGGTCGCGGACGAGCGTCGCCTTCCACGGCCCCCACGCCGCCGGGCCGGTGGCCAGCGCGTCGGCCTCGGTCAGGGCGGCGAGGAGCCCGAGCACCTCGACCGACCCGACGGCCGACGCCACCCGGTCGATGGTGGCCGGGTCGTCGAGATCGCGTCGAGTCGCCGTCTCCGGCAGCAGCAGGTGATGACGCACCAGCCGCACGAGCATGTCGACGTCGGCGTCGGCCATCCCCATCCGGCGGGCGATGGCCTCGGCCAACCCTGCGCCCGCCTCCGAGTGGTCGCCGGGCGCGCCCTTGCCCAGGTCGTGGAGCAGCGCACCCAGCACGAGCAGGTCGGGCCGGCGCACCCGGTCGGCCAGGGCGGCCGCCCCGGCCGCCGTCTCGACCAGGTGACGGTCGACCGTGAACCGGTGGTAGGCGTTGCGCTGGGGCCGGCTGCGCACCGCCAGCCACTCGGGCAGCACCTTGACCCACAGCCCGCGCTGGTCGAGCGCCTCGATCACCCCGACGGCGGCGTCGCCGGTCATGAGCAACTCGATGATGGCCTCGCGGGCCTCGGGCGGCCAGGGGTCCGGCAGGGGCCTGGTCTCGGCGGCCAGCCGCTCGAGCGAGGCCCGGTCGATAACGGTGAGGTGCCTCGCCGTCTCGGCCGCGGCGCGCAGCACCAGGGCCGGGTCGTCGGCCGGCGAGGCGGCGGCCTCGACGTGGATCTCGCCGTCCCGCAGCACCAGCCCGGCCCCGACCGGGCGGTCCCGGCGGGCCAGCCGGCCGAGTGGACCGGCGAGCGACGACCGGATCCTGGCCCAGGTGTCATCGCTGGTCCAGGCGATGGTGCGGGCCGCCCCGGCCAACCGGCCCATCAGCGCGTCGGCATCGCGGTCGCCGAGCGCGCCGGCCACGGCGTCCTGCTCCTGCAGGCTGAGCTGGTTGCCGGCTCGGACCGTGCTCCTGTGCAGTTCGACGCGGGCGGCCAGCACCGTCGCGTAGGCCGAGGCCAGGCTCTCGCGGTCGGCCGGGAACAGGATGAGGCGGGCCGCATCGGCCCATGCCAAGGCGTGGACGTCGCGCAGCCCGCCCCGGCCGTCCTTGAGGTCGGGCTCGAGCATGAACGCGACCTCGCCCCGCCGGATGTGCCGCTCGACCACGGAGTCGGCCAGTTCGGCCAGCCACTTCCTGGCCCGCCTGCGCCACTGGGCGGTGGCCCGCTCGACCAGGTCGGCGGCCAGCGCCTGGTCGCCGGCCAGGAAGCGGGTGTCGAGGAGCGACGTGGCCGTGTCGAGGTCGTCCTGGGCCAGGGCGATGGCCTCGCGGTTCGAGCGCACCGCATGGCCCAGCTTGAAGCCGGCGTCCCAGACGGGGTACCACAGCCGCTCGGCCACGACACCGACGTCGGCCTGTCCGGCGTGGAGGAGCACGACGTCGATGTCGCTGCCGGGACACAGCTCCCGCCGGCCGTAGCCGCCGACCGCGACGAGGGCGATGCGTTTCGACTCCTCCCCTGCGGCCGAGGCGAACAGGGCCCTGAGCCAGTCGTCGACCTTGTCGCTCCAGGCCTGACACCACTCGCCGCCCGTGGTCGAACGGTTGGCGAGCAGCGCGGCCCGGTCGGCGTTGGGGGACCCGATGGCGGTCACATCAGATGGCGTCGCCGTCGACCTCCCCTGTCCTGATCCTGACCACCCGGTCGACGCCGGTGACCCACACCTTGCCGTCGCCGATCTTGCCCGTCCTGGCCGCGTCGACGATGGCGTCGAGAAGGGCGTCGACGTCCTCCGACGCCACCAGGATCTCGATGCGGACCTTGGGCACGAAGTCGACGGTGTACTCGGCGCCCCGGTACACCTCGGTGTGCCCGGCCTGGCGTCCGAAGCCCTGGACCTCGGTGACGGTCATCCCGTGGACGCCCGCGCCCTTGACGGCCTCCTTGACCTCGTCCAGCTTGAACGGCTTGACGATCGCAGTTACGAGCTTCACGGTGCTCCCCTCAGGCCACGGTCGAGTAGGCGGATTCGGCATGCTGGCTGATGTCCAGGCCTTCGATCTCAGCCGGCTCGTCAACCCTGAGGCCGACGGTGACATCGACCACCTTGGCGATCACGAGCGACACCACGAAGGAGAATACGAGCGTCGCCCCGACGGCCACGAGCTGATCACCGAGCAACGATGCCCCGCCGCCGAACAGCAGCCCGCCGAACTCCTCGGCCGCGAACAGCCCGAGGAGGAGCGAGCCGACGGTGCCGCCGACGAGGTGGACCGCGAGCACGTCGAGCGAGTCGTCGAGCCGGAACACCCGCTTGAGGCTCAGGGCCAGATAGCACAGGATCCCGGCGATGAGGCCGATGGCGACCGCTGAGAACCCGGTGACGAAGCCGGCGCACGGCGTGATCGCGACCAGCCCGGCGACCAGTCCGGACGCGGCGCCCAACGTGGTGGCGTGCCCGCCCTTGATCCGTTCTACGATGAGCCAGCCGAGCATGGCCGCGGCCGCCGCCATGTTGGTGTTGACGAACGCCTGGGCGGCCTGGAGGTTGGCGCCCAGGGCGGAGCCGGCGTTGAAGCCGAACCACCCGAACCACAGGATCCCCGCGCCGAGCAGGGTGTAGGGCAGGTTGTGCGGGAGCATCGGCTCGGACGGATACCCCCGCCGCTTGCCGACGACGAGGATGGCGGCCAGGGCGGCGATGCCGGCGTTGATGTGGACGACCGTGCCGCCGGCGAAGTCGAGCGCGCCGAGGTCGAACAGCCAGCCGTTGGGGCTGAAGACCCAGTGGGCGATGGGTGAGTAGACGAGCACCGACCACAGCCCGATGAACAGGGCGTAGCCCGCGAACTTCAGGCGATCGGCGGTGGCTCCGGTGATCAACGCCGGCGTGATGATGGCGAACATCAGCTGGAACGCCATGAACGCGATCGCCGGGATCGTCAGGACGTCCTCAAAGCCCGGGATGGTGGCGAGCGGGTCGCTCAGCTTGGCCAGGAAGGCGAACTCGAAGTCGCCGATCCAGGCGTTGTCGCCGCCGAACGCAAGGCTGAACCCGACCACCGCCCAGATCACGCTGATCAGGCCCATGGCGAAGAAGTTCTGCATCAGCATGCCGAGCACGTTCTTCGACCTGACCATGCCTCCATAGAAGAAGGCCAGGCCCGGCGTCATGAACAGCACCAGGGCGCAGGACACCAGCACCCAGGCGGTGTTTCCGGCGTCGATCTCCGGCACGTCCCTTCCCTCCCGTTGGTCGATAAGACGGCGGCAGCTTGACGACTCGCTGTTCCCCGACGGTTTCCCCGATGTTTCGAGAGCATGAACACCGGCCCCGGTCGAGGTGATGGCGCCTGACCACCTCCCCGGTGGTGGAGCGCGAAAACCTCGCCAGGCGCGGCCCGCACGACCTCGGGCGGGCCACGGCGATCGCCCGCGCATCCGGACCGGTACCGTTGAGGGCCCGCCCCCGTAGCTCAGTGGACAGAGCGGCCGCCTTCTAAGCGGCTGGTCGCAGGTTCGAGTCCTGCCGGGGGCGCTGCTGAGATGCCCAGGTCAGATGGTCGTTTCGTGCTCGTTCTTTCCGTCGATCGCCCCGGCCGAGCGTCGTCGCGCGATCCACGCGCCATAGCGATCGGATACTGCCGGTCTTTGCTGTCCGGTACCTGGCATTCAGGCGGTCCGCGAGGGCAGCTTCCAGGGATGGGAACAGGTCGCCGTAGAGGTCGGCCGTGACCGGAACCGTCGGGTGCCCAAGTCGGTTCCTCACGGCGAGCAGGTGGGCTCCCTCGGCGATCATCAGGGCCGCGGGCGGTGTGTCGCAGATCGTGGAATCGCGTCATGGAGTCGAGGCCGGCGCGCACCACCGCGGGCTTGTAGAAGCGGTTGCAGAAATTCCCATGCCGAAGTGGACCACCATCTGGAGCGGTGACGACGAGCGCGTCCGAGTCCCGCGGTCGAGTGGCCAGATGGTCGGCGACCTCGGCGATCAGGTCGGTGGGCACCGGGACTCGGCGGCGGGCGTAGGTCTTGGGCGGGCCGCAGACCAGGCTCCCCCCAATCTCCGCAACTGACTCGTCCGCATCGATGCTCGCCTCGTCGAGGTGGACTCGGCCGACGCGCAGGGCGCCGAGTTCCCCGGGGCGCAATCCAGTCCATGCCGTCAACCGAACCAGCAGCCCGTACTCCGACCAGGACCACACCGGGTGCCGGGCTGGGCGCGGCGGAACGGTGATCTCCTCCGCCAGCGACAACACCTGGTCCGCGGTCAGGATGTTCATCTCGCGCCGGCGACCTCGAACCAGCCGGACACCGTCGGCCGGGTTGCGGCGGATGGCGTCGCTGCGGAGGGCCTAGTGTCCTGACACAGAAGTTGTTCGAGATTTGTGGGTGGGTGGGAATTTCGGTTGGTGCGGGCGTGTTCGTCCCGGTGAGCCAGCATGGGGGAACGCTCATGGCCCGCCGAGGACGCCCCACCGTCGAGATCGCTGTGACCGCCGAGGAGCGAGCGACGCTGGAACGGTGGTGCCGGCGCCGCAAGACCGCCGCCGGT
>JBOGGX010000276.1:0-10118 GCA_050744245.1 Acidimicrobiales bacterium
GTCGTGGCTGCGGCGGCGGCGCTGGTGGGGGCGGTCCTGGCGGTGGGGGTGCTGACCCGCCCGGGCGGCCCGGTCGGCGAGGAGGTCGCGCTGACCGGTCCGGCCGGCGGGTCGGCCACGGCGACCGCCGTGCTCGAGCCCAGGGGCTGGGGCACCGACATCGCACTCGAGGTCGAGGGGCTCGAGCCGGGGACCGTGTACCAGATCTGGTTGCGTCGCAGTGACGACACACGGTTCGCCGCCGGCTCGTTCGTCGCCGTTCGCTCGACGGGCACGTTCCACGTCGACGCCGCCTCTGCGCTCCAGGCCGACCAGGCTGCGGGCATCGGGATCAGCACCGGCGAGGAGACCGTGCTCTACGGCCACCTCGAGGGCGCACCCGATCCGCCCGAGCCCGAGTAGCTTGGCTACACCGAGATCTCGGCCAGCTCGGCCTCGGCCTCCTCGGTGCCCTCGCCCGCCTCGGCCGCGGCGGTGGACAGGCCGGCCGCGGCCTCGAGGACCTTGATGCGCCGCTCGACCTGCATGAGGGCGTAGTCGCGGAAGTTGATGAGCATGCGCCCGGCGACGTCGGCCTCGTCGAGCTGTTCGGGCGGGACCAGCACCAGCTCCTCGCTGAAGTAGAAGTCGCGCAGCTCGAACATGCGGTCGCGGGCGACGCCGATGAGGTCGGGCCGGGCGGCCAGGATGCGGCGGGCCAGGTAGGTGCCGTAGGTGATGTGCCGCGACTCGTCCTTGCGGATCCACGACAGGCCCTCGCGCAGGCCGGGCAACACGCCGAGCGACTCGAACAGCTCGCCCCACACCTTGTAGCCGGCGTTGGCCAGGCAGCCCTCGACGAACTGGTTGTAGGTGACCGAGGCGTCGAGGAACGCCTCGGGGGACCGATCGGTGAGCAGCCGTCGCATCGACCGGGGCAGCTCGCGCTCGAACATGCCGTTGGTGCGTTGGCGATCCGGCGGCTCGAGACCGTTCTCGTGCATGCGCTGGTCGTTGAGCCGCTCCATGGCGAAGATGTCGACGTCGACCGCGGTGAACCACCGCCGGAAGAAGTCGACGTGCTTGGCCTCCTCGAAGGTGAAGCTGGTGAGGTAGATGGCCTCCTCGAGCCGGCCCTCGTCGGCGACCGCCATGAGCAGGGGGACGATGTCGAGGGTGACGCCCTCCTCGCCGACCATGAAGCCCCGGGCGAGCCCGCTCACGGCCAGCTGGGCGTCCTCGGGCATGGCGGCCCACTGGGCCTTGTCCTCGCTGAAATCGATGGTCGCGGGATCCCAGAAGAACTGCTTCGCCTTCTCCCACAGCGTCCAGGGCACGCTGTCGGTCCGGACCGGCTTTAGCGAACCCCATTCGTCGGCCCGCCGCGCCACCTCGTCCAGGGCCGTCTCGATCTGCGCCATTGCCACCTCCCGCTCGGGTTACCCGAGGGTAGGTTACGGCCGGGGCGACCGCCACGTTCAGGCGCGGCGGGCGGGCCGGGTGGCGAAGTTCACAGCAAACTCGCTTTATCACAAGCGTCAACTTTCGTTAACGTGCGCCGGTGACCGCGGCCGACCCATCGACCGACGCGCCTCCGGAAGCGCCGACGTCGCAGGGGCGCATGCTCCGGCGGGGCGTCACGGTGATGGCGAGGATGATCGCCCTCCACCCGGTGCCGTTCTCGATCGGGGTCTTCGGCGCCACCGTGTACGGCGTCATGACCGTGGCCTCGTCGTGGGCGCTGGGCCGGGTCACCGACAAGGTCATCCTGCCCCGGTTCGAGGAGGGCGATGTGGCCACGGCGACCGTGGTGGCCGGCCTGGCCCTCATTGTCGGCGTCGGTCTGGCCAAGGCGGCCGGCATCGTGACCCGGCGGGTCGGCGCCACGATCGCGGTGGCCCGCATTGGCGCCACCCTCCGGTCCAGGGTCGTGTCCCGCTACACCCACGTGCCGTACGAGTTCCATCAGCGGACGCCGACCGGCCAACTGCTCGCCCACGCCGACTCCGACGTCGTCGCCGCGGCCGAGTCGTTGTCGCCCGTGCCGTTCTCGCTGGGGGTGCTCGTCATCCTGGTGACGACGATGATCTGGCTGCTCGTGACCGACCCCTGGCTGGCGCTCGTCGGGCTGACGATCTTCCCGCTCATCATCGGGCTCAACCTGTTCTACCAGCGGGTCGTCGAGCGTCCGGTCGAGGAGGTCCAGGAACGGGTGGCCGGCGTCTCGACGGTGGCCCACGAGAGCTTCGACGGCGCCCTCACCGTGAAGGCGCTCGGCGCCGAGCGGCTGGAAGGGGACCGCTTCGGGGCGTCGGCCGAACGGCTGCGTGACGCCAAGATCCGGGTCGCCACGCTGCGGGCCACGTTCGAGACCGTGCTCGACGCGGTGCCCACGGTCGCCATCGTGGCCGTGATCGCGGTGGGGGCGTGGCGAGTGGAGTCGGGCGCGGTCACGGTCGGGACCGTGGTCGGGTTCGTCAGCCTGTTCACCCTGCTCACCTGGCCGCTCCGCCTGATCGCCTATGTGCTCGGCGACATGCCCAGGGCCGTGGTCGGCTACGACCGGCTGATGCGGGTGCTGGCCGAGCCGCCGCACCCCAGGCATGGCCTTACCCCCGCGGTCGCCAACGGATCCGGCCCCGCCGACGTCGGGGCCCATGTCGAGGTGGAAGGGGTCAGCTTCGGCTACGAGGACGGCGAGCCGGTGATCCACGACGTGACGATCGACATCCAGCCGGGTCGTCGGGTGGCCGTGGTCGGTCCGACCGGCTCGGGCAAGTCATCGCTGATGCTCCTGGTTGCCGGGCTGCTCACGCCGCAGCGCGGCCACATCGGTATCGACGGCCGCGACCTGGCCGACCACACGGTCGAGGAGCTGCGAGCCATCGTCGGCATCGCGTTCCAGGAGGCCTTCCTCTTCGGCGACACGGTGGAGGAGAACATCACCCTCGGCGACGACGACTCGGCGATGATGGAGGCGGCCCTGCTGGCCGGGGCGCACGAGTTCGTGAGCCGGCTGGCCGAGGGGTACCGCACGGTGGTCGGCGAACGGGGCGCGACCCTGTCGGGTGGTCAGCGTCAGCGGGTGGCGCTGGCCCGGGCCCTGGCTCGCGAGCCGCGCCTGCTCCTGCTCGACGACGCCACCTCGGCGGTCGACCCGACCACCGAGGCGACGATCCTCGGCCGGCTGTCCGACCGGCTCGCGGCGACCACGACGCTCATCGTGGCCAACCGGCCGTCGACAATCGCCCTGGCCGACGAGGTCATCTACATGGAGGAGGGCCGGGTCGTCGACCACGGCCGGCATGACGAGCTGCTGGCCCGGTGCCACGGCTACGAGCAGCTGGTGAGGGCGTATGAGCTCGACCGGGCCGACCGGGAGGCACACGTGCCGGCGCCGGCGGGGCCAGCATCGTGAGCGAGCGCAGCGAGCGAACGGGGCCCGGGCGAGTGAGCGCCAGCGAGCCGTCCGGGGATGGGGTCTGGGGGCGCAGCCCCCAGCGGCCAGCATGAGCGACGCCGAGTTCGCCAACCAGACCCGGGTGGAGCCGGGGGAGACCATGGCCATCCTCAGGCGAGGATGGAAGGCCAGCCCCGAGCTGCGCGACGGGGTCAAGCTGACCCTGTTCCTCGCCTTCATCGGCGCCGGCGGCCGGGTGGTGGTCCCGATCATCGTCCAGCAGGCCATCGACCGGGGCCTGGCCGACGACGGTGTCAAGGCCGGCACCATCGCGGCCCTGGGCGGGGCGGCGCTGGTGGTGGTCGCCATCACCACCGTGGCCAATCGGTTCACGCTGGCGCGGCTGGCTCGCTCGTCGGAGCGGGCGCTGTACCGCCTCCGCACCCGGGCCTTCGACCACGTCCATCAGCTCAGCCTCCGTCAGAACAACGAGGAGCAGCGAGGCGTGCTGGTGTCGCGGGTGACCTCCGACGTCGAGACGCTCAGCCGCTTCTTCGAGTGGGGCGGCGTGGCCTGGCTGGTGAACGGGCTCATGGTCGTCGTGGTCGCCATCACCATGCTCGTCTACAACTGGACGCTCGGGCTGATCTCGATCGTGGCCGTGATCCCGCTGGGGCTCATCATGCGCAGCCTCCAGAAGCGGATGCTGGCCGCGTGGGACCTGGTCCGCACCCGGGTGGGCGAGATGCTCTCGGCCGTCTCCGAGTCGGTCATGGGGGCCGCGGTCATCCGTGGCTTCGGCGTCGAGGACCGCACCATCGTCAAGACCGACGAGGCGATCCACGAGCAGAAGAGCTCCTTCATCCGGGCCGGGGTGCTGTCGGCCGTGCTGTTCCCGTCGGGCGAGGCGTTCGCCTCGCTCACGGTGGCCGCGGTCGTGCTCGCCGGGGTGATCATCGGCCCGGAGTCCGGGCTCACCACCGGCGTCCTGATTGCCTTCCTGTTCCTGGTCACCCTGTTCCTCGAGCCGGTGGCCGAGTTCACCGAGATCCTCGACATGACCCAGACCGCGGTGGCCGGCTGGCGCAAGGTGCTCGACCTGCTCGACACCCCGCTCGACGTCGCCGACCCTGAGCCCGGCGTCGAGCTGCCGGCGGCGCCGCCGCAGGTGGTGTTCGACGAGGTGTCCTTCGAGTACCTGCCCGGCGTGCCGGTGCTGCGCGCCGTGTCGGCCGTGGCCGAGCCTGGGGCGCAGGTCGCGATCGTCGGGGCCACCGGGTCGGGCAAGTCGACCCTGGCGCAGCTGCTGGTGCGGCTGGCCGACCCGAGCGCGGGCCGCATCCTCGTCCACGACGTCGACATCCGCGATGTCAAGCTGGCGTCGCTGCGGCGGCGGCTCATGCTGGTCCCCCAGGAGACGTTCCTGTTCGACGCCACCATCGCCGAGAACGTGCGCTTCGCATCGCCCGATGCGTCCGGTGACGACGTGTTCCTCGCCTTCCTCGAGCTCGGGCTCGACGACTGGGTCGACGGACTGCCGCACGGGCTCGAGACCGTGGTGGGCGAGCGGGGCGAGCACCTGTCGGTGGGCGAGCGTCAGCTGGTGGCGCTGGCCCGGGCCTACCTGGCCAACCCGGGTTGCCTGATCCTCGACGAGGCCACCGCCGCGGTCGACCCCGCCACCGAGACCCGCATCTCCCGTGCGCTCGAGAGCCTGTCGAGGGGCAGGACGTCGATCACGATCGCCCACCGGCTGGCCACCGCCGAACGCTCGGACCAGGTGCTGGTGCTCGACCAGGGCGTGCTGGTGGAGGCGGGCACCCACGCCGAGCTGCTCGCCCGTGACGGCGCCTACGCCGCCCTTCATCGCAGCTGGCTCGACGCCTCGGCCTCGGTGGCCGCCGAGTCCGCCGCCACGATCACCTGACCCGGGCGGCACCCGACAACGTCATCCTCGGGTACAGTCCTGTTGGGTTCGATTCGAGGGGAGGCTGGGCCCGACGGCAGCCGGAGGGGGCACATCCATGCCTGACGCGGTGGCAGTCGCGTCGGTCCGCGGGCGGCGACGGACGGCGGGGGAGGTTCCGCCCGCAGGCCGCGGCCGCGTGAGCCAATTTCTGATTCCCGAGGTCATCTTCGGGGTCGGCACGCTGGCCGAGGTCGGGGGCGCGGTGCGGCGCGTGGGCGGTCGGCGGGCGTTGCTCGTGACCGATCCGGGCGTGATGGATGCCGGCTGGGTCGAGCGGGCACTGCCCCACCTCAAGGAGGCGGAGATCGAGTACCGACTCTGGCACGACCTGACGCCCAACCCGAAGGACGTGGAAGTCGAGGCGGCGTTCGAAGCCTACGAGGCGACCGGCTGCGACGTCCTCGTCGCCGTGGGCGGCGGGAGCAGCATCGACACCGCCAAGGCCGTGGCGATCCTCAGCGGCAGCGGGGGTCGAATCCTCGACTACGAGGGTGTGGATGCGGTGAAGCGTCCGATTCCTCCGATGGTGATGGTGCCGAGCACGGGCGGCTCGGGCTCCGATGTCTCCCAGTTCTGCGTCATTACCGACACCCGGCTGCACCGGAAGGCGACCATCGGCGGGCGCGCGGTCGTTCCCGACATCTCGATCACCGACCCCCAGCTGCTCACCACGATGTCCCCAGAGCTCACCGCCTACACCGGTCTCGACGCGCTCAGCCACGCGATCGAATCGGCGGTGTCGAACGCCGCCGACTTCCTGAGCAGAGAGCACTCGCTGGCGGCGATCCGGGGGATCGTTGCCCACCTCCCCGCGGCCGTGGAGGACGATTGGAACCTTGCCGCCCGCGAGGGGATGGCCAGGAGCAGCCTGCAGGCGGGGATCGCCTTCACCAACGCGCTCCTCGGGGCGACGCACGCGATCTCGCACCAGATCGGTGGCGCGCTCGACCTCCCGCACGGACTGCTGAACGCGGTCCTGCTGCCGTTCGTCATGCGGTTCAACGCCGAGACGCACGCAGAGCGCTACGTCGACGTGGCGTCCGCGCTAGGCGTTCTGACGCAGGGCCTTGCCGCGCCGGAGGCCGCCGAGGCGGCGGTGGCGAAGGTGGAGGCGCTCGCCCGGCGCCTGAACATTCCGGCCGGGTTGCGCGAGCTCGGCGTCGACCCCGCGGACTTCGACCGCTTCGCCGCCAGCGCGCTCCGCGATGCCTACATCTCCACGAACCCTCGGCCCGTGGGCAAGGACGATGTCGAGCGCATCTGCCACGCCGCCTGGTGAGCCGGCGCGTACCTCGGCAGGTCAGCAGCGGCTGCTCGAGCGATTGGTCGGCGTCAGGTCGTCGAAGCCGACCTACTACTCGGCCTGGAGAAGCAAGTCGGATCGCCTCGAGCGCTCGATCGACACGCTCAAGGAGATCTCCGCCGCCCTCTGCACCACGACCGAGGGGCCGGTCGCCCTCTGCGAGGCGGTCGTCGAAGCGGCCGCTCACCACTTCTCGGCGCGATGGGCGGCGATGGCCTTCGCGGGCGACGCGCTGGACGAGGAGCTGCCGCCCCTGATCGTGCGGTACTCCAGCGGGAGGGTGGCCCGCAGCTGGGCCAGCGCCCCGCCCGAGCTGTCGCCGCTCACCGCCCGGCCAGAGGGCGAGACCGATGCCGTGATCGGGGGCCAGGACCGGGGTGCGGTTGGGGCGCGCATGTTTCTGGCGGGAGATCTGTTCGGCACCCTCGCCGTTGGCCTCCCTGAAGCGCCCGAGCTCGACGAGAGCGATCTCTCGATCCTCGGCACGCTCGCCAATCAGGCCGCCGTTGCGGTGCACATCGCCTGGTTGTTCCAGGAGGGCGAGCGGTTTCGCACCCAGGCCGAGGATCACGCAGGCGCCCTCGAGCACCGAAGCGGCCAACTCGAGCGCGCCCGCCGCGGCCTGGAGGAGGCGCGGCGCCAGCAGCTCCTCAGCCAGGAGCGCGGCCGGATCGCGCGCGAGCTGCACGACAGCGTGTCGCAGCACATCGTTGGCATCGGGATGAGCCTCGAGTGGTGCGGCCGACACCTGCCGGCCGCCTCGCCCGTCTCCGACCACATCGCGATCGCCAAGGAGCTGGCGCGTTCCGCCCTCGTTCAGGTCCGCTCCGTGATCTTCGAGCTCTCACCGCCCGGCGAGCCCGGTGGCCTCAGCCGCGCCCTGCGGGATCTCGTCGACGAGCTGCGGAGCACCACCGACCTCGAGATCGTCATGCGTACGCGCGGCGCCCAGCGGTGGCTCGCGCCGACGACCGCTCACGCCCTCTTGCAGATTGCCCGGGAGGCGCTGTTCAACATCGCCCGCCATGCCGACGCCGGACGGGCGTGGGTCACCCTGCGCTACGGCGACCGCGGGCTGAAGCTCGCGGTCGCCGACGACAGCAACGGCGACCCACGGTTGCTACAGCGTCGCCTCGACCGCGCCGCCGCGGATGGATCGCACCGCGGCCTACTCGACATGGCCGAACGGGTCCGCGAACTCGGTGCTGAAGCGCGGTTCGCGCCGCGCCGCGGCGGCGGCGTCCGGCTGGAGGTCACGGTGCGGTTGCAGGATCTCGAGGGCTGAGCGCGATTCCGGTGGCCACGCGAGTCCTGATCGTCGACGACCACGCAGTCGTGCGGCGCGGGCTGCGATCGATCCTCGAGCTCGAGCCCGACATCACCGTCGTCGGCGAGGCCGGCACCGCGCCCGAGGGGCTACGGGTGGCGGAGAGCAGCCGGCCCGAGATCGTCGTTCTCGACCTTCGGCTCGGTCCCGACGACGATAGCGAGGGACTCGCTCTCTGCAGCAGGATCGTCGAGCGGCTGCCGGCGACCCGTGTGGTCGTGCTGTCGACGTTCCTCGAGGAGCGACTGGTGCTCGAGGCGCTCCGGCGCGGCGCTCACGCATACGTCCTCAAAGACGTCGACGCGGTGGAGCTGGTCAAGATCATTCGGGCGGTAGCCCGCGGCGAGTCGGGGTTCGACAGCCGCAGCGCCGCCGTTGTCGCGCGCTCGATCGCGGGCAAGGGTGCGCAGCAGCCGACCGGACCCCGGCTGACCGCCCGCGAGCGAGAAGTGGTCAAGTCAATCACGGAAGGGCTCAGCAATCGGGAGATCGGCGCCGCCATCTTCCTCAGCGAGAGCACGGTCAAGTTCCACGTGCGCAATGTCATGCGCAAGCTGGATGTGCGGCATCGCGCCGAGGTCGCCTTCGAGGCCAGCCGGCTCGGGCTCCTCGAGGAGCGCTGACTGTCCTTCCGGTCAGGTCGGAACCGGCCGGGAGGCTAGTGACGCGAGCTGGCGCCCTCCCTAGTGTGCGGGCTGGTCTCGTCCACCAGGCGGTGCTGTAACGGGCCCAGGAGAGGGGCTCGCCGCCCGGTTTCGACACAGGAGGCGGTCGTCGCGACGAGTTCATCGCACCCTCCGATCAGGAAAGGAGCCCCGATATGCCAGACAACCGCGTAGTCGTGTACCAGGGACCGGGAGAGGTCAGCGTCGAGTCCATCGACTATCCGAAGTTGGAGCTGCCCGATGACGTGGTCAGGGGCTTGGGCTTCGAAAAGAAGGCTCTGCACGCCGCCATACTCAAGATCGTCTCGACCAACATCTGTGGCAGCGATCAGCACATGGTGCGGGGCCGCACCACCGCACCGGTGGGCCAGAGCCTCGGGCACGAGATCACCGGCGAGGTGGTGGAGGTCGGTGACGACGTGCTGTTCGTCAAGGTCGGCGACGTCTGCTCGGTACCGTTCAACATCGCCTGCGGCCGCTGCCGCAAGTGCCACGAGGGCAAGACCGGCATCTGCCTCAACGTCAACCCCGCACGCCCCGGCGCGGCCTACGGGTACGTGGACATGGGCGGCTGGATCGGCGGCCAGGCCGAGTACGTGATGGTGCCGTTCGCCGATTTCAACCTGCTGAAGTTCCCCGACCGCGACCAGGCCCTCGACAAGATCCTCGACCTCACCATGCTCTCGGACATCTTCCCGACCGGCTACCACGGCGCCTTCTCCGCGGGGGTGACCACCGGCTCCACCGTGTACGTCGCCGGCGGCGGCCCCGTCGGGCTGGCGGCCGCCCACGCCTCCCAAGTGCTTGGCGCGGCGGTGGTCATCGTCGGGGACATGATCCCCGAGCGACTCGAGCAGGCGCGCAGCTTCGGCTGCGAGTCCGTCGATCTCCGCCAAGACGCCGAGCTGGCCGACATGATCGAGGAGATCGTCGGTGAGCCTGTCGTCGACGCGGCCGTGGACGCGGTTGGTTTCGAGGCGCGGGGCCACGGGGCGGGCGCCGGCGAGGAGCCGGCCACGGTCCTCAATGACGTCATGACCATCGCTCGCGCCGGTGCTGCGCTGGGTATCCCCGGCCTCTATGTCACCGGGGACCCGGGCGGGGTCGACGAGAACGCCAAGATCGGCCAGCTCGGGGTCCGCATCGGGCTGGGCTGGGCGAAGTCGCACTCGTTCACCACGGGCCAGTGCCCGGTGAAGCGCTACAACCGCAAGCTGATGAACCTCATCCTGAACGAGAAGGCGCAGATCGCGAAGGCCGTCAGCGCCACGCCGATCTCCTTGGACGATGCCCCGCAGGGCTACAAGGACTTCGACCAGGGCGCCGCCAAGAAGTTCGTGCTCAACCCCCACGACATGATCCCGACCTAGACGGCGGGCGCCGCCACGATCACCTGACCTCGGCGGCCGAGGGTTGGGGCATGTCGCTCACCGAGGCGGCGGCGTGCGGGACATCGGCTGTGGCCACCGACATCG